>VFJR01000013.1 GCA_009885945.1 Anaerolineaceae bacterium
ATCACCAGCAAAGTGTGCGCTCCTTCCAGCGCAATTGATTTTGTGAAAGCATGTAAAGCTGACTTGCTCGCGGCATACAAGCCAATGGATGGCAAATTCATCTCCCCTGCCACCGAGCCGATATTAACAATTAATTCCAGAGAGGCTAAACCAGCGATCAATTCCAATGGAGCGAGTGTATTCACTTGCAATACACGCTCTATTTCATCAACTTTCAATTGCTCTAATGATGAATGACTGCCAACCCCTGCGCAGTTAATTAAAATATCTACACTTGGAATTTGTTCAATTAATCTTTTTCTTTCATCCAAAATACTTAAATCGCAAATGAAAGCCTGAGCATTCTGCAACAGATCAAGGCTGGGATGCTCGCGATCGACGAGAGTCAGCAAACAGCCCTGAGCGTAGAGCAGAAGCGAGAGTTCGCGCCCCAGCCCGCGCGCGGCGCCAGTAATCAGAATTCTTTTTTTGCTCAGGTTCATCAAATCATTAATGACGGATAATATGTATTACGTATGAATCACTGAATCCTTGATGGATTGATCCAGAGTAAAAGTCGGTTCCCAGCCAAATTCTTTTTTAATTTTTTCATTGGAACACGGCTTATCCACATTGACCAACTTAAGGCGGCGAATGCCGGGGTTGATGTGCAGCACATCCAGCAGACCAACCAATCCATCGGCGATATTAATGCCAATAGGCGACAAAGCAAAGACTCGTTTATTTTGACCCATATATTTCACAATACTGCGCGTAAACTCCACCATACGATCGTTAAAAGATGAAACCAAATAACGTTCGCCAGTGCGTCCTTTGGTAATTGCCAGCGTTACAGCGCGCGCCACATCACGCACATCCACAAAAGCGTTGATGTAATCCATCATCGGCACAATAGGAGCTTTGCGCACAGCGTTCATTGCTTGCTCCACCCGCTCCGAACCGGGACCCAGAATAACGCTGGGGTTAAGGATGATCACGCGCATGTCTTTAGACATTTCTTGCAATTCAACTTCGCTGATGCGTTTTGTATAACCATAAACATCGTTCTTTTCTTTATCTTTAAGATCGGGGATAAAAGTTTCGTCTGTAATCTGCGGCGGACGAAACTCGACAGCCGAAATGGAACTGATAAAAATAAAATTTTTCACACCCGCTTCACGCGCGGCTTTTGCAAGATTGCGCGTACCAATAATATTTGCATCAATTACTTTTTGTCTGTCTGCGGGCACAAACGAAACCATCGCCGCACTATGAATCACAGTGTCTACACCTTTGAGTTGTTCTGCAAAAGTTTCTGGGCTGGTTAATTCTCCGCGCGTCCATTGAATGCGATCGAGCTTTTCCAAATTTAAACGCGTCTTACGCTGACTGCGAATCAAGACACGCAATTCACCTTGAGGGTCATAGTCATGAATGGCTTGCACAATATACTGCCCAAGAAACCCATACCCGCCGGTCATAAAGTAAGTTGACATCTTTTGCTCCTTTGTTTAGATTAAAAACTTTACGTGCGCTAATTTCATTATACTCATTCGCGCTAGATTAATTTAAGCAAGGCAGGCAATAAAATGCGTTTGGTATAATCATACAAATGTTATTCAAACGACGATATGTATTATGGATTTTGATTCCCCTCCTTGTGCTGGGAATCTCAGCCTGCGCTTCTTTCTCCAGCTTGGACACGCCTACCCCCATTTTGCCAACTGTTACGCCTCAGCCGCCCACTCCTACCCCGCCGCCATCCGCTGCAATTGTGAATGGTGAGTATATTACCCTTGTAGAATTTCAAGCAGAGTTGGAGCGCTATAAAACAGCCCAAGCCGCCTTGGGGAAAACCGTCAATGATGAAGAGGCGAACAAAATCGTACTGGAGGATATGATCGCGCAAGTGTTGCTCGCACAAGCCGCCAGAGAGGCTAACTTTTCTGTAACAGAAACAGACATCCAGTTAAAGATTGACGCGCTTGCAAATCAAATTGGCGGCGCGGAGCAATTATCTGCATGGCAATCAGCGCACGGGTATGACGATGCCTCATTTCGAATCGCATTGAAAAGAGCCGCAGAGTCAGCATGGATGCGCGACAGTATCATTGCAGAGGTTCCGCTGATCACAGAGCAGGTGCATTTGCAACAAATTTTGACCTATAATGAAGCAGATGCTCAAAATGTTTTAGCCCAACTAAACGGCGGCGCGGATTTTAATAAACTGGCTCTTTTATATGACCCATTCACACGCGGCGAGTTAGGTTGGTTACCAAAAGGATACTTGCTGGATAAAATCCTTGACGAAGCTGTGTTTGCATTGCAGGCAGGCACTTACACAAATGTAATTGCCACAGAGGCTGGTTTTCATGTGGTAAAAATATTGGAACGCGGCGACCATCTGCTTTCACCTGACGCGCTCTTAACCTTGCAGGAAAATAAATTAAAGAAATGGGTTGAAGATCAACGCGCAACAGCGCAAATTGTGCTCGCCCCATAAATTGAAATAGTACGCGGTCTACAATGCCGCACTTGGAGTAATAATATGAGTAAATTTGACTACGAGTTTGAAGAGAAACCAGAAAAAGCAAAGTTTCAAATAGAGCAAATAGATTATTTAAGCATTGGCATTTTATTAATTACCCTATGCATCGGCTTGTATTTTGTCGCTGTTTTTCTCGCGCCCAATTCGGGAATTAATCCGTTTGCGCCTAATCCATATGACCCAAACGCAACAGCCACTTTTACCATTACGCCGATTCAACCTGACGCTACCTGGACGCCAAGCCCAACCATTGAGCCCAGCCTAGCGCCCACCTTGGTACCCACCTTTACGCCGTTGCCATCCCCCACTTTCTTTTCGTTAATTCCACCTACAAACACACCTACTTCATCACCTACCATTACGCCGAGCAGAACACCCAAAGCTCCGTTTACAGCCACTGTGAATGTTTTGCAAAGCGATATCACCATTCCTCATTTGGCAGGACAGGGATGTAATTGGCAAGGTATTGGCGGTTCTGTAGTAGACGCAAACAACAGCGATATCATTGGCATGGTAGTGAGGTTGGTGGGTATATACAATGGCAAGCTGATTGAAATGACCAGCGTCAGTGGAATAACACCTGGTTATGGAAAATCTGGTTTTGAATTTGTGCTTGGCTCTACGCCGCTTGCATCCAAGGATGAATTATTTTTACAGTTGCTCGATCAAGCGGGCTTGCCGCTTTCTGACAATGTCTACCTTGAAACCTTCAACGACTGCAAGAAAAACTTATTATTGGTAAGATTTAAGAAAAATAGATAACTTGTTTTAACCACAAACAAAACAGACCGCAGATAAATATCTGCGGTCTGTTTTGTTAAAAACTCACAACTCTCTATTTCACTCGTTCTTCAATTCGTTCAATCTGATTTTTAATTTCTTTTTTATTTCTGCAAATTCGGCTTGATCTGTGACGTTTGTCAACTCGTAAGGATCAGTCTTCAGGTTATACAATTCTGTTTCACCAGTCACATATTCCACATATTTCCACTCTGCGTTCCGCACGGCGTAAAACTCTGGTATCTTAGAGCCAACTCCATCCTCTGCGGGCCAATGTTCTAGTAGTAAATCTTCACGCCAGATTGTCTCTTTGTTTTCAAGCAAAGGCAGCAAACTCACTCCATTTACACTTGCTGGAAAAGGAACGCCTGCTAATTCGGCAAATGTGGGCGCAAGGTCAATGTTTGCAGCAATCCGCGTTTCATTACGGGCAGGAAACAACCCCGGGGCATATACAGTGAACGGCACACGAATACAACTTTCATAAGGACAGTTCTTGGTCAAGCCAAAACCGTGATCTCCAACTGTTAAACCGTTATCAGAAAGAAAGACAATCACCGTCTTATCAGTTAAGCCCGTTTGATTCACCATGTTCAAAATAGATGCAGTGCCGTCATCTACAGACAATAGCGAACGCAAAATTTGTTTATAGGTAATATCTATTTTCTCTACTGTAATAGAATTCAACTCTTGTAAATAGATAGGTTTATCGCTTCGGTCTTCTTCCATAAAAGCTGGATTGCGGTACGCATCAGCCTGCAATGCAGAATTAGCTCGAAATTGAACATCATGTCTTTCTGCCCAAAAATAGGGAGCATGCGGATTGTAGTACCCAACGAACAAAAAGAAAGGCTCGTCTTTTGAATCGGCTATAAAATTCACAGCGTTCTGCGTGGTCACATCGGCGCTAAAGTCTGCGGGGGCTTCGCCATGTTTTACAATAGTCCCATTAACTGACATGTTGTAATTAATAAATTCAGCGTCAAGTAAAACCGCCCAATCATCCCAGCCCGGCGGAACGTATCCATAAGGCTGTAAAGCCTCATACTCATTTAAATATTTTCCATAATATGCAGTTTTATAACCCGCTTCATTAAGCCAGGAAGCAATTGTAGACGAATCGTCAAACTTCGTTGCTCCGCCATCAGGCGCTCTATTAGAATGTACGCCATGATTGTGCGCGTACTCTCCCGTCAAAATACTGGCACGGCTAGGACAGCATAGCGGCGTAGTTACAAATCCATTTTCAAAGTTAACCCCATTTTTCATCAGCACATCACGCACAGTGGGCATAAACTGCACAGTCTCATAAGGCTGATCATCAGTCAAAATTACGATGATATTGGGGCGCGAATCATTTAATCGGGATACAGAAGCAGGCGCTTCATTCCCCCCCTCAAACAGGGTCACAGCATAAGGAACGGGAGTGGCGTCTGAAACATTTTCCTGCGCTGTACATCCTGCAAGAATTGCAAAAGTCAGCGCAATGAGAATCAGCTTTAATTTCACGTCTGAATATTTCCAACCAAGCCCAACTCTGGCGCGATCTTTCGTAAAGCCAGAATCACATTACCAGCATGTTCCCAAATATCAATGCCAAAATCTTTGGCATTATGTTCCATCTCTTCACGATTGGTACCTGCGGCAAAAGCCTTATCCTTCCACTTCTTTTTAACCGAGGAAACCTCAAGATCAAATAGTGAACGTGATGGGCGCACTAAAGCAATTGCAGTGATCAAGCCTGTGATCTCGTCAGATGCGGCAAGAGCTTTCCGGCGGAGCGTATCACGCGGCACGCCGGTATGATCTGCATGAGACAAAATATCTTGAATAAGCTCATCACTCACGCCGCGCTCACGCAAGATCAGCGCCCCTTTTTGCGGATGTCCTTCCAGCGTGGGATGAATCTCCCAATCAAAATCATGGAGCAAGCCAAGCAAGCCCCAGATTTCTACATCTTCGCCAAACTTTTCGGCATAGAAGCGCATGGCGGCTTCAACACAAAGCATATGGCGAACCAAGCCTTCGTTTTTTACAAACTCACGCACCAGCGTAATCGCATCTTCACGAGTCATATTCATTCTCCAAATTAAATTTCAGTGGAAATTAAATTATTCAGGTTGTTTGAAAGGTATCATCAATAAAAAGCCAAACGCAATCACTACTTCCCCGATCATTACACCGCCTGCCTGCAAGGGACCAAAATAAGGAATCGCAGGCAATGCTTGCGAGCCCATGCCAAAGACATCCGCCATGCCAGTGAAAATACAAATCACAAAACCCGTACTGACAAGCCGCAAGCCAATATCTGCGGGAATCGAGCGTTGAGCGCCGTGCCAGCGCGCAATCATTGCAACTGCACCGCCAATGCAAATAATGGAAAGCCCTAATAAAAATACGGCGATTTGAATAAAGCCAACCACCTTGCTGCGATCCCAGCCAAACCAGCCAGGTTTGGCTCCTACCAAAAATACAAAAAGCCCAAGCAGGGTGATATAAATGCCAATTCTGATTCTTTCATACGCTGGCGTTTGAGCGAACTCACCAGCAGATGGGTTGGGAGAAGTGTTCATTATGAGAGATGTTTCCTTAGGCGGGCGATCCAGTTTTCGCCAAAAATATTTTTAATATCGTTGGCTGAATATCCATGCGCAGAAAGTCGCGGCTCCAACATTTGCAAATCTGCCACTGTATCCAACTCCAGTGGAATGGATTGCAAACCAAAGCCGCCATCAAAATCGGAGCCAAACCCGGCATGTTGAGAATCACCTGCCAGCTGGCAAACGTGGTCAATATGCGCAAGATATGTCTCCAGCGTTACTTCTTCTCGAGAACTAGTTGAACGCTTCCAGCCTGTTTTTAAAAAAGTGTTGAAAGGCACCGAACCAATTACGCCGTCACGGTCAATAATACCGCGTAAGGCACGGTCTGATAAATGGCGATTATTAGGAAAGTTTGGCAAAAGCGCGAGACAATTTGTATGGGTTGCAACTATAGGACCTGGATAAATATCCAAAGCTTCCAGCACGGCTTGTTCGTCCATATGGCTCAGGTCAAGGATAAAATTATAGTCTGCCATGGCGTGTAATAGTTGACGCCCATCATCTGTAAGCGGGCCAGGTTCGCCGGTGCCGCCGCAAAAACGAGTGCCTACCCAGGCAGGTCCAATCAAGCGCACGCCCATTTCATGCCACATTCGCAATTCATCCAACTTTCGAATGCCTTCCCCGCCTTCCATCAGAATCACTAGCCCTACAGGGTGACCTTCAGCGCTTGGGGTTTGCCACTGCTCAAGGTGTTGAGTCAGGCTGGAGTTTGAGTCGATCAGGCAAAAATGATTCGGATGAGAATCAAATAACTTATGATAGGTCAGGCACTGGTCGCGGTAGAGGCGGTGTGCTTCATCAAATGTTTTATAAAATTGGGTGTCGTATGAAAAAGCTTGCCGGGCTGGTGATGCAAACAAAGTGGAAAATACAATCGCCACATTGCCGCGCTGGTACTCCTGCCAACCAATGACCGAATCCCCGTTATCTTCAACTGCTTTTGAGTCAACTTCAAGCTGGCGGGTCTCGGCAACAGAACGCGTATAATCACGCCCAAATGTCGAGATATTCCATGCTAAGTCTGAATGTGCATCAACAATAATATTCATAGATTATAAAAGAGCGCACCGTTTGGTGCGCTCTTGTTTTATTCGCCTTGGTCTTTGAATTCTTGGGTCAGGAGTTTGAAATCTTTGTCGGCAAAGGCGGCGGAGTCTACTTTACGCAGGCTCAAGCCTACTCGATGTTGATCCGCATCAATGCGAATAACACGCAGAGTTTTGAGATCGCCTTCTTTAAGAACTTCTTTTGGATGTTCAACCCGCGTCTCACTTAGCTCTGAGATGTGGATCAAACCTTCAACATCACCTTCCAAACGGGCAAACGCGCCAAACTTGGTCAGACGGGTGATCGTGCCTTCGACGAGTTGACCGACGCTGAATTGTTCGACGCGGGATTTCCAAGGATCATCCTGCAAGGCGCGCATAGAAAGTCCAATGCGGCGTTTTTCGCGATCAATGTTGATGACCTTAACTTTGACTTCCTGTCCAACTTCAAGGATTTCTTTGGGATGCTGAATACGCTCCCATGAAAGTTCTGTAATGTGTACGAGACCATCTGCGCCATTGAGGTTGATAAAAGCACCAAACTCGGCAAGGCTGGTGACGCGCCCAGTATATACTTTGCCTTCTTCTAATTCACTGATAACGCGTTCTTTCATAGATGAACGGCTTTCAGTATTGGCGGCGCGCTCTGAAAGAATTAAACGGCGGCGTTCGCGGTCTACTTCAATGATGCGCACAGAAATATTTTGACCGACCATTTTTTGCCAGCGTTGTTCTGGAGTTTCGCCAGTTGATTGTGAACGGCGATTCGCGCTGACCTGTGAAGAAGGTACAAAGCCGCGCAATGTCCCCACAGGTACAATCAAGCCGCCTTTGTTGAAGCCTGAAATCTTGCTATCCACTACAACTTCGTCGGCGATCATTTTTTCAACATTTTCCCAAGAGATCTGTTCCATGGCGCGTTTGAACGAAAGTACAACATTGCCATTATCATCTTCGGGGCGCAGAACATAAACACTTACTTCTTGTCCTACTTTTAATTCGGCGCGTTCTTCTGCTGTGAGTTGTTCTAATTCACGACTATTAATCACACCTTCTGATTTAGCGCCAATGCTTACAAGAATTTGGCTGGAGCCAATACTCGCGATCATCCCTTTGCGAATTTCCCCTGTTTGAGGTAAATCAACATTAAGGTCTTCACTTTGGAGTAGGGACTCCATCGTTTGGTTGTTTGCTTGGTCTCCCTGTGGGTTCGCGTCAGCGCTCCCCTGCCCAGCGAGGGTTGAATTTTGATCAATCACTACATGGCTCCGATTAAATGAAATATAAATAAAATTATACAGGCGAATGGACAAGTTGGCAACCCTGAATACTTGGATAACCCAGAATGGTACAATCTGTTTTATGCACCAAGCTATCCCACCCGTTGAGAAATATATTCGCCAAAATTTAAAACATAACGTCACTGTTAATTTAATAGATGGGGGCTTCTTTGGCGTAGCGCTTGGGTTTGCATCCTTTAGCACTATTCTGCCGCTCTTCGTAGCATCCATGACCAATTCTGCAACGTTAATTGGATTGGTACCTGCTATTCACTCAGCGGGTTGGTTATTTCCTCAACTATTTATAGCAAGTTTCGTCTCCCGTTTACGCCGCTACAAACGTAATGTATTGATGACGACCATACATGAGCGTGTTCCATTTTTGGGATTCGCGCTAGTCGCACTTTTGCTTCCAAAGATCGGCTTTCAAGCAGGGCTTATCATCAGCTTTATCTTGCTCACCTGGCAAGGGCTCGGCGGTGGATTCACTGCCAATGCATGGACATCCTTAATTTCAAAGATTATCCCCCCTGATTCGCGCGGTTCATTTTTTGGCGCGCAAGCCGGGCTGGCAAATTTCTTCATTAGCTTGTCAGCTGTCGGCGCAGGGTATTTACTTACTTACATCGCATCGCCATTTGACTTCGCGGCTTGCTTTATTCTCGCATTTATTTTTTTCTCCATCTCTTGGGTTGCCATGTCTCTCACTCGTGAACCCGAAGATACAGAAAAAATCATCCCTGCAGAAAAAACTCATTTTTGGGACGACGCAAAAAAGATATTAAAAAAAGACACTAACTTTGGCTGGTTTTTAACTGCAAGATTCTTATCGCAATTTGCCACCATGGGCTTTTCGTTTTACATTATTTACGCCTTGCGCGAATTCAATATGACAGAATTAATCGCAGGGTACTTTACCTTCACCCTCACCATCGCGCAAACAATTGCAAATTTTGGCATGGGTTGGATCGGCGATCGCATAGGGCATCGCACCATGATCATCTTTGGCGCAGTTGCCGCGTTGTTTAGCGCCATCCTTGCATGGAGCGCAACATCCATCCTATGGTTCTACCCAATTTTTATTCTAACGGGTATCGCCAACGTCTCTATTTGGACACTCGGCTTAACCATGACCGTAGACTTTGGCAACGAATCTGAACGCCCCATGTACATTGGTCTATCACAAACGCTGACAGCTCCCGCCACCATCATCGCGCCTCTCGTTGGCGGTTGGATTTCAGATACCGCGGGCTTCATCCCCACATTTACCATATCAGCAGTCTTATCAGTAGTAATGATCGCAATCCTTATATTTCTAGTCAAAGACCCGCGCAAAACCAACCCATTAACCATTAACTATTAACCAAAGGAATCTTCTATGTCCCTCACTCAAGAAAAAGTCAACCAAGCCGTCGAAATTCTCAAAGAACAGAAAACCGATATGTGGCTCACCTTTGTGCGCGAAACATCCGGCGTACGTGACCCAGCACTGGATTTTTTAATCGGCGCCGCTGATCTAACCTGGCATTCTGCTTTAATCCTCACCAGCACAGGCGAAAAGATCGCCATCATTGGCAATCTTGAAAAAGACGGCATTCAAAGAATGAATGTCTTTGATGAAGTATTGGGATACGACAAATCTATCCGCAACCTCTTACGCGATACGATCACCCGCCTCAACCCTCAACAGATAGCTGTTAATACTTCCAGAGACAATGTCCACGCTGACGGTTTGACGCACGCCATGTACGAATCCCTGAAAGAATATCTTGAAGGCACACCTTATGCAGACCGTCTGGTCAGCGCCGAGCCCGTCATCAATGCCATGCGCGGGCGCAAAACCCCAGTTGAGCAAGCGCGCATTCGCAAGGCAATTGAGATCACAGAAGAGATTTTTCAAAAGACATTTGCCTTTATTAAAGTAGGTATGACAGAAATCACCGTGGCAAATTACATGCACAACCTAATGAAAGAATATAGTGTAGGCTTTGCCTGGCCCGAAGAGAATAACCCCGCCGTCAACTCTGGACCCAACTCCCCCGTCGGTCATAACGGACCCACTGAAATAAAGATCGAACGCGGGCACATCATCCACTTTGACTTTGGCATTAAATATGAAGAGTACTGTTCTGATATTCAACGCGTGGCATATGTATTAAGAGAAAATGAAACTGAAGCACCCATTGAAGTACAACGCGGGTTTCTCACCGTCCGCACCGCCATAGAACAATCTCGCAAAGCCATGAAAGCTGGAGCCATTGGCAATCACATTGACACCATCTCACGAGAAGTCATCACCGACTCTGGATACCCAGAATATCCTTATGCCCTTGGACATCAACTCGGGCGCGTTGCTCACGACGGCGGCGCACTGCTCGGACCTCTTTGGGAAAAATATGGCGACTCCCCCAACCAAAAATTAGAAATAGATCAGGTCTACACCATTGAACCCGGCTTGGCTGTTCCAAACTACGGCTATATTGGCTTGGAAGAAGACGTATTCATCACATCTAAAGGCGCAGAATATTTCTTCGAACCACAAAAAGAAATTATTCTGATAAAGGGATAAATAGTATTTATACAGGACCTACGCAAAACAGATGATAAAAAATGGTTTTATCATCTGTTTATCTCCGTTTATCTCTGGTTAAAACAGGGTCTTGCGTAAGTCCTATATAGCTATTTTTCTACAAACCAAAAGATGAAGTAAACTTGGGCAGTTATGTCCAACGAAACCAATCAAAACTCACCGGAACGGGAGCCTACCGTTCTCGACCTGTACAAGTCCGTCACCAAAGACTGGACTTCGTTCTTTAATTTCATCCGTTCTTTATGGGATGCGCGTCGCCGCGAATTAGTAAACCGCGCCGCCATTGAACAATCGCAACTGGTAGAAGTAGAAACCCCAGCGCCTGCATTGCCTCTTTCTGAGTCATTCCCTTGGCGTGCCACATTGGGATTAATGCTGGCTTTGATAGGGCAATTTGTTCTTGAACCGCCTTCCCGAAACACAACTCTGTCATTGGCTTTTTATTTGCTGGCGATCAGCTTTGTAATTTGGGGCACACTCAAAGACGAATGGCATTTGCCCGCACTCTCTCTTGAGCATAATCGCACAGACCCGCTCACCCTTCGCTCCATTCCACTTTTTGTTTCTGCCATCTGCGCGGTAATTGCCTTAAGCGAATTTAACGATAACAAATTCAACGGGCTCAATGTTTCTTTTTGGCTGATCGCTATTTTGTTGTTTTCCTATGCACTATTTCTGCGAAGCGAAACATCCTCGCCCAAAATTAATTTCAACTCAAAAAATGTACCATGGCTGGTCGTTCTCCTTGCAATTGCAGGTGTCTCTTTTTTCTTCCGCCTCTATCGTTTAGACGCCGTGCCCGTAGAGCCATTCTCTGACCACGCCGAAAAAATATTGGATGTCTTCGAAATATCTCAAGGACAAACCAAAATATTTTTTGAACGCAACACAGGACGTGAAGCTCTGCAAATGTATTGGACATTACTCGTTGCAAAAATATTTGGCACGGGCTTTTCATTTTTCAGTCTTAAACTCGGTACTGCATTACTTGGCTTGCTTACTCTGCCATACATATATTTACTTGGCAAAGAATTTGGTAATCCGCGCGCAGGATTATTCGCCCTTTTTTTATTTGGAATCGCCTACTGGCCCAACGTGATCTCACGCATCGGATTACGCTTCCCTTTATATCCCCTCTTCGTCGCGCCCACGCTTCTTTACTTGATCCGCGGCTTGCGTACTCGTAACCGCAACGATTTCCTACTCTCCGGCTTGTTCCTCGGTCTGGGCTTACATGGGTATTCCCCATTCCGCATTATGCCGATTCTTATCATAGCGGTCATTGCCATTTATTGGCTTCACGCAAAATCACGCGAGATTCGCGTGCAAGCTTTTTGGTGGCTGTTAACGATTGGATTTATTTCCCTGATTGTTTTCCTGCCGTTATTAGGCTATATGATTGAAAATCCTTCAGCATTTTCATATCGTGCCCTTAGCCGTGTCGGCAGTATCGAACAGCCATTGCCAGCGCCAGCGTATCAAATTTTTGCTTCTAACTTAATGAATGGCTTATTAATGTTCAATTGGGATGATGGCGAAATTTGGGTCAACTCCATGCCGCATCGCCCAGCATTAGATTTTGTAACAGGCGCATTATTTTTACTAGGCATCATTTTATTGATCGTGCGCTATTTGCGCAAACGTGAATGGCGGGATATGGCATTGCTGGCTTCAATTCCCATTTTGCTATTACCCTCTGTTTTATCTTTAGCATTCCCCGCAGAAAATCCCGCATTGAATCGCGCAGGCGGCGCATCGGTGGCGGCGATCCTCGTCAGCGCGCTGGCGCTTGATGGTTTTGTATCCAGCTTCGAGGGCGGAAAGAAGCGGCTCGTCTTCGGCTGGGGATTAACGCTAATGTTGTTAATCACGTCGGCGTATCAAAACTATAATATCGTCTTCAATCAATTTGACCAGAACTTTCGCGCTGGCGCATGGAACACTTCTGAGATGGGCAAAGTCATTAGTGAGTTCCGCGACAAGTATGGTCAAACGGATACTGCTTGGGTTGTGCCGTATCCCTATTGGGTGGATACGCGTTTGCCCGGCGTATGGGCGGGCATCCCCAACCGCGATTTTGCATTATGGCAGGATCAACTGCCAACATCTGTCAATATTCAAGGTCCAAAAATGTTTATCTTTTGGCATGAAGATAGTGCTACGCAAGAAATTTTAACTGGGTTGTATCCGCAAGGAAAAATAAAACTTTATACATCCGCAACCGCAGGCAAAGATTTTATTGTGTTCTTGGTAGAGAAATAATGACTAAAAAATATAACTGGCTTTACGACTTAGCTTTATTGGTGGTATTAATTGCGGCGGCATATTTGCGCGTGGTGGGATTGAACTGGGATAACAATCAGCATTTACATCCCGACGAACGCTTTTTAACAATGGTAGAAAGCGCGCTGATACCCGCACAATCACTTTCAGAATATTTTGATACTACCAATTCGCAATTGAATCCGCACAATCGCGGATATGGTTTTTTTGTGTATGGGAATTTCCCGATCAATATCGTTCGTTATCTTGCAGAATGGCTGGGACAGGGCGGCTATGATGAAGTGGCATTGGTTGGGCGGCAATTTTCTGCACTGGCTGACCTTGGAGTGATTATCCTCTTATATTTCATTGCATCACGTTTATATGGGCGCAAGGTTGCTTTGCTCGCCGCGTCTTTCTCGTCGTTTGCTGTAATGCAAATTCAACAATCTCATTTCTTTACAGTAGATAACCCGGCAAATTTCTTTTCATTCTTGGCAATTTTATTTGCAGTGTGGATTTCGACAAAGAGTAGAAAGTGGGAATTGGAAAGTGGTAAAACGATAATCGAGATTCGAGAATCGGAAGAACAGTTACCAAATGACGCATCACGAATTACGTCTTACGACTCCCAACCCTCGAATATCGAATCTCGAATATCACATCTCAACCGCGATCCTATCTTCTGGTTAAGCATCGCCTTTGGCATATCGCTGGGCATGGCAATTGCATCCAAGTTAAATGTTGTGCCGATGGCGGTGTTACTGCCTATAGCGTTGGTCTTACATTTTCTTCAAAAGAAAGAAGAAACAGGAAAAACTGATAACTTATCACGGATCACTGATTCCGAATCACAAATCACGCATTACGCAGCACTGATTACGAATAACTGGCATCTGCTCACTATCTATTTACTCGCTGGCGGCATTGCAACTATTTTCGCATTCCGCATCTTTATGCCTTACGCATTTGATGGCATTGGCTTCAATGATAAATGGCTGGCAAACATCAGCGAGTTACAAGCACAATCCAGTGGTGACGCAGATGTACCATTTGCTTTGCAATGGGCGCGCCGTTCACATTTTTATTCCGTTGAAAACTTAACCAAATGGGGCTTGGGTCTACCGCTCGGCATTCTTGCATGGATTGGTTTCCTTGCAATGGGTTGGCGTATCCTCAAAGGGGAACAAAAACATATTTTGCTTTGGGGTTGGACAGCTTTATATTTCCTGTGGCAATCCATGGCGTTCAATCCCACCATGCGTTATCAACTTCCAATTTATCCGTTGCTATGTTTAATGGCGGCGTGGGGCATCATCACGTTATCACGTTCAAACGTTAAAACATTTAAATATCTAGCCATACTCACTGGCGCACTTGTACTTATAGCAACCGCCGCGTGGGCATATGCCTTCACGCGCATTTATACGCGCCCTCACCCCCGCGTTGAAGCCACGCAATGGATTTATCAAAACCTGCCGGGTCCAATCAACTTACACATTCAAACAGAGAATGGCATCTATCAACAACCGCTTCCGTTTTCTTATGGCTCAAACTTAAGCAATACGCCTGCCATTATGTCTTTCATAGCCAATGAAAGCGGAACCATCTCTGAATTTTATTTGCCGAATGTTTCTGCATTAATGGTTAATCCATTGATTCCGAATCCGCCAACCACAGATTCGAACACCGCGCCAATCTTGATTCCAGATTTCGCGCCCGCTTCTGATCAAACCCTCAGCTTGATTCTATCCATTGTGCCAGAGCCAACACCCGAGCAGACTCTCGCAACATCCACGCTTACAGATAAATTCAGAACCACCCTCAATCACCCACGCGGTACAGAATATATACTCAAGTTGGATAAGCCCGCACGCGTGATCAAAGGCGATACATATTTCTTCACCATGCAAACCACTGGCATACTTGGTTTCAAAGGCGCGGCGCCGATCAATGAAACATCGTGGGATGACGGCTTGCCTCTGCGCATGGATGGTTACGACGGCTTTGGCGGTCTATATGACGGCACATTAAATCAAGAAATGTATTGGGACGATAACCTCGATAAGATTATCCGCTTCGTTTCCAACTTAACCAAAGGCGACTACATCTTTATCAGCTCTAATCGTCAATGGGCATCGGTGACGCGCATCCCAGAACGGTATCCATTAACCACTGCTTATTATCGCGCACTCATTGGTTGCCCCCCGCAAGAGGATGTGATCTGGTGTTACAACGTTGCCAAGCCCGGGCAGTTTGAACAACAATTAGGATACGATTTGATCAAGGTCTTTGAATCTTATCCCACGCTGGAAATCCCCGGGGTATTCAAATGGGAGATCAATGACCAGTTTGCAGAAGAAGCGTTCACTGTTTATGACCATACCAAGGTTTTAATTTTCAAGAAGACAAAAGAGTTTAATTCTGCAAAAGTGGATGCTTTTTTCAAATCAGTGGATTTGAGCAATGTAGTTCATCTTACGCCGAAGCAGGCAAACAATTACAAGAATCCCATGTTGAGCGCGAGTGTTTTTGCCAAACAACGCGCAGGCGGCACATGGAGCGAGTTATTTGATTACAACTCACTACAAAACAAATATCCAATTGTGGGGTTGGTGATTTGGTATCTGTTCATCTTTCTACTTGGGCTGGTTACTTATCCAATCACACGGCTGGCTTTATCTGGCTTAATGGATAAAGGCTATGCATTAAGCCGCGTGGCTGGCTTGGCATTGCTTGCATATCTTTCGTGGATGAGTGGTTCGGTTGGCTTGGGTTATACCAGAGAAACAATCGGCGGCGCATTGGCTATTATCGCTGTGGCAGGTATCAGCTTGGGCTGGATGCGCAAAGACCAGCTCGTTGAGGAGTGGAAATCCAACAGGAGATATATCCTATTAATAGAGGGTATCTTCCTCGCTGTCTTTCTCATTGATTTGTTTATTCGTTTTATGAATCCTGATTTGTGGCATCCTGCCAAGGGCGGCGAAAGACCGATGGATTTTTCGTATCTGAATGCAGTCTTGAAGAGTACCTCATTTCCGCCGTATGACCCGTGGTTTGCGGGCGGATATATTAATTATTATTATTATGGTTTTGTACTGGTCGGCACGCCTGTCAAGCTATTAGGAATTGTGCCTTCGATTGCATACAATTTTATTTTGCCAACTTTGTTTGCGCTGATTGGCATTGGTGCGTTTACTGTAGGTTGGAATTTATTGCACGAAAAAGAATCAAAGTTTAACGCCTTTGATTCTCGTTTGATTGCGGGCATCAGCTCGTTAATGATGACCATTCTGCTTGGCAACCTTGGCACGATTCGCATGATCCAACAGGGCTTTCAAAGACTCGGCACACCCACTGGGCTAATCCCGGTTGATTCAACAATGATTCAAAGATTTATGTGGGGCGCGCAAGGTCTTTGGAAATCGCTTTCAACTGGCGCGGCGCTTCCTTACGGACGCGGAGATTGGTATTGGTTCCCAAGCCGTGTGATTCCTGCGCCATTTGACGTTGAGCCGATCAATGAATTTCCGCTGTTTACATTTTTATACAGCGACTTGCACGCGCATATGATCGTCTTGCCATTAACTTTGTTTATCATTGCCTGGATTATTTCATTCATAAAATCACGCGCGCAATTAGATCGTTCTCAATGGATCGCAACATTCATCGCGGGCGGTTTGTTCATCGGCGCATTGAAGCCAACGAACACTTGGGATTTATATACTTATCTTGCATTAGCTTGTGTAACCATAATATATGTCATTACGAGCAGCGATCTTGCTCTTCGTGACAAAGCAATCTTCTTAACCAAATTGGGGATTGCTTCGCAAAGAACACTCGCAATGACATGGAAATGGCTGTTTGCGCTCATCGCCGCGGGTTTACTGTACGCGCTCTCTTCAGTGTTTTATTTACCCTTCACCCAATCCTTTAGCCAAGCCTACGGGGCAGTACAACCATGGACAGGCTCTCACACGCCCATTTGGTCCTACTTTGCACATTGGGGTTTGTTCCTGTTTATCATCATCGCCTGGCTGGCGTGGGAAACACGCGAGTGGATGGCGGCAACTCCTGTATCTGCATTAAGCAAACTGCGTCCTTATCAACTGGCAATTGAATTATCGCTCGCGGCAGTAGCAGCATTAATGTTGTACTTCGCTATCAATGGAATCTCTGTCGGTTGGTTTGCATTGCCGCTTGCAGTTTGGGCAGGTGTATTATTACTACGCCCCAACTCATCTGACATACGCCGCTTTGTTTTGTTTATGATCGGCACTTCATTGACCTTGACCATCGTGGTTGAGTTGATCGTGCTGGTCGGCGACATTGGGCGCATGAACACGGTCTTCAAGTTATATCTGCAAGCGTGGGTCATGTTGGCTGTTAGCGCAGGCGCGGCATTGGGTTGGGTATTACCAGCCTTTGTAGCATGGCGCGCGTCTTGGAGAAATGTTTATCAATATGGCGTCTGGTTATTATTAGTCGGCGCATCACTATTCACAATTTCTGCAACCACCGACAAGATGAGTGACCGCATAGATGTGAACGCACCTCGTTCACTAGACAGCATGGATTATATGAAGACAGCCACTCATTGGGATGGAGATACCATGATCTTGAACGAAGACTATCTTGCCATTCGCTGGATGCAAGATAACGTACAAGGCTCACCTGTCATCGTCGAAGCAAATTGTACAGAGTATCGCTGGTGCACACGCTTTACCGTTTATACAGGCTTGCCTGGCGTGGTCGGCTGGAATTGGCATCAACGTCAACAGCGCGGAGTAATGTCTATTACTGTTCAGCAACGTGTAGATGAGATTGGCGCTTTTTATAATTCAATAGATGGCTCCATTGCACCAGATTTTTTGAGCAAGTATCAAGTGAAATACATCGTCGTCGGTCAATTGGAACGCAACCTCTTCTCCGATGGCATTGCCAAGTTTGAACAATTCAACGGAAAATTTTGGAAGTCTGTCTATCATGATTCAAAAACAACAATTTACGAAGTGCTGCCTTAATTTGGAGAAACAATGAAAAAAATAATTTCCGCACTATCCCTGATTGCCGTCCTTACATTAAGCGCCTGTGGAAGTTCAGGCACACCAATTCCACAGCTTAATGTCTTGGATGTGCAAAATACTGCAATTGCGCAGGCTTGGACAGATGTAGCCATGACCCAAGCAGCGTTACCCACAGCAACACCCATCCCGCCTACATTTACTGCAGAGCCAACCTTCACTCCTTTCCCAACCTTGCCGCCAACGATTGCATTCCCCCCTACAGCGGCGGCAGTTTTTGTGCCAACAAAAGGCGTGGATTGTAACGTGCCGATTCCTTTGCCTGTAAAGGGCGAAGTAGCCAAGGTTAAATTCGTAAACAAATCAAATGGAACTGCTTCTTTGTCATTTGGAATGTTGACCATTAATGATAAGAATGAATGCGGCATTTTTAGTTTTACAATTCCGCCAAAACAGACTGCCGAGGTAGATGTTTTGGTAAATTGTTATTGGGGTTTTGCCTATGTGATCGAAGGAAATAATACGTCAACTGCAAAAACCAAAGAAAACATCTGTGTAGATCAAAGCAAAATATTAGGAGTTACCATTACTGCCGAATGGATTGGGTTGGATTAATACTATGATCCTACACATTACATCCACTACAGAATGGCAAGAAGCCCAAGCCCGCGGCTACTATACCGCCCCCAGCCTTGAAACTGAAGGCTTTATCCACTGCTCCACAGATAAACAAGTAACTCATGTAGCCAACGCTTTCTATCGCGGGAAAAGCGGCTTGATATTGCTAGTAATTGATGAAACAAGGGTCAGCCCTCAGGTTAAGTGGGAAGCGCCCGCAGGCAACCCCGCGCCCGGCATCTCCGAATCCGATTCATTTCCGCATATCTATGGCAAACTTGATCTCGAAGCCGTCATCAAAACGGTAGACTTCATCTCCAATACTGATGGTAATTTCACCCTTCCGCTTCTTAACCTGTAACTTTCAAACCTGCCACCCGTAACCGTAACCTATGACCCTCTTCATCTCCTGGTACATCCTCATCACCGCCCTCGGCTGGCTCACTTTCCCGCTGGCTCATAAAATATTTATTAATTTCGCAGACCGCGGCTATAGTCTTTCGCGCGTGCTCGGGCTTTTGATCGGCTCATATCTTTTCTGGATTTTCACATCCATTGGCATAACCCAAAACGATTCCGCTGGAATCGTTTTGGTATTTTTTATTCCTCTAATCATCAGCGCCTATATTTATCAAAATAATAAAACAGAAGTTCAAAATTTTATTAAAACAAACTTACGCTTAATCTTCAGCGTTGAGATTCTATTTCTATTTGCATTTGCATTTTTAGCATTGGTGCGCGCCGCCAATCCCGAGATCCTCGGCACCGAAAAACCAATGGAACTTGCCTTCATCAATGCAGTAATGCGCTCGCCCACTTTCCCGCCGCGCGACCCATGGCTCTCTGGCTATGCCATTTCTTACTATCATTTTGGCTACATCATCACAGGCATGATCGCAAAATTCACATCCACTCCAGCCACCAGCGCCTTTAACTTAATGATAGCGCTCATCTTCGCCCTCGCCTCGATCGGCTCTTACGGCATTCTTTACAATCTACTTTCCTCAAAAATCGCAAATCGTAAATCACAAATCGCAAATTCATTTCTCGCACCATTATTCCTGCTGATCGTTTCTAATATTGAAGGCTTATTCCATGTTCTATACACAAAAGGACTTTTCCGTTCTACCCACTTTTGGACATGGCTTAATCTAAAAGATATGACCACACCTGCCGAATCCGCAACATGGATTCCAACTCAATTTTGGTGGTGGTGGCGCGCCTCTCGTGTGATTTATGATTCCGATTTATTGGGCAATCACCAAGAAATCATAGATGAATTTCCGTTCTTCTCTTTTTTGCTCGGAGATTTACATCCTCATGTGCTGGCAATTCCATTTGGATTATTCGCCATCGCCTTTGCGTATCATATTTATTTAGGCGCTTCAGGCTCAAGCTTCAACCTGCGTGCCATTAAATTACATTTATCCCCCCTCGACCTGATTCTCGCATCCCTCATCCTCGGCGGACTCGCCTTCCTCAACACATGGGACATTCTCATCATGTCTGCCCTGCTCATTGGCGCATATCTGCTCGCGCGGATTAATGCGGATGGCTGGCGGTTCTCTTTCGCAGAAGACCTTGCTATCTTTGCATTACCCCTCGCACTCATTTCATATATTTTATTCTTGCCTTTTCATCTTAGCTTTTCATCACAAGCAGGCGGCATCCTGCCCAACCTAATCAACCCAACCCGCGGCGCACATTTATGGATGATGTTCGCGCCATTGTTTGTGCCTATCTTTGGGTATCTTTTTTATCTTTCTCGCCGCAATAAAAAATTCGCCAACTGGAAACTTTCTTTTTTCATTGTGATCTGCTTCACCATTTTTCTGTGGGACCTCTCTTGGCTAATCGGCTGGCTGGCGCAATTTCAAGATCCTATTTTCATCACACAATATTTACAATCTCAAGGCGTTACCACCCTCCAAGAATTTTTCAAAGCCGCATCCCTGCGCAAACTAGAATCCATCACAGGCTTGCTCACCTTACTAGTCATCCTGATCCCGACCCTAGCCCACCTCTTCACCCGAACACCATCATCAGACACCTTACAAACCTCAGATACAGCCTCCATTAACCATCCTCCATTAACCACCTTTCCTCCTTCATCCTTCATCCTTCTCCTGACCGCCCTCGCCGCCCTGCTCGTGCTCGGACCCGAATTTCTATATCTTCGCGACCAATTTGGCACACGTATGAACACCATTTTCAAATTCTATTATCAAGCTTGGATGCTATGGAGTATTGTTGCATCTTATGGCTTGGTAATTGTTCTACAAAATGTTCACGGTCTAAAATCCGTTTTATATCGAATTGGCATTGGGTTGGTTTTATTCTCTGCATTGATTTATCCTGTCCTAAGCATACTTAATAAGACCAATAATTTCAAACCCTATTTTGGATTCAGTCTCAACGATTTTGACCGAGTCGAGCGCGAAAATCCAGACGAAGCCGCGGGCATGAAATTCCTGAAATCCGCCCCATATGGAATTGTCGCTGAAGCCGTAGGCGGAAGTTATTCGGGCTATGCGCGCATCTCCACGTACACAGGTTTGCCAACAGTATTGGGCTGGCCCGGGCATGAAAATCAGTGGCGCGGCGGCGGCACTGAACAAGGCACGCGTCAGCAGGATATTGAGACCTTGTATCAATCTAATCAGTGGGATGTTGCAAATGAGATCATCCAGCGTTATAACATCCGCTACATTTATGTTGGCAACCTAGAACGCACATCCATGACGATTCAAGAAGAAAAATTTAGCCAACATTTAAAGATCATCTTTCAATCAGGCACTGTCACAATTTACGAAACATTTGTCAAGTAATTGCTGATACTCACCAGCAAACTGATTAATGCAACTGTAGCGCGAGATAGTATCTCGCGCTACAGTATATATAACCTTGGAGCATTATGCTAAAACCTATCCGTTGGAATACCTTTATAAAAGACTTTCTCGTTATTCAAATTGGCTTTGCCTTATATGGCTTAGCCATTGCATTAAGTTTACAAGCAAACATCGGCACAAATACGTGGACTGTTTTTGAAAAAGCGCTCGCAGATATAGCAGGTTTAACTGTTGGAAATATATCTGTTATCGTAGCATTTTTTGTATTATTGATTGTTCTTTTATTAAAAGAACAAGTAGGTTGGGGAACTTTAGGAAACATCTTAAGTATTGGTCCATGGACTGATTTTTTTTTGAAAATCTGCCCTGAGTTAAATGATAACCTTGTTTTACAAATCCCTATGTTGCTAGCAGGCATTCTAGTTATGGGCATTGCCAGTGCAGTTTACATTGGCGTAAATGCAGGCGCAGGACCGCGCGATAGTTTAATGCTGGCGATTCATCGCACCACAAAAATAAGCTTGCGCCTTGCGCGTAGCTTGGTAGAAATTACAGTTTTTATTATCGGCTGGATACTTGGCGGTCCGGCAGGCATTGGCACTTTAATCTTTGCGTTGCTGATCGGGCCATCTGTGCAATGGGCATTCAAAGTCTTCAACGTAAGACCTCATCAAGAAGAAGATTAAGAGACTTTACACGGCTGAATAAATTACCCAGCGTGAAGAATGATTACAGAAAGACGCTGCCGCTATAAAGCAGGGTCTTTCTACTTTCTACACTCTCTTTTCTTTCCTTATCACTGCAAACACCACCAACCCCAAACTTATAGCAACAAAAAGGTCATACCATTTCAATGGCAATATATTAAAGAAATTCGCTAAGGCGGGAATATACATCACCATCATTTGCAAAACAACAACCAACAAAGCCATGCCCGTTAATAATGGGTTACTTAATATATCTTTTGTAGAATGCAAAGCCAAAGCATGAAAGACCTGCATAAATGCCAATGAAGTAAAGATCATCGTTTGCCATTCAGAGCGATTCGGTGCGTAATACCACCAGCCCAAACCCAATGCAAGTATGCCAATCAACACGCCAAGCCAAATCACATGTCTGCCGAAAATATTCTCATTTACAGAACTGGGCTTATGTTTCATTACTCCACGTTCGGGGCCTTCAACACCTATGCCCAAGCCAAGCAATCCATCTGTTATGAAATTAAGCCATAATAACTGCACTATAAACAGAGATGTTGATTTTCCTGCAAACAACGCAAATAACATGACCAACACTTTGCCAATATTACCTGCCACACTAAAATTTACAAACCTGCGAATATTATCCGAAATAGTGCGCGCTTCTTTTATTGCGGCAACAATGGTTGCAAAACTATCATCCAGCAAAACCATATCCGCGGCTTCTTTAGAAACATCCGCGCCTGTAATGCCCATCGCTACGCCAACATCTGCCCTGCGCAGCGCGGGCGCGTCATTAACGCTATCGCCTGTCATCGCCACAATATGCCCTTTTGCCTGCAAGGCTTGCACAATTTTCATTTTATGTTCGGGCATAACGCGCGCAAAAATATCTACATCATCAATCACATTTTTTAATTCATCAAACGATAAGCTTTCGATCTCACTGCCTCTTAACGCCCGCCCATTTTCTGCAATCCCCAACTGACGCGCAATCTCAATCGCAGTCATTGGATGATCGCTCGTGATCATCACTGGTCGAATGCCAGCGGCTAAGCATGCAACAATTGCATCTTTTACTTCCTTACGCGGCGGGTCGATCATGCCAAACAAACCTACAAAGGTGAGATTTTGCTCAAGGTCTGTTTGAATGATCTCTGGGATCGTATCCAACAAACGGAAGGCAACCCCGCGTACACGCATTCCCTTTTTGATGAGACGAGCATTGACCGCCTCAATTCTGGACCTGGAATCTGCATCAAGCGCCTGAGCGTTTCCGTTCATCCAAATATGGCTTGCAACATCCAGCAGACCATCTATACTGCCAGTACTAAAGGCAATATATCGGCGATCTCCAATTTCTAAACCAGCCAGCGCATCAGGGTCATATTGTCCAAGGTGATGAACAGTGGTCATGCGTTTACGTTCAGAATCAAAAGGTAACTCTGCCGCGCGCGGGAATGACAAATCTAATGAAGATTTCCAATAGCCCATTTTTGCAGCGGCAACCACAAGCGCACCTTCTGTAGGGTCGCCAATGGTGTGATAACGATCATCGCCAATATCCAAGAGCTGTGCATCATTACATAACGCGCCGCCGATCGCTGCCAGCGAAAGAGACGATTGGGCTGGCGAACCAAGCCCACGGGTGGCGCGAATCGAGCCTCCACGTTCCATTTCTTCGGTTAAATTAAGCGCGTGATCTCCAACATCTAATACAGCAACTGTCATTTTATTTTCTGTCAGTGTACCTGTTTTGTCAGAACAAATCACTGTGACAGAACCCAAGGTATCCGCTGCGGGAAGTTTACGAATCAGAGCTTCACGTTCAAACATGCGTTGAGCGCCAAACGCAAGGGTAATAGTGATAACAACTGGCAAACTTGCTGGAACAATTGCAACGGCAACATTTACTGCCGCGAGCAATGCATAATGAAGATCATCATTTTGTAAAATGCTAAAAATAAATAACAGCGCAGAAATTCCAAGAGCACTGCCTGCAAGGTTTTTACCAAGCCGATTCAATCTACGCTTAAGCGGGGTTTGTTCCTGTTGAACTTGTTGAATCAAATCTGCGATCTTGCCAAGCTCAGTTTGCATGCCAGTGGCGATTACCATTGCAAGCCCGCGCCCTTGCGTAACAATGGTTCCCATAAACGCCATATTGCGACGATCACGCAAAGGCAGGTTGTCTCCTGAAAGCGCGGCAGTATGTTTCTCGATCGGTTCTGATTCGCCTGTAAGAATAGCCTCTTGAATTCTTAGATTCACAGATTCGAGCAAACGTAAATCTGCGGGAATGAGATTGCCTGTTTCTAGCTGAACAATGTCACCTGGTACAAGCTCGCGCGCAGGAACTTCTTTAGACTCCGCATCACGCAGCACGCGCACATTTAGCGTTGATGTTTTTTTGAGCGCCGCAACAGTTTTTTCTGCACGATATTCCTGAGCAAAACCTATCAAGACATATATCGTAAAAGTTATCAGAATCAAAATTGTATTTCTATATTCTCCAAGAAATCCTGCAATAACTGCAGAAGCAAGAAGAATTAAAACCATCGGCGCGCTGGCGTGTTCCCAGAGAATTTGCAAAGGAAAACGTCCGCGCCGTTCAATAAGTTCATTGATTCCATAATGAGCAAGGCGTTCCTGCGCACGAACCAAGGACAATCCATCTTGTGAAGATGTGTCTAAATAAGTAAGCGCGGAGTTTGTCTCAAGAAAATGCCAGTTTATATCTTTTTCCATAGATAAAACTTTACCATAGGGATGGAGGTTATTGAATAGGGATTTGTGGGCAAAATTTAGAGAGCAAGTCAACAAAAAACGCCACCTTGCGGTGACATTTTTTGTTGTTTTTATTTACTTAAAAATGCTATGTCGTTGCGAGGACGCTCTTGTTCTTCGTCCGAAGCAATCTCGCCTTACTTTGTTGGGGGATTGCTTCGCCGCTAAAACCAAGAACGCGGCTCGCAAAGACATACCATTTTGCGCAAGTTAAGTTACTTAACCATTCCCATTTTCTTACCGGCTTCATAAATCACATCCATGGCACGTTCGATTTCACTCGTCTCGTGCGCGGCGGTGACAGTCGCGCGCAGACGCGACAAGCCTTCTTGTACGGCAGGAGAAACCACAGGCAAAACGAAGACATCATTTTCCTGACATTGTTTGGTGAGTTCAAAGGCGCGCTCATCGGTGCCGCACAAAACAGGCACGATGGCTGTTTCGGTTAGCAAAGTATCAAAGCCTCTGCCTTTTAATCCGCCAATAAATTGTTTTGTATTTTGGTTTAATTTTTCGATACGCCAAGGCTCATCGAGAATGACTTTGAAAGATTCATTCGCCGCGGCGGCTTGCGCTGGAGGAAGTGCAGCGGAGAAAATATATGCACGGCTGCCATGGCGCAAATATTCAATTAAGCCTTTTTGACCCGCAACATATCCGCCTACAGAGGGAATCGTTTTACTCAGTGTGCCCATTTTAATATCAATGCCTTCATAGATACCGAAGTATTCCTCAATCCCGCGTCCTGTTTTACCAAGTACGCCAACGGAATGGGCTTCGTCAATCATTAACCATGCGTTATATTTTTTACACAATTGAATGGTTGTGGGCAAATCAATAATGTCGCCATCCATACTAAAGACCGAGTCTGCAATGACCAGCTTAGCAATATCCGTAGGAGCGGCTTTTAACAAGCCTTCAAGATGTTCCATGTCATTATGGCGAAAGCGGCGAAATTCTGCGCCAGACATCATACAGCCGTCTACGATCGATGCGTGATTAATTTTGTCAGAGAAGACGTAATCGCCGCGTCCCATTAAAGTGGAGATGACGGTTAAGTTTGTAACATATCCAGAAGTATAGGTAATGGCAGCTTCAGTGTGCTTGAAATTTGAAATAGTCTCTTCAAGTTCAGTGTGTAGGGTTAAAGTTCCTGCCAAAGTACGCACGCCATTGGTGCCTGTGCCCCATTTATCAACAGCTTTCTTCGCCGCCTCATTTATCCTTGGGTGGTTGACCAAGCCCAAATAGGAGTATGAACCGTACATGCCCATAACTCTGCCTTTTACGCGTACTTTTGCCCCTTCCAAAATTTCTTCTATGGGTTGATTATAAAAATAATAGTCGTGCTCTTTCATCAAGGTCACGCGGTCTTTTAGTGCGGCAATACGCCGTGTTGCGGCGTTGTCAGTGTTCTGAATATCCATTTAAGAGCCTCCGAAGCAGTATGTTGTAAGTTTAGCCGAGTGATGCGGGATTGTCCAGTAAGTTTGAAAAAAACATAAAAAGCTGGTTTTAGGGCAACGGCAACCATGCTGGTATTTCACTCGGTCCTGCAAAACCGTGTTTTTCCTGTACAAAGACGCGTCCATGTGATGTTTGATTACATCCCACTTCATCAATAAACGACATTGAAAGCTCATTGGTCGCCAGCGCTTCAAAAACAAATTGCCCGCCTTCGCAACGCCACACTTCCACGATGTAATGATTCATAAATTCGTCTTCTTCATCACCCGCGATCAATGGGATATCATCCCACGAGATATCTACAAGGCGCGGATTGTTTTTGTTCCGCGTTGCATTGAAAACCGTTGTAGGTGGATAATATGGAGAGACGGGCAATTTATATTCACCAGGATACATGATCGGCAAAGAAACGGGGCTTCCTTCCACCTCAAGAAATTTTGCGTTAACCCAGCATTTGTTTTTACCATCCACCATCACCCAATTATTTGCATCGGTTCGCCCAGAAATGCGAATTCTGGCATCTTTATTTAAGCCATAAAGATATAGATATTCCGAGCCAGGTCCATAGCGACAGCTCAGCAAATCTGCGGTCACTTTTGCTTTGAGATAGCCAACCAATACGATGGCTGTATTGGTTGCGGTTGGAGGAATGGGAGTAAGCGTTTCGGTTGGGGGGATTGTGGGCGGCGCAAATACGGTTGGGCTGGGGAGTTCAGTTGGGGAAAACAATGTTTCGGTTGGGAAAATGATTGGGGTTGCTGTAGAAGATTCAATCGTGGCGAGTGACGCGGTTCCACATCCCATTGATAAAATTGTTAAAAATATCCATAGTTTATTAAATTTCATTGCTTATATTCCATTCTTGAAATTTTATTTCTTCTATATCTTTAGTAGGAAGCAAGGTTAGCTTGTCTTTTCTGCCTTGGCGCTTATAAATTTTATAAACGGCATCTTTTGGAGTAGTTACTTTTGCGACTAAATTTACCTTTTGATTTACTAGCGCAAGCAAGTCAGATTTTTTAACCAACAAAAAAGAATGTTCTTTTTCAAAGGCAATTAAATCTGCTTTCCCAAACAGCCAGCCAGTATCTTGCGGGCGAACCCCGTGCAACTCAACCCAGGTCAAATCAATTTGCATCTCTGCATCACTGCGAGAGATGCGTTTACGGCTTTTTACTTCTATCTTATAAAGCACATCGTCTTTTTTAATTTCAAAATCCCAATGCTCATTTATATTTTCATCTTTGGATGCAGGCGAAACCTGCCAGCCCAAGGACTGCGCCGTTTTTGCAAATAGATCTTCGGCACGCTGCCCCAATTCTAGGGAGTCTTTTTTATCAAATTTATTTCTTGAATTTTGTGTGTGCATGTCAATATTTGCAGTACCATTTATTTATATAAAAATTTTTTTTAGAATTATCCATTCTCTTGATTAAAAGAACCCTGCAAAATTTCTTCAATTAACTTTTGGAGAGCCTCAAAAGATTGCGCACCCTCCACTTTATAGCCATTGATCAAAAACGTCGGCGTGGCACGAATTCCATCCGCTTCTGCCTGCGCTAGATCATGCTCCACCGTCCCTTGATGCATTCTCTCACTGATGCATGTTTCGAATTCCTGCTGGTCAAGGTCTATGATTTTGGCAAATTTGATTAAATTTTTTTGAGAATACGCGCCAATATTTTCGCCCTTCCAGTTGATGAAAAGCGTGTCATGATATTCCCAAAACTTTCCTTGATCACCCGCGCAATACGCGGCTTCTGCGGCATCAATAGATTCCTGCCCAAGAAACGCAAAATTTCTATACTCAAAATAAACTTTGCCTGTATTAACATATTGCTCTATCAATTGAGGTTCACTCTCTTTCCAAAACTTGAGGCAATATGGGCATTGAAAATCGCCATATTCAATAATATGAACTGGGGCATTGGGATCCCCCATAGTGTTGCTATTCGCCATGATGCGAGTGCGTTGTTCTGCTTCTTTGATAATATTTGGGATAAATTCTTGCGCTTTTTCAGGTCCTGCAAAAATCAAGGTGCCTATAAAGATAAAGACACAAACAAATATTGCACATCCGCTTGTTGCTAGCAATGTGACCCAGCTTGGTTTTTTAGGTTCAACGGATATTACAACTTGTTCTTCGCTCATCACTACTCCTGCTGGGTTTATCAATTGATCATCTTCAATCTTCTGCTGATCCATAGTCAAAATTTATGCCCCTATAATTTTTACCAAAACACGCTTTTTTCTTTTGCCATCAAACTCGCCATAAAAAATTTGCTCCCAAGTACCAAAGTCTAGTTGACCCTCGGTAACCGCTACGACTACTTCACGACCCATCACTTGGCGCTTCATATGAGCATCGGCGTTATCTTCACCTGTATCATTATGGCGATATTGATTAATAGGCTCGTGCGGCGCAAGTTTTTCCAGCCATTTATCATAATCTTCCAACAAACCACTTTCGTCGTCATTAATGAACACGGACGATGTAATGTGCATAGAATTTACCAAACACAAGCCCTCTTGAATCCCGCTTTCACGCAGAGCTTCTTCCACCTCAGGGGTGATATTAGCAAATCCGCGCTTTTCAGGAATTTTGAGCCAAATTTCTTTACGGTAATGTTTCATAATAAGTAAACCATTTTTCATCAAGGGATTGCCACTCTTCGCTCTGGTCTGCGCGCTCAGCCCAGTTTTCTTTGCCAGTCCACGATTCGATTTTGATCTCATAGACAGACGTGGCGCGCAATTCTTTTTCGGTAGCGGAGCGATAGTCTTTGTCAATTTGCATTGCGCCAAAATATTTGGCGACCAGCTTGTGTAAAACAGTAACTTGCTCTTGTGGGTCTGTGATCAGGCTTGCCTTGCCATATACAATCACGCTTCGATATTGAAGCGAAAATTCCAAGGCTACGTTGGCGGGCAATAGTTTACCAAACTGAGTTACCTCCACGCATACTTCCGCATGACGTTCAATATTTGAGCGGATGCGCCCTGCAATATTGGAATGAAAAATTAAGCGGTGTCCTGCTTCGTCGTAGAAAAATGTCGTTGGGTTGATAAAAGGCTGAAGGTCCCAGCGTGAGGCGATGTGCGCGATCTGCTCACGCTGAAGCAAGGCGCGAATCCATTCATCATCTTTTGTAAGATGGGGTCTGCGTTGAAATGCGTTAGGGGGTTGATTTTCGTGACTGCGAGTCATAGTTTTTTTCCAAAAATAATGTGAATTCTCATTGAGTGTCAACAAGTAAATATTTATACCAAGCCCATAGCGCAACAAAGCCAAAGACACAGGTTAATCCAGTCATGATCCAATTCGTCTGATTAGAAAGAGCTAACACGCCAAGCAGAAAGTAAATAGATGCGCCAAAAGTTAACCCGCCCAGCAGGGTAACTTCAAACGCCATTAAGTTGGCAATGCTATAAGGTTTGTTGGTAGCAGGAACTGATTTGGCGCGCCACTTGAAGGCGGGGGCAATTTCAGGATTCTCTTTTATGTAATATTCCTTGATCTTGTTCATGGCTTGCACAGATTCATGCCACGCGGCACGCAGACGGGCAAGCTGGGCAATGGTTAATGCGCCCATAATCGTAAGTACAAGAAATAGTAGAAAAAATGCCAGTGAAAGTACAGCGCTTGTATCCGCTGCAAATTGTGTTCCCAAAATTGCCGCCACCAATGAACCAGTCGAGACAAGATAAAAAGAGGTCGCACGTGCGCGGTCTTCGTTGGCTTGAAAAACCGTACTGGCAATGTAATTATATTCAGCCAAAAGTATTTCGTTTTTATTAAGTTTTTGTTGCGCCATATATTTCTCCAGTTTTCGCTGAGCCAATTATGACATAAGTTTGATTTAAATAATACACCCCGCAGTTAATAATTCTGCGGGGTGTATAAAAGTTTTTTGGTCTTTACACCTTGAATGCCCATTCACCTTTACGCATCACCGGCTCACGCGTGCCATCCTGCCGAATGCCATCAATGTCCATTTTGGCAGAACCGATCATAAAGTCCACGTGGGTCAGGCTGTTATTACCGCCGCTTTGCTGGAATTCATCATCATTAAGTTCTTCCCCGCCGATTAAGGTAAAACGATAGGCGCGTCCAATGGCAATATGACAGGATGCGTTTTCATCGAAGAGTGTATTGTAAAAAAGATGCCCGCGCTTGGAAATAGGAGAACTATGAGGCACAAGAGCAACTTCACCGAGGTGCGAAGCGCCCTCATCAGTATCAATTAATTTCTTGAGGATAGTTTCGCCTTTTTTGGCTTGAACACTGACCACACGCCCATTCTCAAAAGTCAGGCTAAAGTCTTCGATCAATGTGCCGCCATAACTCAGAGGCATACTCGCCGCAACATATCCATCTGCACGATTTCGATCAGGCAGGGTAAACATTTCTTCGGTAGGTATATTTGCAGTGAAGATCGTGCCGTTCTCAGCCATAGCTTGCGCGCTGGTCCATTTATGTCCATGCGGCAAACCGATGGTTAAGTCAGTGCCAGGACCTTTGTAATGAAGTGCGCTGTATTGCTTTGATTGTATATATTTTGTACGTTCACGTAAATTTTTAATATGTGTTTCCCAAGCCTTGACGGGGTTCTCTGTATTAACCCGTGTTGATTCAAAAATAGCTTTCCATAATTTAGCTTCTGCTTTTTCCACGGATAGTTTGGGGAAAACTTTTTTCGCCCATGCAGGGCTGGAAGCCGCGATCACACACCAATTAACCGCGTTGCGCGTCACTGCCGCGCTGATAGGTGCGTTGTGTTTCAATGCAGTTTTTTGCGCGCTGGAAATAAATTCCATGTCGAGACCATTGAACAAGTCAGGGTTGTTCGATGAAATAGACAAAATCGCATCACCCTTGTTGATCATGTCCATAATACCGCTTACCTGCCAGGTTGAAAATTCGTCATGTGAATCGCGCGGCGCGCTTTCGACACGCAAACGAGCAAGTTCTTCATCCGCCCAAATTACATCCACATAACGAGCCCCAACTTCATAAGCGACTCGGGCAATCTCACGCACCAACGGGGCTGTATGAATGGGGGTACGAATTGAAAGCCTTTGCCCTTTGCGAAGACCCAGCCCAATCTTTACAACCACTTCTGCATATTTTTTTAAGTTTTTGTTGAAGGAAGACGATGCCATAATTTCCCTTAAAATGACGATTTTTTCAAGTATAGCACAGGGATAACTTTTATCGGTTGCGGATTTATTTCAGAATATGATTATGTTTCTGTCATGTTTTATGTGAGCGCAAGCATTAAGATAACACCGAATTATGTTACCAGCTACCCACCCAAACACCCCGCAAGCGCAGCCTGCCCGCCAATCATCCCTGCCTATGAAAACCCTGCTCCTCATTCCTGAACCCAATGAACGCGCCATGGTTACGCAAGCGGCAGAAAAATCCAAGCATCAGACAGTTTCGATTGAGACCAGCGAACAAGCTTGGCGCATCATCGAAACAGGGCAAATCCAATTAATTATCGCGGATTGGGATGCCAGCGATGTACGTCCGCTTAAATTTATTCAGCGTGTACGGCAAGCCCACTCACACAAACAGTTGTATATTCTTCTGGTGACATCCAAAGTATCAGACGAAGAACTTATTAATTGCGGGGCTGATGACTACCTGCGAAAACCATTCTCTGAAACAGAAATCAAAATGCGCATTATCATGGCAAGCCGCATCCTTACCCTCACCAGCAGCCTTGCGGCGGCTCACGAACAATTAGCACATCAAGCAATCTTTGATGAGCTGACAGGTTTCCTAAATCGTTCTGCATTTCATAAACAGGCATTGGGCGAGTTAGAAAGAGCACGGCGCAGCGCTATCCCATTTTGTGTCGCCGCAGTAGAAGTGGATAACTTCAAAGCCATTGTTGATCAGCATGGGCAGGAAACAGGCAACAACGTATTAAAGATCGTCGCTCAAACTATTCGTGAAAAAAGCCGTCCTTACGACAGCATTAGCCGCTGGAGCGGAGATTCATTTTTAATGGCGGTTTCTGGAACCATTGGAGCGGATGCCGAAAAAGTTGCAGAACGTATCATCAAAAGCATACGTTCCATGCACATTACAACAGATAAAAACCAGCCAGTGGATGTTAACTTAAGCACAGGCATTGTGTCTGTCATGACGGTAAACAACGCAACAGAAATTGAACCGCTTCTTCTTAAAGCAAGGCAGGCTGTTGTGCGCGCCAAAGAAGCAGGCGGCAATCAAGTATTTATGATCAGTGAGTAGTGCGGGATAAACAGAAAAAGTTAATAACAAAGGACATTAAACAGTGACCGCTAACGGCTGACTAGTTTGCCATTAGCGGTCACTGTTATTTTAAAACGAGCAGATTATTTCAAATATTTATCAAACCATCGCAAAATATGTTTAATGCGTTCAACGCGGCGGTCTGTACGTCCATTGCGCGACAAGCCATGAAATTCATCGGGGTAACGCACAAATTCAGTATCCACCCCCAAACGTTTGAGCGCCACAAATACTTGTTCACCTTGTTCAATGGGGCAGCGTAAATCATTTTCATAATGCTGAACTAAAGTTGGCGTGCGCGCATTACCAATATATTTCAATGGGGACATATCCCACCATTTTTTGTAATCCTTGAAAGGCGGCTCGGCTTCCACTTCATATTCAAATGTCCAGTTCAAATCACTTGAGCCCCATTCACTCACAAAATTACTCACACAGCGATCTGTAATTGCGGCTTTGAATCTTTTTGTATGCCCAATGATCCACAAGGTCATATAACCGCCATACGAGCCGCCTGTTACGCCCATGCGCTCGCTATCAATGTAAGGCAACTTCTCAACATAATCTGTCCATGCCATTAAGTCTGCATAATCGGCTGTGCCCCACGCGCCCCAAATTGCGCCGGCATGTTCTTCGCCATAGCCTTTGCCTCCGCGCGGGTTACAAAAATAAACAACATAACCCTGCGCAGCTAATACTTGAAACTCATGGAAAAACATTTTGCCGTATTGCGTCAGCGGTCCACCATGAATATATAAAATAGATGGATATTTTTTTCTCGGATTAAAAGCGGGAGGTTTGAGAATCCAGCCTTGCAATGGATTTTTACTTGGACCCTTAAACCATACCTCTTCGAATTTACCTAACTCGCTTCTTTCTATGACCTCGCGGTTGATCCTGCTTAAGATGCGGGTGCTACCCGATTCAATTTCGCGCACAAAGACCTGCCCCGCGTCATCCATGTGACCGAAGTGATATGCCACGAAACTCTGCGCATTATCAAAACTGATGCCGCTGACCATGCCGCCTTCACCAACGATCTCTCGCAAGTCATCGCCAGTAACTGAAACGGATTTTAAAACACTGCTTCCGTTGAGCCCCGCCTGAAAGTAAATTTTCTTTCCATCTTTCGACCACACAGGCGGCATTAATTCACCTGCGGCTGTATCGCTAGTAACAGATGCAGATGCTTCAATATCATATTTCTCAATTAAATTCTTTGCGGACTTGCTTCCATCAATTGAGACAATCCACAAGCTGTCATTTTTATATTCCAATCCTTTGCCGTCGGTGCCAAAGTATGCGATCCATTTGCCGTCTGACGAAAAGGAAAGCAAGTGTTTATTGCCTTCAGGAGTTTTAATTTTGCGCGCATCCCCTCCGTCAGCTGGGATAATGAACAGGTCGGTTGCGTAAGGGTCGAGGTCGGGGTCTGAGGCGCGGTTCGAGAAGAAGGCGATCCATTTCCCATCAGGTGAATAGGCTGAGTTAAATTCATCCCAAATTTTGTGATCAGTTAATTGTTTAGGCTTGCCAGTGCGCGCGTCAATACTCCAAAGATGGGTGCGTTCATGAGGCAAATATCCATACCCATCGAGTTTGTAAAATAGACGGTCATAATGCCGAGCTACCACGCCAAGTTTTTTCTTATCTTCATCTTCTGCGCGCTCAATATCAGCGGCATCCATTTTGCGAATTTCACACAATAGTTTTTTGCCGTCAGGCGACCATTGAAAATCATTGATCTCTGCGTCTAGATTTGTGAGCTTGCGTGCTTCACCGCCATCAAAGGGCAAAACATAAATTTGCGGCGTCTTTTCTTTTGCGCTGCGTTTGGAGAGAAATGCGATTTGGCTTCCATCCGGCGACCAACGCGCGGTGTTATCACTTTGGTCCCCAAATGTATACTGCCTCGTTTGATTATCTTTGACAGATACAACAAAAATATTTGAATATTTCTTTTCTGTTTTGCGGTCTACACGCTGTAAAACATATAAGACATGATTTCCATCTGGAGAAATACGCACGTTAGATAACACTTGCAGGCGGTAGAGGTCTTCAAGTTCAATTGTTTTTTTGGCTTGCTGTTTTTGTGAGGGCATATTGGTTTCTCCATAAACAAACATGATGCTTTGAAAATTAAGATTATGTAAGTGATTTTACACACCATCTCGAAGGCGTTGCACTGAGCTTGTCGAAGGGTTTGAAAGGCTCGACAAGGTTTTTCTCAAGGAAACCTTCGGGATGTTCTACCTAAGGTGAGTTACATAAATATTTGCAACAAAATCAACGCGGTCATTCCTGCCAGAATGGTAAGTAATGTATTCTTAGTGTAATAAGCAATAACAATCGCAATCATACCAGCCAAAAGACGATGATTGCCGAGGGATAAATTCAATTGATTGCCACGGATAAAAATCTCTGGGAAAATAATTGCAGATAAAACCGCGGGGGGCACATAATGCAATGCGCGCTTCATCGTTTCTGGGATTTCAAATTTACCAAATAAATAAATCAGAGAAAATCTCATCCCAAAAGTGATAACGCCGCCGAGAAGCATAACCAGCCAAATATTCACAGCATCTCTCCTAAGGTTTTGCGCCTTTCCAATAGTGAGCCAACAAAAATACCTGTCAACGACGCGAGGATAAGTCCTAATTTAAAAGGCAGTGAATATGCCAGTAATGCCACAACCCCTGCGCTTAATGCTGCCGCAATCATTGGGCGATTCTTTAATGCAGGCACAACCATTGCAATGAATGTGATTGGCAGTGTAAAGTCGAGAGGCCATTCATCTGGAATGGCTTTGCCAAGGAAGACTCCGATGGCTGTGCTGACTTGCCAGTTAAACCATAATGCAAAACCTGCGCCAAACACAAACCAATGGCTTGTAGCTGTAACACCTTCTTTTTCAAATTTAAGAATACTTGGGGCGTAGGCTTCATCGGTTAATAAATAAGAAAGCAATATCTTCCATTTTATAGGCAACTCTTTTAAATAAGGAGCTAGTGATGCGCTGTACAACATATGCCTTAAGTTGACAACTGCAATCGTTAATATAATAACGAAGCCCGGAGCAGATTCCAGCACTAATTGAGTGGTGATAAATTGAGATGAGCCGGCAAAAACAATAGATGACATCATTTGCGAGGCGGCAGGCGAAAGCCCCGCGCCGAGCGCCAAAGCGCCATAGATCATGCCGAAAGGAAATACGCCGATAAGCAAAGGTGCTTCTGCTCGTACGCCGTCCCAGAATGATTGTATATGTGGTTTCAAAAAAGCCTCATGATTAACTTATTGTAACTTGTAACTACTCAGCCATATGTTACATACATGATCATGTCGCTGCGAGGCGCTTACTTCGACAGGCTCAGTACAACGCTTATTCTTAGCCGAAGCAGTCTCCTTTCGACTGGAGATTGCTTCGGCGGAAAGAGCAAGAACCCGCCTCGCAACGACATAGCTGAGTAGGTACTGTAACTTGGCAATTATTTAAAAAACAAATCTAGTTTTTTCTTAAGATAAGCACGCAGTTTGGTTTGCTTAATCCCACTAAAATCAATTTTGATGGCATCCATCATGTTTGCAAAACGAATCAAGCCATTGGCGAGCGCACTAGCAAAGGCTTCATCTTTTGGCGCATCATCTTCGAGCCAAAAACCTAGAATTTGTAATGTCATGGTTGTGCGATCCAGTTTAGGGTCAAGTCGCGCAACTAGGTCATCGCCGTATAAAATCGGCAAAGTGTAATAACCCCATCTGCGTTGATGCAGGGGTTTGTAGACTTCCCATAGATATTCAAAATCGAAGATCTTATTCGCACGGCTGCGTGCGCTGACAATTTCCAACGGCGCCAAAAATGTGACTTCTTCTTCGGTAGATGGTCCAACCTGTTTCCATGATTTGGGAATACGCCCCGCTTCTAATGCAGACAAGTGAGGCTGATCCCGTTTTAAGATAAGGAAACCATCCTTTGAGCCTTCCACTTGCACCCGTGAGACGGTTTTTTGTTCGATCATTTTTTCAATGCGTTCTTTTGCTTCTTTTTGCGTGACCGTTCTGTGAATATAATCACCCAAACCCGTGCGCCATGTGTTTTCACGAGCCAGCCCAAGGAAAGAAATCCATTTACGTCCGAAGTAGTCTTCTGTATCAGCTTCAGTTGCAGAGTAATCAAATTCTTGCGGCACCACGCGTTCGCGTAAATCATAGATGCGATCAAAACCTTTGCGATTGGTGATCATCACTTCACCCGTCATCCACAAATAATACAAAGCTACTGAAGCTTCTTTGCGCCCGCGGTAACTCCAGGCAGATACTCTTGCACCCTCAAAATCGCGATTCGCTAAGGGACCTCGTTCTTTGAGTTCGTTAAGTACAAATTTAATTAAATCTTTAGGCGGATGTGTGAAGGACTCATACATCATTCCTTTTTGCTGTCGATGCTTCATGTGTAATTGCCAATAAGGAAACTCTGTCATTGGATACATAAACAGCCAGCCGCCATAGTCAAAAGCTTTGCGTTTTTCGTATGCCATTTTGTATAAAAGCTCGGGTTTGTAATTAAGCACGCGCCCATACATAGCAATATCCTGACTGCGCGCAACCATGGTCAAAGGGTCTAGTTGAACACCTTCCATTTGGCGTAGAGATGCTTCAGTGCCGCGAATGCCTTCGAAACGGCGAGCAGGCCAAAGGGCTTGTTGACCGAGAATGAAGCGGCGAAATGTTTGTTTAGAAATTGAAATCATAGGGAGTGAAATGTTACAGGTCAAAAGTTGAAAGTCAAAAAAGAAAGAAGAAAGACCGCCAGATGGCGATCTTTTAGGTTTAATACTTATAAATTGAAATGATCAATCATCTTTTATGGATGCAATAGCACGCAATAGACCGAAAACCAGCACGCCTATTTTTAATCCTTCGCCGGCGGTTATGGCTGTTTCGCTTTCATTCTTTTTTGCACGGCGATTAAGCAATAACGCGGCGATCAAACCAATCAGCGCGCCTGCCAGCGCCCCTCCAAAAATAACTCTATTGTTGTTCATCGTGTTTCCCTTTCATTAATATTACGGCATGTAGGCGCTAAAAAATTCCTGTATCTTTTCTGAGACGCGAGTTAGTGCGCGCACGGGTCTTTCGACTGCTTTGGCGGCATGAATAATGTAGGTGCGGGCATGATAAATATAATCTTGTGCCATGCTGGTGTACTTTGGCAATGCGCCCAACGCCTGAGAAAAGTAGTAGATAATGATCATTAAGACAGCAAGGACAATAATGCCAATCAGAATTACGGGTGTAAGAATCCACATGGTAGAAACTGCCGCCCAACGACCAACATCTCCCCCGCCATAGAATGTGGAACGGATTAAAAGTATGATACCAACAAACAACAAAAGCGTAGAAAGCAATACAGGCATAATGATTTGAGTGATAACCTGATTGCGATGCACTTTATATGAATGATGCACTGGCGGCTTGGGGAGTTTTGCTTTTTCCATTTTGTTTATTTTAGCATATTTAAAAGTGCTATCCGGGCTAGCCGAAATTATTTTGGCGGATTAAATATATTATTTAATGTTTATTTCGCATAATGGCATATTTTTCCAGCTTATCGCAATATTCGGGCATGGAATGACAGGCAACCCAGCGCCCAGGCATAAGAAGCGCCAACAACATTTCCCAGCCCCGGCGAAAAAACGGAATGCCGCGATACAGGTCGCCGCCGCGAGTTAGGAAACGCGCGTCACCAACGTGACGATAGCCAATGGAGGGTACCAACGAGACAATATCAGTACTGTTCACAATGCGATATATGGGTGCTTTCATATTCTTTTGGTATTCATTGTTCCCAACCCGCGGGCTGCCATAGGTATAACATGCTGAAATTTGATCACCGATAATGCGCTCTAGGCTTTGGGTTGCGACTGTTGCCAAGGCGCCTCCTAGCGAATGACCTGTGATGAAAAGCGGCCATCTATCGTGATTTTTATCGGTGAGGCTTTCTTCTATCTCAAGGGCAACTTCGTCATAGGCATCGCGAAAACCCACGTGTACTTTTCCTTCTTTTGTGGATTGTTTATAAACATTAATATCTGCCCTAAGATCGTCAATCTTTTTAATTTCGGTGCCTCTAAAAGCAAGCACTGCAAAAAAATCGTTCCGCGCCAAAAAAGCCTGAGTGCTGCCTCTTGAAAATATCTTTATTAATTCAAAATTTCCGCTCTTTAAATTAATTTTCAGACGCGCATATTCTTCTTCGCTGGTTTCAAATTCAATATATGCCAAATTTGCCATTGTCGCCATTACCCAAGCCATTCTGTCGGAATAGGCGGCACGCATGATAAACGATGCAGACTTTAAAAGGTCTGTGGATGTAAAAACATTAAACTCTTTAACTGCCTGAAGGTAATCCTTTTTAGCGTGTTCAAATGTTTTTTGGGCACGAGCAAATACCTGCTCCTGTTGCTTTACAATTTCTTTTTTCATAGCGCCTCCATCGAACAAGAATGTGAAACGAATCTATCAAAACTATACAACTATTAAGCAGATATTTCAATGACCATAGGGGTAGCCGTAGGTTTATGCTAATTTTTCAAGCATATCAAGTTCAGTTTTTGTTAATTCAATTTCTGCCGCCTCAAAATTTTCTTGAATATGGCTGGGATTGGCAGACATGGGAATGGTAATAATACGCGGATGAGAAATAACCCAAGCCAACACAATTTGATAAGAGGTCACATGATGCGCTTTGGCAATTTCTTCTAATGTTTTTGTTGAGCGCAACTTGCCCTCATCGACGGGAGAGTAGGCGGTAAAGAAAATATCATTTTGTTGGCAATATTCCAACATGCCATTTTTTACATAAGAACGATCGTTTAAACTATACGGAACTTGATTTGTGACAATCGGCGTTTCTGATAATTGTTGTGATTGCTTCAACAATTTTAAGTTAAAGTTACTCACGCCAAGATGTTTTACTTTTCCATCTTTGACAAGTTTATTTAAAGCGCGAAATGTTTCTACGAGCTTCATATCTGACGCGGGCCAGTGGATAAGGTACAAATCGATATACTCTGTTTGCAAACGCTGTAAAGATTTTTCACAAGATTGGATTACTTGATCGTATTCCAAGTGAGCTGGCATTACCTTTGATGTAATGAAAAACGCTTCTCTCTTAATCTGTGAGCTGGCTACGGCTTGCCCGAGTAATTCCTCAGCGTGACCGGCGGCGTACATTTCTGCGGTGTCAAAATGAGTGTAGCCAACCTTAATCGCAGAGTGAAGAGCGGCTGTCGAAACGGTATCAACTTTCGGGTCGGGAAATGAACCGCCGCCAATTTTCCAGGTGCCAAATCCGATCTTAGGGAGAGTCAAGCTGGGGATGGTATCAAATTTCATTAGGTTTTGCCGCCAAAGTAAAAAAGAATGTAGTGCCTTCATTTTCTTTTGAGTCCACCCAAATACGCCCGCCGTGAACTTCAATGGTACGTTTGACCAAGGCAAGCCCAATGCCTGTGCCTTCACTATTTGTATTTAATTTATTAAATAAGCCAAATATACGGTCTTTATGCGCAGGATCAAAACCGATGCCATTATCTTTCACAAAAAAGACAGGCTGTTTATCCTGTATATCAAACCCAACTTCAATCACAGCAGGTTTATGTTGGCTTGAAAATTTAGCGGCATTATCAAGTAAGTTTTGCATGACCTCGAGAAGGCGAATGCGATCACCATATACATTTGGCAGGTCTTTTTGAATTTTCACTTCAACGTTATTGCTAAGTAAACGCCCATCTACAAGAGCTATCGCTTCACGTACAATGGTTTCAAACGAGATCTCTTGAGGAGGATTCATTAATCTGCCTATGCGCGAGAGTTCCAACAGGTCATTTAATAATGCCTGCATTTTTATGGCGGCTTGGCGCACATGATCAATATCTTGCCCAAACCTATCTAGGTTTCCCTCGCGCACGTCTTTTTCTAAGAAACCAAGAAATCCGCCTATGGTAATTAATGGGCTCTTGAGATCATGCGATACAGTGTAGGTAAATCTTTCTAACTCAGTGTTTTTTAATTCAAGTTCTTTAATGACTTTTTCGCGTTCTACTTCCATACGTTTGCGCATATTTATCTCATGCTGAGCATTGGCAAACGCTTGGTCTATTTTGCGAAGTGACTGGCTAATTAAAAAGGAAGCAACAATAATATAAACGGTTTGTGCTGTCCAAAACGCGGCGGGCGGCGTGGCACCGTTTGATAAAGGCAGGGTTCCGTTTTGGCCCCAATAAAGAATAAACGCGTTGGTAATAACGCTAAAGATACTCCAGCCTATCGCAGCTCGCCAGTTTAAAGTTAGACCGGCACAAATCACAACAATCAAATAGCCCATGTAAGCGGGGTTTTTGTAATCTGCACCAAAAGCCATGGCAGTTGTAAACATAAGCCAGAGTGAGAAAACTACTAACCAGCCGACAACGCGTACATAGCCCCTATTAACCAATTCTTTTAAGCCAAGCAGGGCGAGCACAAAAGGTATGATAATCACTGCCCGCCGCCAACGCATGACAGCATCAACGGGCGCCAGCAGTCCATACAAACTAGACGCCATGATAAAAATCCACAATATGGTGTTTAACAAGGCGGCTGAGCGATTTACATCATCATTTGCGTCAAATGTTGGCGCTATTACCCATTGCTTAAATCTGTTCCACATGTCATAGCTCCATACATACAGTGTGCGTGGCCATCAAGTTGATTTATACAACACAGTTAGCTTGAAATCAATGCAAATATCTCATTCGGGTTCCAAAGAAAATTGCAGAGGAAAGCGTTGTAAATCTGCCGCAGTATGCGCCTTGTGAATGCGCGTTTCTGCTTCAGTTTTCGGCAAGGTTTGTACGTAAGCAGTGCCGCTCATATGCGCTTTGAACATTATATCTGTTGCCCTGTCGTTACCAAGATAGAAAATGGAGGTTAGTATCTGCACCACAAACTCCATGGGCGTGATGGGGTCATTATGGATGATAATGCGGTATAAGAGTTCGAATTCGGTCTCTTCAGAAATATCTGGCGCAATTTGGGTTTCGATCATAAGGAAAGTATAGCGGGTTTTCAAGCGTCAAACAATAGAATATGCCAAATTATTAACTTTTGGTCACAATTATGTGATGTATATGTTAAAAACAGGTATCTTTGCGATAAGATTTAGCAGAAACGTTTTTATAAAAAAGGAATAATATATGGAAAAACATCTTGCAGGCACCTGTATGGTATGTGATACAGCGCTCGAAGGTCCAATCGGGAATGTAATGCGCGTGTTTGGCATTCATCGCAGTACCCAAAACCCCAATCTATGCAACCGTTGCGGAACACATTTTGAAGATGGTAAAGTAGTGGAATTAACTGTGCTCTTTGCCGATATAGTTGGCTTCACCACCATGACCAGTGAACTGGGTCCTGAAAAGACATACGACATTGTGGAAGCGTTTTTTCAAAAAGCCAACACATCGTTGATCAAACATGATGCCTTCATTGATAAGTATATTGGCGATGCCGTGATGGCTTTATTCAATGCGCCCATTCAACATATGAATCATGCCGAAAAAGCGCTTGCCGCCGCGTTTGAAATTCAAGATGCGCTGCCTGACTTGGCAAAACAATTTAATCGTGACCTTCAGATTCGTGTGGGGATTGCCAGCGGATACGCACGCGTTGGAAACATTGGTTCGAAAGACCGAAAAGATTACACAGCCGTTGGCGATGCCGTAAACTTAGCATCTCGCCTTGAGGCACGCGCAAACCCAGGCGAAGTTTTAATGGACAGCATTGGCTTTGAAATGGTAGCAAAAAAATTCCCGAATATTAAGCCAGAGTATTTGAATGTAAAGGGTTTTAAAGAGCCCGTACAAGCCTATCGTGTGCGCTCCAACAGTTCACAAAGGTTACTCAGCGAGTCAATCTCGTTAGATGCAGGTAGAACATCCAGTTTTGGTTCGGTATTATTTGCGATTTTAGGCGCACCTTGCGCTATCACTTCAATATTAGGACCTTTATCTATTATTTTGGGCGCGGGCGCATTAATGGGTGCGGCGGCGCCTTTCTTTCACACATTAGATCAATCCATTTTGCGTATTCCTTTACAAGCAATAGCGTTAGCTGGTGCATTCGCAAATCTATATGTAATTTGGCGCGGATATCGAAAACTTAAAGCGCAGGACAGACAATCTGCGCTTACACTTCACGAAAGACGAAAGACATGGCTGGTGGGAAGCATGGCAGTGATCACCTTGCTGGCAATTGGCTTTGAAGTGTATGCACATACATATTTAAATCACATGGGGTTATTTTAAAAATAGTACGCTGTGAATAGCGCAATCTTTGTAATTAAAGCGACGATAGCTTCTGGTAGAATCGCTTTATGAAAAAATGGCAATTTTGGCTCGGGGCGCTGATCAGCGTCTTTTTTATTTGGCTTTCATTACGCGGCTTGCGCCTTAATGATTTTTGGGGAGCTGTACAAAAAGCAAATTATATTTGGCTTGTGCCTGGCATCGCTGTGTATTTTATCGGCGTGTGGGTGCGGGCATGGCGCTGGCATTATTTACTGCGCCCGATCAAAAATATCCCTACGAAAAATATGTTTCCCATTACAACCATCGGCTATATGGGTAACAACATTTATCCTGCACGCGCAGGCGAAGTTTTACGCGCGGTAATTCTCAAACGCAAAGAAGGCGTGCCCATTTCAGCATCGCTGGCAACCATCATCGTTGAAAGAATATTTGACGGCGTAGTAATGCTGGCATTTGTTTTCGTCAACTTGCCCGAGCTGGCTAAACTAACAAGCGCCTCTGGGTTTGTTGGCAATATTCAACAAGCGGCTATTTACGGCAGCGGGATTTTCATCGGCGCGCTGATCACCTTTTTATTGGCGGCAATGTTCCCGCATACCACCATGAAAGTTGGGCTATGGTTGATCTATCGTTTCATACCTCAAAGATTTCAAACACGGATCGTCAGCCTAACCACTAAATTTTTAGATGGACTCGCTTCGCTTCGTTCCCCTCTTAACGTATTGATGGTCTTCCTTACTTCAACATTTATCTGGCTGTTAGAGACAGGCAAGTACTGGTTCGTGATGCACGCCTTCAACTTCAACGTGTCATTCTTCGCCTTGATGTTGATGAACGGAATCGTCAATCTCGCTACAACAATCCCATCTGCACCGGGCTACATTGGCACATTTGACGCGCCGGGTATTGCGGTGTTAACTGCCTATGGTGTGGATCAAGCCACAGCGGCAGGTTACACCCTCACATTGCATGTTGCGCTTTGGCTGCCCATCACATTACTGGGCGCATACTATATGGCGCGTGAAGGCTTGAAGTGGGATGATTCTTTGAGGAATGAAACAATAGAATAAGCGATCTGCAATTATCAAATTAAGCTATACTTAAAGTACCAGAAATGATGCATTTTTAATGCAAAGGCAGATAAATGAATCAAATCAATAATTCCCCAAAAAAATTACGGATACTTATCGCTGATGATGTTCAGGAAACACGGCGCAATACCCGTCTGATGGTCGCCGCCGTTAACAATACGGAAGTGGTAGCAATTGCATCTAACGGCAGGCAGGCTGTAGAGATGACAGAAGAACAACGTCCAGACATTGTTATTTTGGATATCAATATGCCTGAAATGGACGGCTTAACCGCATATAAAAATATCCGGCAGGCACATCCAAACACAGCCTGCATCATCATATCCTCAGAAAATGATCCTGTTACTGTAAACGCCGCAAAATCCATTGGCGTTCAGGAATTTTTAGTTAAACCTTTTATCATTGAAGAATTAGAAACTGCTGTTGAAAATATAAAAAAACACTTAAGCGAGATACGCCAAAACGCCACTCTGCCTGACTTGTCAAATATAAATAGCACAGCATATTTGGAGCAACTAGCGAATGAATATTTGAAAGAGGGGCGCACAGACGATCTGGCTACGCAAATTTTTGAACGGCTGGCTATGAATCCTGAATGTTCTCTGCGCTGGCTGGAAACTCTGGCAATGATTTATGCGATTCAGCAGGAATGGGGAAAACTCAAACCCCTCGTAGCAAGGTTGGAAGAAAAAACAAAGAACAAAAATAAATAATATTGGAGCATTGATGAAGATTGCAATTATTGGGGCGGGATATGGCGGCATGGTTGCCGCGTATGATTTAAAAAAAGCAGGACATGCTGTTGTTATTTTTGAATCCGCTCAGTATGTGGGCGGTCTTGCCAGCGGCTTCAAAGAGCCGCATTGGGATTGGTCGGTGGAGAAGTTTTATCATCACTGGTTTCAATCAGATGCTGAGATGCTTGGATTGATACGTGAATTAGGATTGGAAGACAAGGTGCGCTTCCCGCGTCCATTGACCGTAATGTACTACAAGAAAAAATGGTATCCCTTTGATTCGATCCTCAACGCGCTTCGTTTTCCCGGGCTTGGGTTTGGGTGGAACAAAATTCGCTTTGGGTTTGTCGGATTGTTTTTACGCCTCACCAATAACTGGCGCGCACTAGAAAAAGTCACTGCAGATCAGTGGATGATGAAATGGGCAGGCAAACACGTTTACGAGAAGATGTGGAAACCGCTGTTGATTGGCAAATTTGGTCCTTACTATAAAGATGTCAACATGGCGTGGATGTGGGCGCGCATTAAAGCACGCACCACCCGCTTGGGAACATTTGAGGGCGGCTTTCAAAATTTTGCAAATTTATTTGCAGAAAAACTTCGCAGGCTGGGAGTTGAAATTCGACTTGAGGCTAGCATCAAGTCTATTAAGCAGAATCAGGCTTCGCTGAGTTTGAACGTGGATGGCGAATCGTTTGACAAAGTATTGGTGACGACATCTCCAACACTGTTGGCAAAGATATGTCCCGATCTTCCTGAAAATTACCTAAAAGGCTTGCTGGATTTAAAATCGATGGGCGCAGTAGTGATGACGCTTGCGCTGAATCACTCTTTATCAAAAGACGGCTATTACTGGTTCAACGTGCCAAAAGATGAGGGCTATCCATTTTTGGCGTTAGTAGAGCATACCAATTTTGTTCCAAAAGAAAATTTTGGCGGCGATCATATTATCTACGCGGGTGATTATTTGGAACTGGGGCACGAATATTTTTCGATGAGTGATGAACAATTGCTTGAGAAATTCATCCCCGCATTTCAAAAGTTCAACTCTGAATTTACGCGCGAGTGGGTTAAGAAGATTTGGGTGCATAAAACAAATTATGCCCAGCCTGTGCCTTTGGTCAATCACTCAAAAAATATTCCTGAAATTCAAACGCCTATCCATGGCTTATACTTTGCTTCAATGAGTCAGGTGTACCCTTGGGATCGAGGTACAAATTTCGCTGTGGAGATCGGACGCCGCGCAGCAAGGATGATGAAATGATCGAATCAAATATCTTAAGCCCATTAATTCTCTCTGCCTTCAGCAAAGAAATCACCTGGCTGGATGCATCAAAGCGTCACCCATTGGATGACTTTATTGAGACATTTCATCACATGCGCGAACGCTCTACAGAAAATTTACGAGACCTGACCGATGCGCAAACAATGTTTGCTTCCCCAGCGCACTCGTTATGGTCTATCAGCGAATCAATTACTCATCTTATTTACACACAGGGGTTTTATCATAATAAGTTACTGGAAGTTTCCACAAGTCAATTAGCACACATCGTAGAAGCGGCGCGCGGGTTTGGCGAGGGCGCTCAACAAAATATTTCAGCGCATGGCTTAAGGACAAGTTTAAATGCGGCTACAGAAAGAATTAATGCTGTTCTTAAAGAAACCCGCAGCTCGCATGATCCCGCAAAAACAGAAAATAATTCTGCCTTTGGTATTTGCGACTACAATACGTGGGTGTTGCTCCTACTGGCTCATGAAGTAGATCACTTACGCCAGATGGTTGCAATGAGACGGCTGGCGCGAACAAACGCGTAACTACTTTGAGAATGTCACATTTCAAAACTTTTTACCAAAAAGTCCACAAAGGGTCACAAAGGAGAGCAAAATACTAAAATCAAAGGTTTCCTTCGTGATGTTTGTGGTTAAGAGCTTTGATTTCAACTTTAATGTGACTTTGTCGAACTACTTACTTATAAAGGAAGGTATATGAAAATAGTTAATATAATTGAAAAGAAGCTTGTGCTTGATATTTTTTTCAAGGTTGAAGAAGCTCAAGTGCAATACGAACTACATAGCGGGGGATTGAGTAAACCATTAAGCCGCCTAAGTCTAAATAGAGGCAACTCTGTTGCGGTTTTGGTTTTTAACAAAGATACACAAAAAATAATCTTGATCAACCAATTCCGCTACCCCACCTACCAAAATGGACATGGCTGGGTAACAGAAACCATCGCGGGCATGGTAGACCCCGGTGAAAACGCGGAAGAATCGGCACGCAGAGAGTTACTAGAAGAGTCAGGGCTGGTAGTTTCAACTTTAGAACATATCAGCACCTTTTATCCATCTCCCGGCGGCTGTTCTGAATTAATTTATTTATTCTACGCAGAAGTATCTGGTATCTATGCCAAATATAATAAAGCAGGCGGGTTGATCAGTGAAGGCGAGGATATTCTTACGCTGGAAATGACTTTAGAAGAAGCCCTTGAAAAAATAAAGTCTGGCGAGCTGATGGATGCAAAAACCATCATGGGAATCATGTGGCTGGAAAATAGACGGCTAAAAAATTTAAAATAATATTCAACAAAAAGGATGAACTATGGGCAATAGCTACGAAGGTAAAAAATGTTTTGTGATCATGCCGTTCGGAAAGAAAACTGACCTAGACGGAAAACCTATTGATTTTAACGATGTGTATGATAACTTCATCAAACCTGCAGTGGAGTCAAAAGAACTTGGCATAGATTGTATACGCTGTGACGAGATCATTGACACGGGCTCGATCCATTTCAAAATGTTTCACCACATCTTTGAATCAGACGCCGCGATTGTGGACATCACATCCTTGAATGCAAATGTTTTTTACGAATTAGGGATTCGGCACGCGCTCAAAAAACATACCACTTTAGTTATCCGCAAGGCTGGCACCCCTACTCCATTCAACATCAACGGGTTAACTATAGTAGATTACAACTTGGATACCCCCGAAGACGTGGAAAAAAGCAAAGAAACGATTCGTAAATTCATCAAAAATGGCTTGGAGAACCAAAATCCAGACAGCCTAGTTCATCAAGCACTGACAAATCTTAAGATAGAGCAAAAATTTGACAAGATCGACACGCTGGACACCTACATGTATAAGCTGTCCAAAGCCGCCACAAAAGAAGCATCTACGGTAGAAATCGGCATCATCACGGGCGATATCCAAAATATAAAGATCGTAGATGTTTGGGTAAACCCCGAAAACACAGACCTGCAAATGGCGCGCCACTTTGACCGTTCCATCTCGGGCACCATTCGCTACCTTGGCTCCGAAAGGAATCGAGCTGGGCGTGTGACTAATGATATTATCGCGAATGAACTGATAAAAGAGGGCGAGGCAAAGGCTGGAGTTGTAATCCCCACTGGTTCTGGAAAACTAAAAGATTCTCACAATGTCAAAATGATATTCCACGCCGCTTCAGTAGAAGGGCAAATGGGAAATGGCTATACACCCATCCCTGATACTAGCATGTGTGTTCGCAATGCGCTTAACTTAATGGATGAAAAAGAGATGGCAAAAGAAGAATTACACTCCATTCTTTTCCCATTAATGGGCACAGGCACCGCTAAAGTTGATCCTACAGAAGCGGCTAAGAAATTAATCGATGCCGCGCTGGCGTATGCCGTGGTAAACCCTAAGACCAAGGCGCAAAAAATATACTTTCTGGCATTCAACGAACAGGACTTGGAGATTTGTAAACACATCTTCGACCATGATGAGCGGGTTGAGCTGATAAAAAAATAACACAGTTAATGACAAACGGCAGACCATGGTCTGCCGTTTGTCATTAAAAATCCCTAATCAGAAAACTCTACGCCGCTCTTGCCGCGCCGCCTACATTGGCGGTCAATACATTTTTTACCCCTGGTAATTCATTTAGTTTTTTTGAAATCATTTTTGATTGTTCACGCAACGTGATCACATGCACATTCGCGCCTGCATCCACTGTGTAAGCAACAGGCAAACCACTGGCGCGCCATTCACGCACAGCTTGAAAGACTCGCAAAGTAGCAGGCTGCCAATACATCAACGGGGGATTGGATGTCATCATCACAGAATGCATGATGTCTGAATCCAATTCAATAATATGCGCCAGCGCATCAAAATCTTTTTGCAAGATCGCCTGCCGGCAAATATCCAACCTGCGCGCAGTATCTTGGACGCGTGCATTTTGCAATGGGCTTGTGCCCGCCAATGCGTGCCCCTCGGTAGAACCTGTTTTTTTATGCCCTGCATTAACAACAGCAACACAATCGGTTAGATCCCAATGTTCGGGCGGCGCAATAGAGATTGCATACGAATCTTCTTCAGCCTGACCCATCTTCCACTCAACGAATCCGCTGGGGATAGAACGTGATGCAGATCCAGAACCGCGTCGCGCCAAACGAGAAAGCTGATCCTGCTTCAAGTTAAGTCCAGCCGCCTGAGAAGATGCCAACGCCAGCGCCGCAAATGCCGCCGCAGATGACGCAATGCCTGCACCCGCGGGGAAATTATTTTCGGTGGTTACTTCAGCATTCTCTTTTATACCTGCCATCTCGCGCACAATATTAAGGATATAAGACACACGCTCTAAGCCGGGACCAAGAATCTGCCGCTTGTTGAGAGTCAGCTTATGGGCGGGGAAAGAAGCGGAGAAGTTAACCGTGGTACGTGTGAAGAGTCCGTCCAAATTCATAGAGATGGAGCCGTTGACGGGTAGTCTTAACGTATTATCACGATTGCCCCAATATTTGATCATTGCGATGTTTGGGTGTGCGAGGGAGGTGAAGGAAGCCATGTGCAAAGTTTATCATTTGTTTTGTAAAAAACGGCGTTTATAGATTTGGGGATTGCTTCGCCCCAAGAGCGGGGCTCGCAATGACATAGCATTTTCGCCCTTGACAACTTACTAACTAGTAAGTAATATAGAAATCGTGGTCAAAAACTCAAACACCCAAAGAACAATCCTCGACCTTGCCGAAGCCCTGCTTCAGGATAAAGGTTTTAATGGTTTTAGTTATGCTCATATTGCAGAAAAACTTGGGGTAAAGAACGCCGCCATTCATTATCACTTCCCTTCCAAAGAAGAGTTGGGCTGTGCGGTGGTGCAACGCTATCGAGATCGTTTTCAGTTGTGGATCAATAATGCTCGTGTAAAAGATTTATCGCCGCAGAAAAAATTGGATTGGTTTTTTGGGATTTACACGACACTGCGCGCCGATAAAGGCAGGGTTTGTCTGGCTGGTTCGCTGGAAACTGATTTCAACGCCATCCCCGATTCTCTGCGCGAACAAACACAGTCCATGACCCGCGAAATGTTATCTTGGCTGCAAGCAACATTAAAGGAAGGTAAACAGCTTGGCGTATTTCAATTCAATGGTGAAGCGGGCGCAAAGGCGGCGCTGGTCTTGTCCAGTTTGCAGGGCGGCTTACAAATTGCGCGCGCTTTGGGCACAAAGAAATTTCACGAAGTGGTCGAACAGAATAAACAAGATTTACTCGCGTAAATTTTTTTATCATCAAAACTTACTAATTAGTAAGTAAATACAAAGGAGAAAAAATATGGCAGCACCAGAATCCCCAATCGTATCCGAGGTCATTATAAAGAAGGTGTATCGTACGTTTTTTAGTCCCAACAAACATGAAGTGAAGCTAGAAGATGAAGCTATTCTTGCGCGTGGAAATAATTATCGCATTCCGTTTGAAGGCGGTGAATTGGCAATTACAACCTGGGGAAAAAAAGGTCCCGCTGTTTTATTGATGCACGGCTGGGGCGGCGCGCGATCACAAATGACGGGTTTTGTTGACCCGCTATTATCCGCTGGATATCGTGTGGTGGCTTATGATCAACCCGCGCATGGAGAATCAGACGGGAAGATGACCAGTGTGCTCGAGATTGCGCCTACTATGGACTTAGTGATGCAGCGTGAAGGCGAGTTTGAAGCGATCATCGCTCACTCATTTGGAACATTGATCACATCCTATGCATTGACCAAATTAAATTTCCCGCATCCTGCCAAGTTGGTATATTTGGGCGCTTTCAATCGGCTTTTAGACTCACTGCCGCGTTTTCAAGTATTGGCGAAATTACCTGATGAAATCATTGCAGGCTTACGAAAGATGATCTATCAAAATTTTGGTGAAGGTGTTTTGGATGTGATCAATAATGAAACGATGACAACCCGCATCAACATACCCGCTTTGATGTTCCACGATATAGCAGACGCGGTGACGCCTATTGAAGACAGCCGCGCGATCGCAAAAGCGTGGAAAGGCGTGCAATTCATCGAGACGAAAGGGTTAGGTCATCGAGGCGCGTTGCAATCCAAAGAAATACACGAACAGATTTTAAATTTTTTAAATACTGAGTTATAAAATTTAGACTTTTATTGGCTGCATTAAGGCACCAAGCCTTTTAACCGTAACAATACAACTGACAAATTAGGCGCACATGCTTAATTTGTCAGTTGTGTTTATATTGGAAAAGTGATAAATGTCCATTGCTGGAAAATTATATATAATATACAATATGCTCTGTTGTGGAGAATACCGTGGACATATTTGAACTTGCACAATTGATTAATCAACAAACTGACTCAAATAAAGCCTACATCGAGTTCCTCAAAGTGCCAGATTTGAGCATGGGGCTGTATGTCTTGCCCGCAGGCGGAGTTGACCCGCAAAGCCCGCATACAGAAGATGAAGTTTATTATGTGGTGAGTGGCAAAGCACAGATTAAAGTTGCAGATGAAGACCGTGCGGTGCAGGCAGGTTCAATTGTGTATGTGGCGAAAAATGTAGAGCATCGCTTCCATTCGATTGAAGAAGAATTGACCCTGATCGTGTTCTTCGCTCCAGCAGAGTATTCAAGTAAGTAATGAAAGGGAATTAAAATGAAAAAGATAAACTTAATCCTTCTTGCTGTAATTTATATAACAGCTTGCTCCCCGCAAACATTAGCTACTCCAACATTAACACCCCTTCCATCTGAAACTCTAAGGCCAGTTCCCACAAGTACAATTACCTTAAGACCAACGATATCATTTACACCAACTGCCACTCTTGAACCTTTGGGGGTAACTTTTGATATAAGCAGTGATATTCCAATGCAAGATATTGAAGAGATTCAAACTGGTCTTGAATTAGCAAGGATTTATTTGAGAGATTATCTAGGGGGCGATATATCTTCTGACTTTCAAAAAGAACTCACAATAAGAATCGTAGCCACAGGTTTAGGAGATCAATCTCTGGGTGGTGGCGGAAATTGCTGCACATTTTCAAGAAACGAAATGTATATCTTTTTCGATGTTAAGCATATGCACTGGGCACGAACCGAGAAACCTAACCTATTTAGAGCGTTGTCACATGAACATATTAAAATTGCTGTTCATGAATATATACATGCTTGGCAAAGTTCATTAGGTTGCTTTAGAAATGACTACAATCCACTTGGTAATTGGATGAATGAAGGTATAGCTGAATATATTGCATATGATATAACGATTCAACAAGGCATAATAACAAAGGCAAATGTTAAAATTTTTATGTATAACGCTGCTAAAAATACTGGTGAACTAGGCCTGCCTCTACAGGCACTTGAAGCCAATGGATTGGGGTTAGTTTGGCCAGGTCATGTAGGTTATTTAGCAGTTGATTATTTAATTACTGAAAGTAAACAAAGAACACTTTCTTTAAGGCTGATTTGTGAACAAATTGCAAATGGCGAAACAATAGATAATGCGTTTAAGAATGTTTTTGGAATAACAAGAAAAGATTCCTATGTTAAGTTTGCAGAATATATAAAAACGTTAGTGCCATAGTATATTTAAGTATAAGGATTTTCATGCTCAATCTCAAAACCACCCCATTTCACGAAAGAACCTCCGCGTTGTGCCAGCCGCAGAATTGTAAGGCTATTACGCAGTGATATAATGACGGAAATAAGCCGTCATGTGACGGTAAATTGCCGTCACAAGGAATTAACTTATGCTTGAAACGCTTCTTGGTTCAAAAAATGCAGAACGAGTCTTGATTTATATCTTTGCCCGTGAAGAAGGCTATGCCCGCGAGGTCGCAAGTTACTATACAACGGATTTAAAATCCATTCAAAAGCAAATGGATAAGTTTGAAAAAAGCGGCGTATTGACAAGTCGTTCGGTGGGGCGTACGCGTCCGTATGTGTTCAATCCGCGTTACCCCTTTTTGGGCGAGTTGAAAGCCCTCCTTGAAAAGGCGTTGTCGTTTTATCCCGCGAAAGAAAAAGAAGAATTGACAATGAACAGGCGCAGACCGAGAGCCAAAGGAAAAAGTTTGTGAAGCATATCAAGAATATGAGTCAGGTTGAACTGGCAGCATATCTTCAAAATGCTTTAGAAAAAGAAAATATTCAGGTTGTGCTTTCAGGCGGAAGTGCGGTTTCGTTTTACAGCAGTGACAAGTATGTTTCAAAAGATTTAGACTTGATCAATACCCATTTCACCAAACGGAGCAAAATTAAGTCTGCAATGCATACGTTGGGTTTTCAGGAGCAGGGACGTTATTTTGTAAACGCTGAAACAAAATTCTTTGTGGAATTTCCCGATGGCCCGCTTTCGGTTGGGGAAGAACCAGTGAAAGAAGTAAGCCAGTTTAAATTGGCAACGGGAACTCTGCGGGTAATCTCACCAACGGACTGTGTAAAAGATAGGTTGTGTGCCTTTTATTTCTGGAATGACCAGCAAGGACTGACTCAAGCGGTCTTGGTAGCAAAAAATCAGAGTGTGGATTTGAAAGAAATCAAACGTTGGTCAAAAACTGAAGGCAAGGAAAAAGAATATGAAATTTTCAAAAACAAACTTAATTAAGGAATCTTTATGATCGAATTACGAACCACCCCATTCCATGAAAGAACCTCCGCATTATGCCAGCCGCAGAATTGGCGCAAGTGGGCGGGATATTTCGCCGCAGGCTCATACGAGCACACACTTGACCGCGAGTATTGGGCAATTCGCAACTCGGCGGCGTTGATCGATGTCTCGCCGTTGATCAAGTATGTCATCAAAGGCAAAGATGCGGCGGCGTTATTGCATCGCGTTACTACACGTGACATCTACAAGATGAAGGTCGGGCAGGTTGCATACACTGGTTGGTGTGACGAAGAAGGCAAGATGATTGATGATGGAACCGTTTCACGATTAGATGAAACCACATTCCGTTTAACTGCCGCAGAACCAAATTTACGCTGGCTATCTATGAATGCCGTCGGCATGGAAGTTGAAATCACCGAAGTCACTGACGATATCGCGGCATTAAGTTTTCAAGGTCCAAACACGCGCAAAGTTTTAAATAAAATTACCAAGAAGTCCGTTGACGAGTTGAAATATTTCCGTTTAATGAAAAACAAAATCAACGAGATGGAAATCACCGTTTCACGCACAGGGTACACGGGCGATCTTGGTTATGAAATTTGGATGGATGCGAAAGACGCGCTGAACATTTGGGATGCGTTAATGAATGCGGGCGCGGATTATGGCATCACGCCCGTTGGAATTCTGGCGTTGGATATGACGCGCGTTGAAGCGGGTTTGTTTATGCTGGATGTAGATTACACCTCCGCAAGTCATGCGTGGATCGAATCGCAAAAATCATCACCCTTTGAGTTGGGATTGGATTGGACGGTGAATTTAGACAAGCAAGGTTATTTCGTTGGCAGGCGTGCATTAGAAAAAGAAAAACGCGAAGGCTCGGTGTGGAAGATGGTTGGCTTGGAAGTGGATTGGGTTGGCATGGAAAAAATATTTAAACAAGTTGGCTTGCCGCCCCAAATCCCTGGCATGGCAGTTCGTGGAAGTCTGCCAATTTTTGTAGGAAATGTTCAAGTTGGATATGCTTCTACGTCAACATGGTCACCTGTGTTAAAAAAATATATCGCGCTCGCCCATTTGCAGAAACCTTATTTTGAAGTCGGCACGGATGTAAGAATGGAAATTACAGTCGAGCATCACCGTCAGCACGCGCCTGCTAAAGTGGTCAAACTTCCGTTTTATGAACCTGAATGGAAAAAACGTTAGCCGTTAAAACGTTGGAATGTTCAAACCTAAAACGTGTAAACGGAGAATCTTTATGACAACAAACGAATACAACTCTATGCTTACTGAAGCGTTGGTCGCCGCTTTGAAACGGACATTTCAGCAGTTGCAGTATTTATTGCTGGCTGGCGGACTGATTTTTGTTTTGACAGGCTGTGCTTCTGAAATCCCAGTTGTTGCGACAGATCAACCCGCTGTCACACAGACCTCCGCGCCGACTGCGACAGTAACTCCCATTGTCGTGATGAACGGGACAGCCATCAATCACGATGCGTTAATGGCGTTTGCCCAGGTAGAGGGAATTCTTTTCACCGCAAATAATCAACCTTATGATAGTGAGGGTGTGGTGGTGGCGGATGATGGATCCATGTGGATGTATAACACTGATTTGGGCAAGATGGTGAATATGAACATCCCCACTGAGTGGATACTCGTCTCGCTGTCTCCTAATGATAAAGGGGCGCTTCAGGCAGAATTGAGCGATGGCAATACACATTTGTTTGATGTAGAAAAAGGTAAGTGGGTGGAGGTGGAGAAGATCTCAAGAGTTGAAAATTTTGGTATGCATATTGATGAAAAGACGCAGCAATTTGTGAGTGAAGCTGGTTACTCTAGCTGGAATGAATTGATGGATGTGTTGGTATTGAACAACCCAAATATGCCATTTCGAGGAAGAGATTTGAATAAGCCGATGATCCCAAAGATGTATGGTGATAAAAAGGATTTATTAATACCATATACTTATGGCGTCAACCAAGGATATGTTTTGGAGAGTGAGTGGATTGATGTGTCTAATGCTTCCTTCTGGCAAGATAAGGCAGACCGAGTACTTTTTCTGTATGTAGCATTTCCACACAGCAAAGAAGTAGCGATGGTTCCGATGAAGTCTCAAGTTGCGGGTGAATCTAGTTTGGATGTAGTGCCATATATTTATGATAATAATGGCGGTAAAAGTAGGATTGATGAAGGTGCAAATGACTTAGTTGGAAGACTTTTGGTGTTTCGGCTGGCTATGACTTTGGGTATGGGACCTAATGCTTCACAGGGCTATATGGATAGATTGACTACCTACAAAAATGATCCTCGTTGGGATTATTTTTATGAAACACAAATAAAAAATAGAACACCTAAAGAAAGAGAGTTGTTTGAATATTTAATAACAAATGAGGATGGACCACTGTTTCAATTAACCATGTGGTACATAAATCATGCTGTCCCAACAGAGGAAACCAAAGCGGGGAAATCAGGATCTTTTTTGGTTTACACCTATGATTCTGCAAGTTTTGAAAGTCCGTTTGTTTTGGCAGATTTAATTCTTACTGAGAATGGTCAATTACCTTTATGGAATGATCCAGCCCAATAGTGGTTTTAATTTGTAATTCTCATCATATTTTCTAGTTGAGAGTGTCTATTTTTTGCTAAGCTGTTACCGTGAGATGTAATAATTTATACTTTTTTTATTTTACTTTTTTGGTGTTATTTTCTTATGTGTTTGGGTATTGGTAAGTGATGGTGAGGCAACTTCGGATGAAGGGCAAGATGCCATTTTATCTGCTGTCGCAAAAACGATCCGCGTTTGAAGGTTAGAACATTCAAACGTTTTAACTTGACAACGTTCCAACTTGAAAACGTGTAAACGGAGAAAAGAATATATGACATCATCTAATCAATACGACGCAATTATCATCGGCGGTGGGCACAATGGACTGGTCGCTGCGGCATATTTAGCAAGAGCGGGCAAGAAAGTTGTTGTGCTCGAGCGCAGACATATCGTCGGCGGGGCGGCGGTGACGGAGGAGATTTTTCCTGGGTACAAGTTCACTGAATTTTCGTATGTGGTGAGTTTGTTACGCCCAGAAATTATCCGAGATTTGGAATTGCCCAAGCACGGACTCAAGATTCTGCCATTGCCTTCTACATTTACGCCCACAGAAAACGGAGATTATCTCGCCGCGTGGGATGACCATGATTTAACTCGTCGTGAAATTTATCGGCATTCGCCGAAAGATGCAGAAGCGTATGATGAATATGCGCGCGTCATGGCTCGTGCCGCAAAAGCGATTAAACCGATTATCAATTTAATTCCGCCTGACCCAACTTCATTAAGTATGCGCGATATGCTCGGCTTGCTGAAGGTCGGTCAATTTGCGGCGAGTCTTTCTGAAAAAGAATTGTATGCGATTGCAAAACTCGCCACACAATCGTCTGCGGATTTGTTAGAAGAATGGTTTGAGACCGATGCATTAAAAGGCACAAAAGCCGCCAGTGGAATCATCGGCACGTTTTTGGGTCCGCGTTCACCAGGCACGGCGTATGTTTTGCTTCATCATTACATGGGCGAAATTGACGGCGCATTTCGTGCCTGGGGATTTGCTAAAAATGGTTCTGGCGGAGTCAGCGGCTCCATTCTTAATGCGGCGCAAGCGCTTGGGGTGGAGATCAGAGTCAACGCAAGCGTGAAGCAGGTTATCGTTAAGAATGGACACGCTGTTGGAGTCGCTCTCGAAAATGGCGATGAACTTCAATCCAAAGTTGTTATGTCAGCGGCTGATCCAAAACGTACATTTTTACAATTTGTTGAAGGCAAACATTTTCCCGATGAATTTGTTACATCCATTCAAAACTTTCGCACACGCGGCTCGTCGGGCAAAGTTAATATCGCATTGAGTGAATTGCCAAACTTTACAGCATTGCCTTTTGAAAAAGGTCACGAATCCGTTTTGCATCGCGGCGCGGTTTCGATCAGCCCGAGCATTGATTATATTGAACGCGCGTATGATGATGCGAAGTATGGGCAAATTTCAAAACGTCCGTATCTCGATATGATTTTTCCTTCGATGATTGACCCCGATATGGCGCCGCCTGGTCAGCATGTGATGTCTTGCTTCGTGCAATACGCGCCGTATGATTTGGAAGGCGGCTGGAATGATGAAAAGCGTAACGAACTTGGTGAAGCCGTGATTTCGACGATTGAACAATACGCGCCGAACATTCGCAAATGTATTGTGGGCATGCAAGTGATTTCGCCAAAAGATATCGAAGCCATCGCAGGCATCACAGGCGGCAATATTTTTCACGGCGAACTTTTATTGCATCAAATATTTTTCCTGCGCCCCACCCCGCAATGGGCAGATTTCCGCACGCCACTCAAAGGATATTATTTCGGCGCAGCAGGCGCACACCCAGGCGGCGGCGTGATGGGCGCGGCGGGTATGTTGGCGGCGAAAGAGATTCTTAAAGATGGGATGTAGAGAGCAGAGAATAGTTATTAGATGAAAACCCGCTTCTTTCTTAACTGGAAGTTGATTCTGCGAAATGGAGTTTTACCCTGTCTTGAAAAAGGTAATGGCTAATGAAAGTATAGTTCTATTAAACCAATATTATTGGCGGTTGCAATCGGACACGCCATAATTAGTTACGCAGAATAATATAAAGATCAAATTTGCAAATATCAGGAAGTCCGAGGAAAAATAATGTGGTATCGGATGGATAGATAGTATTGGAGCAAAATGAAAATAATTAGGATATTAATCTTGTCAGTCACTTTACTTTTGTCAAGTTGCCAGTGGATAAAAGGAGTGGGAGGATACACTCCTCCAGGATTACCACTAAAGGTAACTATCGATACAAATGGTGAAATAAACTTTGAACTAGAGACTGAAGTTGCATATCCGACCCCGCTAGGAACTTTTTCAGTTGGCATAGTTGTTGACCCTGTTGAATATTTTAACAAAAATAGTACATTAACCATTAGGTTAGATTGTGAAGATAATTTTTACGATTTGCATGGACAAGATTTCAACATAGAGTTCGAGTCAGGATATTATGAAAAAATAAATTTAAACAAACGCGGTAATGATATTCTATTAGATATACGTCATATTGATTCTAGTCCAGAAAATTGCCCTCTATCATCTGTTCCTGAAAATTCAACAGAGATAAACGGATTGTTGTCGGCAATTAAACAGCGAGGTTACATTCTTGTGGCGACTGATCCAAACTATCAACCATATTCGTTCTTAAATACCAATGGTAAGCGCTTGTCAAAAACAAATTGTCCCAGTGACACGCTTACAACCCCAGAAATGTTAGGTTTTGACGTGGATGTGGCTCACAAGCTTGGAGATGCTCTTGGTGTTGAAACTTGTTTCGCTACGCCATCTTGGGATACCATCACGGTAGGGAATTGGGGTGACAAATGGGATATTAGTGTTGGATCAATGACTATTCTAATTACTCGACAGAAAGTCCTGTACTTTAGTACTCCATATTACTATATTCCAGCTGTAATAGCTGTTAGATTTGATTCTAACATTACTTCTATACAAGATTTAACGGGGAAAGGATTATGTGTAGCAAGTGCAACAGTTTACGAATCTTGGCTAAACGACTGGGGTCTCGAATTGCCTATTTCTTCAATCTACTCTCAACCACCATCTAATATACAAGTGGTTTCTCTTGTAACAGATCAGGAATGTGCATATGCTCTTGCAATAGACAACAACGATTTCGTTGGATATATAACATCTGAGTCTGTTGTAGATGCAAATATTTCTGCGGGTTTACCTGTAAGAAAATTAGGAACGCCAATATTTTCAGAGGACTTAGCAGTTGCGATTGATAAATTTGGTTCATTAGATTCTGTGTCATTGCTAAATGAACTGAACAAAATTATTGAGGCGATGCATAGGGATGGCACTCTATCATCTCTTTCTGTTCAATGGTTTGATATTGACTTATCACAAGATCCAAATAAATAAGGCGATCAATGGTAATTTTGACATCTAATGACTACGACACCATCATCATCGGCGCGGGGCACAATGTATAAAAAAGCCCCCGTTTTTCACAGGAGCTTGTCATAATTGATTATGCAGGAACTGCGATATATTCCGCAGAGGAGTTTGCCTCAGGGATTGGCAATTTATCTTCAATCATTCCCTGAATATTCATTTCAACAGCTTCGTGCATATTCCGCTCGGTTTCTTCACGGGTTTTGCCCGTCGCCACACAACCTGTCAAATCAGGTGAGTAGGCTGAATAATTATTTTTAGTTTTTTCGATTACGATAAGAAAGCGATACATGTCTATTTTATGAAACTGTCTCGACTCGAATTTCTTTCAGAATCGCCGAAACCTCTTCTTCTGATTGAATATGTTGTTTGAGAACTTGGGCAGTCTTCTCCAACACGCGGTCAGTGGATAGTTTCGCCAACTCCTGCCGCATGGATTGTCCGATATATAATTTGAGCAAGGCTTCAACCGACATATCTTTCGTCGCAGAAATTTTTTCCAGTGAGGATAAAGTATCCGCGGGAATGTGAATTGTGACGGGTTTGCTGTTCCGCGAACGGAGCTTTAAGTCAAAGCCTTCTTCAGTCTTTATAGTTTGGTCAGTTTGTTTCTTCATAAACTATCCTTTCGGCTCGGGTGGCAGAGCGAGCAGATATAATTCTGGTTCGGTCATCTCGCTCTGTATGTACAGCCAATAAAAGACGCTGTGAGAAAGTATACCCGATAATAAAATCGCGCTCTTCATTGGCATCTGCTGAAGCATCGCCCGTCTGATAAAACGGGTCAAAGAAAACTTCGCTAGCTTCTTCAAAAGTTACACCATGTTTTTCAATGTTGCTTTGCGCTTTGGTTTCGTCCCATTCAAAAAGAACGCCTTGCAATTGATAAGTGACATCCATAATCTTGTCTCGTCTCAAAGAGTGAATTTCTAAAAAGATTATAATCCTAAAATTACGGAGTAATTTTTATGACAAATACTTACGACACCATCATCATCGGGGCTGGACATAACGGCTTAGTCGCCGCCGCTTATCTTGCCAAGCAAAAGAAAAAAGTTTTGGTACTTGAACGCCGCTCCATTATTGGCGGCTCTGTCGTCACTGAATCATTTGGCGAAAATTTCCAAGCGGATTCAATTTATGCAGGTGGAACTCTGCGCCCAGACATTATCAAAGATTTGAAACTCGCCACACACGGGCTGACAGTTGATTCCACGCCTCAATCTTTTATCTCCCTTCAAGCAGATTCTAATCACCTAACCCTCAACGCTGAATCTATAAAGCAGTTTTCCGAAAAAGACGCAGCCCGCTGGAGTGAGTTTGTGCGCTTTATGAATAAAGCCGCCAGCATTCTGGATGCCGCATATTCAACCATCATGCCGCGCCTGCCTCAAAATATCAACCTGCGCGATGGCTTTGGTTTACTAGAATTAGGACTCGAACTGCGCCTCGCAGGCAGAAAAGACATGATCAACTTTATCCGCGCCTTGCCAATGACCGCGCAAGAGTTACTCGATGAATATTTCGAATCGGATATTGTCAAAGCGGCGATTTCATCCGTTGCGATTCACGGCTCCACGCTGGGACCCATGTCCGCGGGCACAGGCTACACCTTGATTCACAACTGGCTAAATCGCGGTGGGCTGGCAAATGTCAATGTTGGCAAAGCAGGCGAGATCACATCCGCTTTAGCCAATGCGCTGAAATCTTTCGGCGGTGAGATTAGAATCGAGTCAGATGTAAAAAATATCAAAGTTGAAAATCAAATTGCCAAAGGCGTTGTGCTTGCGAATGGAGAAGAAATTCTTGCGGATAAAGTTATTTCATCCGCTGACCCGAAACATACATTGCTCAAACTTGTTGGCGCGCAAGATTTGCCGCCCGAATTTGTTTGGCATACGCAATCTATTAAAATGCGCGGGTCGGTGGCGAAGATTCACATCCAAACGAATGGCAATCATGGCATCCCAGAAGGAACACTTGTGGTTGCGCCATCTATTAATTATCTCGAACGCGCTTACGATGCCGCGAAGTATGGAGAAATTTCTGAACATCCGTATCTTGAAATAACAACTTCGGGGAATGTCGTTTCAATTCATTTCCAATTTGCGCCGTATGCTTTGAAAAAGAGTAGTTGGCAAGTTGAAAGTGAAAAGATAGTGAAACTAGCAATTGACACACTCGCAGAATATTTCCCAGCGCTTCACGCATCACGTATTACACATCACCTCATCACCCCGTTCGACCTCGAACAAACTTATGGTCTGACCGAAGGCGATATTAATCACGGTCAATTAATATTGGATCAATTCCTATTTATGCGCCCACTACCGGGCTGGTCGAATCACAAGACACCGATTGATAATCTTTATCTCTGCGGAAGCGGAGTCCACGGCGGAGGCGGAGTCAGCGGAGCGAGCGGCAGGAATGTAATAAAAATATTGAAATAGAATCAAAACATCCGAAGCACAACATAGCTTCAGGCATTTTCTTTGGTGATAAAATTCTCACATGCCAAAACCCGTTATTTTCACCGTTGATGACGATCCATCTGTATTGAATTCCATTGAACGCGACTTACGCGCACATTATGGGCAGGATTATCGAATCGTCCCGATCAATCAAGGCAAAGCAGCGTTGGAGTATTTAAAGAAACTAGAACAGCGCAACGAAACTGTCGCGCTGTTTTTGGTTGACCAGCGTATGCCCGAAATGAGCGGCACAGAATTCTTGACGCAGGCAATGAAGGCGTACCCGCAAGCCAAGCGCGTCTTGCTGACAGCCTACGCAGATACGCAAGCCGCGATTGTTTCGATCAACTCAGTGGGGCTGGATTACTACCTGATGAAGCCTTGGCATCCGCCGCAAGAAAAACTCTATCCAGTTTTAGATGAATTGCTTCAGGATTGGAAAGCACATGTGCGCCTGCCTTATGAGGGCATACGGATCGCAGGCACTTTATGGTCATTAACCAGCCACGAAATAAAAGATTTTTTAACCCGTCATCAAATTCCCTATCAATGGCTGGACATTGAAAAAGATGCAAACGCGCGTCAATTAGTAGATGGCGTAACAGCAGAAACAAAATTGCCCGTTATCTTTTTCCCCGACGGGCAGGTCTTGATCGAACCCAATCTAAAGGAACTTGCCGATAAGGTAGGTTTACAAACGCAAGCAGAACTTCCATTTTATGACATTGTGATCATTGGCAGTGGTCCTGCTGGGTTGGCGGCGGCAGTATACGCTGGCTCAGAAGGATTCAAATGTCTTGTGATTGAAAGAGCCGCGCCGGGCGGGCAGGCAGGCTCCAGCCCGAAGATCGAAAATTATCTTGGCTTCCCAACGGGCATCTCTGGTGATGACCTGACGCGCCGCGCGGTTTCGCAGGCAAAAAGATTCGGCGTGGAAATCTTATCGGCGCAAGAGGCGGCTCAAGTCGAGGTTAAAGACGCGTATCGAATCGTTAAATTAAATGATGGCACAGAGATATCCTGCCATGCCGTGTTAATCGCTACAGGCGCATCGTTCCATACATTAAAGATGCCCGGCGCAGATTCATTAAATGGCGCAGGCATTTATTATGGCGCGGCATATACCGAAGCCATAAATTATAAAGATCAAAATGTGTTTGTTGTGGGCGGCGCAAACTCTGCGGCGCAAGGCGCTTTATATTTGAGTCGCTTTGCAAAAAAAGTGACTGTTCTCATTCGCGGTCATGAAATCACGGCTTCAAAATATCTTGTTGATGCAATCGTTGCCAACCCCAAAATAGAAATTATGCTGGATACAGATCTCGTTGAAGTAAAAGGCGCAAATTCACTTGAGCAGATCACTGTAAGAAATACGAAGCTTAATGAATTACAAACCTTTGATGCTTCGGCAATGTTTGTTTTTATCGGCGTGCAGCCGCAAAGCAAAGTTGTTAAAAACTTGGTGATGTGCAATAACAAAGGATACATTTTAACGGGCACTGATCTTATGCCGGATCAAAAACCGCCTCAGGGCTGGAGCCTGGAACGGCTCCCGTTTCTATTAGAGACATCTACGCCTGGAATTTTTGCGGCGGGCGATGTGCGTTATGGCACCAATCATCGCGTTGCATCCGCAGTGGGCGAGGGTTCGATTGCTTATGCTTTGATGAAAGAATATTTACGAGGCAGGTAATTACTTATTAACTGATCTTACGCACTAACCGCCAAGTAGCCATGACGCCAAGAATATATATAGGACGCCAAGTGCTCTTCTTGGCGACTTCAAAAAAAAACTTAGCGCTCTTTGCGCCTTGGCGGTGAAAAAGATTTTTTTGCATAACATCAGTTAATTAAACAGGAAGATATGAACCTAAGTGACCTTCGCAAATCCCCGCTTTTTCAAGGCTTATCTGATGGTGAGTTACAACAGCTTATGGATAACGCCAAGCTTGTCTCAGTTCACGCCGGTGAGACATTGATGAAGCAAGGGGAAGTAGGAGAATCAGCGTTTGTGGTTACCAAAGGCGTGTTCGAGATTCAAAAACAAACGGGGCAATCCATTATCAAAATTGATGTGCGCGGATTGGGGGATATTGTGGGTGAGATGGCTTTGATCTCGCGCACTCCGCGCTCTGCCACCGTGATTGCCAAGACAGATGGAGAAGCATTATGTATTTCACAGGATGCGTTTGAAGAATTGCTGGCTTCGAGTACTAATGCGGCGCTGGCAGTTTTACATTGGGTCATGGCGCGTTTGAATCAAAATGAGGCATTACTGCACCAGCAGGAAAAAATGGCGGCGCTGGGTACGCTCAGCGCGGGGCTGGCACATGAGTTGAATAACCCTGCCGCGGCGGCGCAAAGAAGCGCATCAGAATTAAACAAGAGTTTAATGAAGTGGCAGTCATTGACACACAAAATTCAAGCGGCTGGATTTAAAGAAAATGAAAGTGCCTGGCTAAATGAATTAATGGACGAAGCCTCGCGGCGCTTCGAGTCGCCGCTAAAATTTGAGGCGTTGGAAAAGATCGATTTGGTAGATCAGCTTCAGGCGTGGTTGGAAGCGAACGGGATCGACTCTGCGTGGGAGCTTGCGCCGGCAATGGTCAATTTTGGCTGGGATTCGAAGTCGCTGGAAAAGTTAAAAAAATCCAAGTTGTTTAATATTTCCATGGAATGGCTGGCAACAGGCTGTGTGATGATGAGCTTGTTATCGGAGGTACAGCAAACCACCGAACGGCTTTCGCAAATTGTACACGCAATGAAATCTTATACCTATCTTGACCAAGCGCCGTTGTTAGAAGTGGATGTGCATGAGGGTTTGGAAAGTACGCTGGTGATTTTGCAACATAAATTAAGACAAGGCGTGACCATCAAGCGCGAGTACTCCCCCAGCCTGCCGCATATCGAAGCGTATGCCAGTGAATTGAATCAAGTGTGGACGAACATCATCGATAATGCAGTGGATGCCATGAACGGCACCCATTCGACAAGCTCAGGGCGAGCGGGTGAAATTTGTTTGCGCACCTATGCAAAAGATGAGCAAGTGGTCGTTGAGATTATTGACAATGGAATGGGCATGCCGGAACATGTGCGCCTGCGAATCTTTGAGCCTTTCTTTACCACCAAGGCGGTGGGCAGCGGCACGGGCTTGGGTTTGCATATATCGCATGATATTGTCGTAAATCGTCACCATGGGCAGTTATTGGTTGAGTCTACCCCGGGTGAGACGAAATTTAAAGTAGTATTACCATTAAAAATTATATAAAGGAGAATCCGAGCATGAACAATGACGACCTAAAAAAAATTCTTTTATCCACAAAGACGATCGCCGCCGTAGGGTTATCTTCGAGCGACGAAAAGGAAAGTTATCACATCGTTGCGTATCTTCAGGAACAGGGTTATCGCATCATCCCAGTCAACCCAACCGCGAAGGAAATACTCGGCGAAAAAGCCTATCCAGACCTTAGCTCTATTCCAGACAAAGTAGATCTGGCTTTACTCTTCCGCAAATCAGAAGATGTTCCGCCTTATGTAGAGGATGCGATCAAGATCGGCGCAAAAGTGGTTTGGATGCAGGTTGGCATTGAAAATGAGTCAGCGGCGGCGAAAGCGCGCGCGGCTGGACTGCAAGTGGTAATGAATGCCTGCATGCGTATTACACATCGCATGTTGATTGGTCCGAAGTTGGTGAGCTTGTAAATTAGCTCATCATAAATGTGAAGCGGCTTTCACTTTGAAAGTGAAAGCCGCTTTTAGCATAAACACCCGATACGGAAAAACATTATGAACACAAAAATATTAATGACATCCAGCAGTCTATTCCTTGGGCTTGCGGGTATATTTTCCTTATTCGCCCCAGACGTTTTATTATCCACGCTTAACCTGCCAAAAACAAACCCAGCGCCTGTTTTAATTCAACTGATGGGCGCTATGTATTTTTCCTTTGCATTAATGAACTGGACAGCAAAAGACAGTCTTATCGGTGGAATTTACGCACGCCCCGTTTCGTTGGCAAATTTCAGTCATTTTTTTAGCGGGGTGCTGCTTTTGATCAAATATCAACTTTCAAATGAAATGAATGCTATTATTATATTTGTGCTTTTCGCATACACGATATATACATTTCTTTTTTACTGGCTTGTCTTTCGGCATACGGGGATAGTCGTTAAGCACAAATAGACATCATCCAAAGAGTATTTTTGTCTCTGGTGGTTTCGATACGGCGAAAAAGCGCCACCTACCCTTCGACACCTTCGGTCAGGACATCGCTCAACCACCAGCATATTTTTGGAACAAACTGTCAAGTTGCAAGTAAATTTCTATAGTCGGCTTTGACAACTTGACATTTACAGGCGCTTTATTTTCCATTTTTTCATGCCTTTTCATACAAAGCGACCAATCTCATAAAATGCCGTTGACTCCATGTAATAGAACACTCTTCACCTGCCAACAAAACTTTGACAGACACGCTTTCCATATTCCCGTCATGTTCTTTGAATGTTCTGATTACGTCTTCAATTTCATCTAGAAAAACATGGCTGGCATTTTTCAATTTGGCTCTAGTATCCGCGCTAACACAAATCATATTGCCTGCATCATTCAGATAATCCGCGCTCTCATATGAAAGTAAACTACAGGCTTCAAAGTAATTCTCAGCCATGCCATCAGCATTTTTGCCTGCTTTTGGAAAAGTTGTTCCTGTAACCTGACACTGACCTTGATATTCTTCATACAGAAAACTTCGGGCTTCTGCGTTTGATGGTTTCTCTTTTACAAGAGAAAATTTATTTTTACGTGGTGTTGATTTATGCTCCTCAATACCTTCTTCAACTTGGTCATTTAATTTTTCTTGATAGCGCTCAACATCGGATACGGCAGAAATTTCATCTCTGCCGCCGTGTGTAATAACACCTCTTTGGGGGCGTTCAAGACTATTCAATCCTTCTTTGAAAGATGGGGCTGATTCAGATAAGGTTTCGTGCGGAATAGTTTTGAGTATTTTTTCTTGCATATCATCTGATAGCGAAGTAAACTCCTCAATTCTTTTTTTCTTTTCAAAGTCACCTCCCGCAATTACATTCAACGCCTGCTCACGCATAGAGTCTTTTGGTTCAGGTAATACTTCTTTTTTCTTTAAAAATATCTGCGCCAATGATTCGTCACGCGTAAATTCAACGGGTAATTCGTCAAGAGTAAGCTCGCTGGGTTTATGCATTTTGCCATTCAAGTCTGGCAACCATGCATTTTCAATTAGTATATGACCGAAATACTTGGATCGTTTATGGAAATACTTGGATCGTTTATGCTCATCATAATAAGAAGGGGGAAAATCTTGACGAGACGATTTTTCAATCGTCCCTAAAATGCAGTTTTGATTTGGGATAACAATATAATTCCAAATGAAAGCGCTCTTTTGAATTGAAGGCGATGCTAAAGCATGTTCTAATCCATCTACTTTTATATCAGGATCGAAACCGTTTAATCCTCGCGCATGATCTCCATGCGAACTTCTCATGAATATATATCCATACGGAGATGTTTGTTTGCTTACTCGAACAGATTCGCTAACTCCGAGTTCTTTGAGCATACCAAGAATTTCGTCGCCGTATTCTGGACTTGCAAAACCAATACTGAAGTTTTCATAAAAATAAATTTCTAAATCAGTGCTAAAAATATATGTCTCCAAAGGCTTTCGATAGATATTTTCTGATGTTTGATTTCTAGTCAATACAAAAGTAGTCTCTAGTAATTTTTTTACTAATCGCTGTTTTTTCTCTTGCGAGTCGGTTCTGTGTGCTTGCAGTATTTTATCTATATCTCGTTTATGCTCGTCAAGAGAGATGAAAGAAGATGGGGGCGAATATTTTGGAATAATATACCTGATAACCTCTTCTGTAACATCATAATTAGGAATGCCCAAATCTTTTAAAAACTGCCGAGCCTCTTTATCGTTGGCTATTGAAATCTTAACAATCGGTAATGTTGTATCGGTGATTGATTCGGATGGAAGGTAAGCTTTAGCGTCCTTGCCATCGAAAGGCTTTATGTGACTGCCGTCTTCCAAGCGAATAAACGCTTTAGCGAGCAAAATGCCTGTATCATCATAGTATTCAGAGGAAAGTTTTCTCCATAATGATTTTGAATCTTTAATTTCTTTATAGAATTTTATTAACCAATCGTCAGTTTGTTTCTCAAAAAAAGAGGAGTCAACTCTATTTATAAATTTCTCGGCAGTTATCAGTTCGATGTTTATCTCTTTTTGTAAATAATTCCATAAATCTCTTTTTGCGTCTGTAATTTCTCCAGAAATCCAATTCAGTTTTTCTGGAGACTTAAATTGCATAAATTGCTCATCCTGTACTAAATTATGTAACCACTTAACGTCCGCTAATTTTGCATTTTTCGCTGCTATGTAACTGCCTTCATCTGATGGGAGTAATTCTTTTGTGCGGAACGCGTCACGAATCGCCACTACAATTGGGAAGACAAAATTTTTTTCGTTGAGATTCGATACGCCATCTACAATCTTTTCAAGAAAATCTACAGATAAATATTTATGTTTTTTCAACTCGTCCAAGGTTTCGCCAATCATTTCAGCGACACATTCTATAAGCCATTTATTCCAATGCACTTCTTCTTGTATCGTTTCCCGCGAGCTTGTTAAAATAAAATCCGCATTAATCAGAAAAGGTAAATTGCTTTTTGCCTTTATTGGTAAATAAGCAAACATTTTCCCGAAACTTTCATTGTCCTTAATTGGATATGCAATAGTTACTACTCTGTCCGTTATCTTATTTCGTTTTTCATGGGTAACATGTTGAGGCACAGAAAAGCGCTTTGGATACACCAAAAACTCGTAAATTTCGGATACTGATTTTCCCGCCCGTTTCCCTTCAACAGAAACTTGAATCAGAGGATTTTTCGAGTCATCTTTAGTAATTGATATATCGTCGCCAGAATCGGTAAAAATCGCAAGTCTCTTTAATTTTGAAAGGAAAAGTATTGTCTCTGGCTCAATATCACGGAGCATGGTTTCAACTTTTTCGTAATTAAATTCTTCCTTATCAAGAGGCAAAATGATTGTTGTTTGATTCGAGTCGATTTCCCCGATATTTTTCTCAACCCATACAGGAACAATGAATCCCAATTTGGTTTCAGCGTCATATTCTGGCAAACAAAATCTATAACTGTTTGACAGGATGTGAGGTGTTGAAGTTATTCGAAAAACCGATTTAAATCCAATCCCTTTTTCGCCGATGTATCCCTGTGCTTTGCTTTTTGTTGATTTGCCAACCGCACAAATGGCATTTATGTTTTCTGACGAAAAACCTGTTTCATTATTTTGAAATATCAATGCTCCGCTTGAGTCTTTTGTGCCTGTGGGATCGATTTTTGTTAGCTTCAAAGATAGTGAAGGTTGATCTGCCTGATAGATATTATCTTCCGCATTCTGAATTAACTCAAAGATAAAATGTGCATCACTTGAATACAAACCTTCAGAAAGATGTGTAATCGAATCTTGCAAATCCGAAGCGAGCGGATTCTCTCCTTGTAAACGACCATTTTCATCTAGTGAATACTTGTTGCGCCGTATTTCATTTATATGGTTTTGCGCATCACTTGTCATTAGAATTTCCTTTTTCAATCTGTATAACGCCATACGCCACAGCCTCAGCCGTAACGTCCGCCCGTTCTATGGCAATATCCAATTCCTGAATGCGCCGCGCATAATCTGCCTGAGCGTTTGTGATTTGCGATAGGCGCATTTTTTGAATCTTCTCATTATCTGTTTGCTTATATTGTTCATCCAGCAAAGCCATGCGTGCGCGGTGGCTGGTGGAGAGGCTTTCTCTGCGGTACTCTGCCAGTTCCTTTGTGCGCTGGCGGTGTTTCTCTCTTGCATCAGACCATAGTTTGTAATGCTGTGTATCCAACTCATCCCAAGCATGCGAGTTATTATCCGTATCCGCATCTATGGCTTGTTCAAGCAATTTTCCAAGATGAGTAGTAAGCGCATCTAACGAGGCGATCGGTTGCAAAATTAAATCTTCTCGAACACCGTGAAATCGCCATTGATAGATCGCAAATTCATAACGTCCAGCAGGCACGACACTTGATTCAACTTTCAAGGTGGTAATTGCTCGCTTGCCCGTATCCAATGACATGGCGGCTTGCCTTACCAGAGGGTGTAAGGGCATAATGAAAGCGGCTTTGGGGTTTTGGGTTGCGCAATTTGCCTCAAAGGTCATTGGCAAATGCGGCTCTGCGCCTTTCAGCCAGTTTTCCCAATCCTTGTAAATATTTGTGTTTTGTCTGGTAAGTTGTTGAAAATCTTGCAAGAGTCTGCTGCGCGCATCTTGTGCAAGCCTGAGCGTTTTCAAGGGTTTTTCGCCAAGGATAAAATCCTGTTCCTTGCCGCATGTCCGCTGTAAATAAAGCGTAACAAGTCTATGAATTGAAGTTGGCGAAAGCCAGAAACTTGAGGCTTCTTCTATTTCTTTTTTCATTTGATCTTCGGGCAAACGAATTCCGAAAAGTTCCACCTGTCTTTGTTCGAGTCTTTCCTGTTCTTGGATCAATCGAATTTTATTATCAGCCAATTGTTGTAACTTTGCCCCGCGTTCTTCATCGCTCAGATTGTAATTCTCTGCAATATTTTTTATCTCGCTGGCAATTTCCCCAAGTATTTCTTCACCGCCTCCAAGGGCATTGTTGAATACACCGATACGCATCAGACAGCGATCATAAATATCCGCGTCTACGGTTCCAGGGGTAATCATGTTAACAATGGCAATGCTCTCGCTCTTTTGACCATTTCTATCAATGCGCCCTATTCTCTGCTCAACGCGCATTGGGTTCCATGGCAGGTCATAGTTCACAATACAATCGCAAAATTGATAATCTAAACCTTCACAGCCAATTTCTGAAAATAACAGGAGGTCAAGGCATTCGCTGTCCTCACGCGGTTTCTCAAAACGATTTTTAAGTTCAACTCGCTCTTCATCGGGCGTCCCGCCATGAATCATGGCAACGCGAAAACCATCCGCTTTTAAATTTTGATATAGATATTGAAGGGTGTGCCGAAAACTGCTAAACAACATCGCCTTGTTGTTGGTCAGGTTTTGTTTGTCGCGGATAACAGTACGCAAAGCCTCAAGTTTCGGGTCATGCGGGTCAAGATTCCGCGCCAGTTCAAGGATATTTTGAATTTGCGCTTGAATAGAATTGACGGCATCTTCTTCCGGTACATATTCTGAGTCGTCAGTTTCTGCCCATGATAGTTCATCAATATGGCGGTTTAAAATTTCTTCAAGAAAAGGAGCAAGCCCATAAAGACAGCTTGCGGCTTGGCGCCTGATAGTTGTCAGCATAAACTTGACGTTGATGTCTCCATGAAGCCTGCTGAAAATCTCCGCCTGTACTTTTAGAATTTGGTCATGCAAAATCTTTTGCGCAGGGGTAAATGCAACAACGACTGTTTCAGGTCTTCGTATGGTGAAATCCCCAATGTCCCTGCGACGTGTTCGATTGATAATCCCTGCAAAAGTATGCATGGACTCAATATCTGTAATCATTTGTACGCGTTCTTCGCTTGTAATATTGCCTTCTATAACCTTTGAATGTATTCGAATGAAGTCTGGATTATGCTTCAAAATAGACTTGCCCCAAGGAGTGGCTACAGCTTCTTCAAGAACATGACGAACCTTATCAGCCCAATCTTGTTCTTGTGCCCGCACAAAAGATACAGCCTGATTAATAAATGGATTTGGCTCTGCCATATGTTCAAAACTTTCCTGATCTATTACAAGATCGGGGCGTAATGTATTAAGCAGAACAAAAAGATCATGGCTTCCAAGTTGAATCGGCGTTGCTGTTAAAAAGACAACCGCTTCAGCATGGTCACAGAAAAATCGTACAGCCTGATGGCTGAATGTATCTTGATTTCGGATATGATGCGCCTCATCAACAATGACGAGATCAAAACGTGGGGGCGGGTCTAAATCTAAAAGTCCCTTTTTTCGCTTTCCTTTACCGCCCACCTTTGAACCATACAGCAGAGTTTCGTCAAATAACGAATATGGGACTATAACCTTTTGATATTGATCGGGCCAGCTCCCTTCTAAATCCATTTCATTAATACAGGATCTTAAAGTCGGTCCATCCAAATGAATAAATCGTTCTTCAAAACGCTTCATCTCGTTTTGCCATTTGCGCTCGGTAACCAATGGGCGCGGACATACAATAAGAATAGAACGAACATCACGCCTTGCTTGCAATTCACGCAGGATAAGCCCTGCTTCAATCGTTTTTCCCACGCCAACACTATCCGCAATCAGCAAGCGCGGACGATCCGATCTAATAAATCTCAATACGGGTCTAAATTGATATGGAATAAAATCAACCCGAGCCGCGTTAAGCGAATAGAGTGTTGATAGCGCAGGATATTTAATTTGAAGTGCAGTAAGATAGGAATTAAACTCTTCACACGGTAAAGACTCAGAGGTATCATTTAATTCTTCCACTTGTAATTGAGAATAATAATGAGTCTGTATTTCACCAGCCACAAAAACTTTCACGCGACTTTCTGATGTGCCAGACAATACAGAAATTACCGCTCCCCTAATAGTTGGGTTTGATTTCAGGAAAACAATTTGCCCCGGCTCTAATTCAAGCCTGTCTTTTTGAGAATTATTAAGTGAATCAAAGTCAATTGAGGTATTCTGGCTAGGTGGCTGAAACTCCTCCGCCATTAAGTTTTTCTTAGTTTCTTTAATTTCTTGAATTAGTTTTTCGTCAGTTTCTATAATCACAGCAAAGCGCTGCAATGTATCTAAATCGCGATAAATGTCTTCAACTGAAATACCTTCTGTACTGGTGTGCGCCCATCGGTTTCGGATTGTCTGCATTTCTTTAACAAAATGGCGCGACTCTGAAAGCAGGTTGAATTTATTTGATATCTGATACCAATTTTGGTCAAGAACTCGCAGCAAGGCGGCAAGGTCTAATCCACTAAGCGAATTTATATTGCGCTGTTCCAAACGTTGCCGTTGCTGAAGTGACAGGTTATCTACAACCCCTTGTTTCCACCAATCTTCAAAGAGAACTGGCAAAACCTTCTCAAGGTATGCTGCTAACTTGACCGAAATTTTCTGAAACAGATGATTCAGGTTATAAGTCATATTTTTCTTTCGATAGACAACTAGGGTTTGAAAGATATTTTCAACTATTTCCATGCAGGTTTTACAAAAATAACAATCTCCCGCACTTACCTCAAATATACAGCTAATTCAATCATTTGACAACAAGAATGTACCGGCATCATAACCTCAACAGAAAATATCTTTCCTCTTTCTTATTACCATTCCTCACTCTCGCATCTCCACCTAAATTCGTAAAAAATACTTTTGCAAGGGATCTTAATTAACGCCTTTATTTTTAAAGTTCAATCCTGAACATGCGTGCTATAATCGTGTTTAGTTAAATAGTTACTTAGTTTTATAGTTCAATAGTGACTACCCAAACTATCCCAACTACCTAAACTACCCATGTCCTTCGCCCACTTACACGTTCACACCGAATACTCTCTGCTGGACGGCTTCTCGAACATTAAGAAGCTGATTCAACGCGTCAAGGATATGAACATGCCTGCGGTGGCGATCACCGATCACGGCACCATGTTTGGGGTCATTGATTTTTATAACGCGGCAAAAAAAGCGGATGTAAAACCGATCATTGGTCTGGAAGCGTACATGGCACCGCGCGGCATGAAAGACAAAGATTCAAAACTGGATCGTTCTGCCTCTCACTTACTTCTGCTGGCTGAAAATGAAACAGGCTACAAAAACTTATTAAAGATCGCCTCTGCCGCGCAATTGGAAGGCTTCTATTATTATCCGCGCATTGACCATGATTTTCTCGCCGCACACGCTGAGGGTTTAATCTGCACTACGGGCTGTATGTCGGCTGAGATTCCGCGTGCCTTGTTGGATGAAAAGCCCGAAGAGGCAGTCAAAAAATGGAATTGGTATCACGATGTCTTTGGCGCAGATCGATTCTTCGTTGAATTGCAAAGCCACAACATAAAAGAAATTGCTGGATTAAATAAACAATTATTAGAGATGGGCTCGCGCTATTCATCCCGTTTTATCGCAACCAACGATGTGCATTATGTTAATCAAAGCGATGCGCGTTTGCAGGATATTTTAATCACCATCCAAACGCAAACGGTACTCACCGATCCCGACCGAATGAAAATGTCGGACGATTCCTATTATCTGCGCACACCTGCAGAGATGAAATTATTGTTCGATGAAATTCCAGACGCATTAAACAATACTCTGCTGATCGCAGAACGCTGTAATGTTGACCTCAGTTTCAAAGGCTATCACCTGCCGGAGTTCCCTGTCCCTGCTGGGCATAATGCGGGTGCATATCTACGCGAGTTATGCAACCTCGGCGCGCAAAAACGCTATGGCGAACGCGCAGGCAGTGCTCAAGTTCACGAAAGACTTGAGTATGAATTGGGCATTGTCAACACAATGGGCTTCGATGCCTACTTCTTAATCGTCTGGGATCTTTGCCGCTTCGCGCGTGAAAACGGGATTTGGTACAACGCCCGCGGATCTGCCGCTGGCTCGATCATTGCCTACACCCTCAACATCACGCTCGTTGACCCGCTTGAGCATGATCTCATTTTTGAACGTTTCCTCAACCCGAGCAGAGTCTCCATGCCCGATATTGATCTCGACTTCCGTGATGATCGCCGCAGTGAAATGCTGGAATACTGCACACTCAAATACGGCAGTGACAAGGTCGCGCAGATCGTCACCTTTGGCACCATGGGCACAAAAGCCGCCCTGCGCGATGTTGCGCGTGTAATGGAAATTCCATTACCAGAAGTAGACCGCCTTGCAAAATTAGTTCCTTTTGTTTCGGGGCGCAATACCACTATGCAAGACGCGCTTGAAATTACAGACTTTAAAAAAATATACAACGAACAACCGCGCATGAAAGAGCTGGTAGATATTGCCGCGGGCATGGAAGGCACAGTGCGTAACGCCGGCACACATGCCGCCGGCGTGGTCATCTCAGACAAGCCCATCGTTGAATATTTACCTTTGCACCGCCCCACCTCAGGCTCAGAAGAAACGCCCATCAAATCGGTAACCCAATTTGAAATGGGCATTCTCGATTCATTGGGCATGTTGAAGGTGGACTTCCTTGGCTTAATTACATTAACCGTCATGGCACGCGCCTGCGACCTGATTGAAAAACGTCACGGCGTCAAATTGGATCTAGATAACATTCCACTTAATGAACCCAAGGCATTTGAATTATTAGGCGCGGGTCAAACTGCTGGTGTGTTTCAAGTAGAGGGTGGAGGAATGACGCGTTACTTGATTCAGATGAAACCCAAGACCTTGGATAATATCGTAGCCATGGTAGCGTTATACCGCCCGGGTCCGATGGCTTTCATCCCAGATTACATCGCGCGCATGCACGGCGAAGCAGAAGTGGAATACCGCCACCCAGCCATGCAGCCCATCTTCCAAGACACTTATGGCATTCCCGTTTATCAAGAACAACTGATGCGCGCCGCCGTGGAATTAGCGGGCTACACTCCCGGCGAATCAGATGAATTGCGCAAAGCCATTTCAAAGAAAAATAAAGACGATATTGATAAACATCGCAAAAAATTTGTAAACGGCGCAGTCGAAAAAGGCATGGAACAATCCATCGCCGATGCAATTTATACAGATTGGGAAGAGTTTGCAAGGTATGGATTTAATAAATCTCATGCGGCAGATTACGGCGTGATCGCCGTGCAAACTGCATATCTTAAAGCGATCTATCCCGCCGAATATATGACCGCGCTTCTCTCTGCCTCTGCTGGCATCGTTGAAAAAGTTGCCTTCTACATTGCAGATGCGCGCACAATGGGCGTGCCTGTTTTACAACCGCAGATCAATTCATCTGGCTGGGATTTTGAAATTGAAGACAATGAAGTTTCTGCTCTCGGCGGAGTCCCCGCCGCCGAGGACGGCGGCATAAGCAAAACAACAACTAAGCCCCACATCCGTTTTGGTCTGGGCGCTATTAAAAATGCAGGCCAAGCCGCGGTTGAATTAATCATCCACGAACGCAAAGCCAAGGGAAAATTTATAGACCTTAACGACCTCGCCCGCCGTGTAGATTTACGCTCAGTAGGCAAACGCGCGCTTGAATCTTTAATCAAAGTTGGCGCATTAGATGAATTTGGAAATCGCCCTGCCATGCTTGCATCTTTAGATCGCATCGTTGCGATCAGCGGCAATCACTTCCGCGCGGCAGATGCGGGGCAAATGAGCCTCTTCGGCGCGGCAACTGGCGTCATTGATGAGATTCATCTGCCCGAAGTAAAAGATGTGGACAAGCGCGAAATGCTCAATTGGGAACGCGAGCTGATCGGCTTATATATTTCAGATCATCCACTCAACGAATATCAAACCACCCTCGCGCAAATTGTCAGCTATTTTTCGGGTCAATTGTCCGAGGCGGCGCACGAAGAAAAAGTTCGTGTGGCGGGTCTCATCACCAACATCCGCCCTTATCAAACCAAAGCGGGCAAGCCCATGGGCTTTGTCACCATGGAAGATATGCAAGGCAACATCGAACTTGTTTTATTTCCAAAGACTTGGCAAAAATATCGCGAACAGTTAACCGTTGGTCAAATCGTGATCATTGAAGGCAAAGTGGATCAAAGCAATCCTCCGCCAAAAATTTTAGTGGATACGATTCGCACCGAGATCAAATTAATCGTGCCAGTAGATGAAGTTGAATCCGCGCCTCCCCCCGCACCGAAAGTTGCCCCCGTCCAAAAAGCGATTCAAACACCCAAACCGAATCTACCTACGCCCGCGCCCGTTGTGAATCGCGTTGAGAAATTAACCCACGCCACCGCAGAACCCGCGCCTGCTTATGAAGCAGACTTAAACGACATGCCGCCTCCGCCAGATAACTTCCCCGAGGGTTGGGATAATGAATGGCAGCCCTCTTTCGACCAAGTAGCCGCAGCCTCTCAGCCTGCGCCAAAGTTCAAGAAACAGGAAGAAGTAACAGCGCCGCGCGCTTTGGTAGATACTGCCGCAGTGGAGATAAAAGATGATGAGCAGGATTCAGCTTCTCTTGAGCGTGAAGCGATTCTTTCCTCTATTCACATGCCTTCTTTATATGCATCCTTCGCAAAAACAGACACAGAACATCCGCCCAAGCAGATCACTATCATGCTGCGCGCCACCGAAGACAAGCAATGGGACCGCCGCCGCATTAAGACCCTGCACGGAATGTTGATCGCTTCGCACGGCAAGGATAAATTTTCGTTTCAAATTTTTGAGAACGGGCGCGCGCACCTGATCGACTTCCCCAGCGAAAGCACACGCATCACGCCAGACCTGTTGAGCAAAATACAAAAAGTGCTCGGCGAAGAAAGCTGGCGCGTGGAAGAGATTACACTGCAGTAACCCCCCTTAAAAACTAAGGGCGGCTACCAAACTTGCAGTAACCGCCCCTCATAGTACAAAATTTCGTAACTATGAGGCTGTACACTTATTATACACAACCTTAAATCACCGTCAATAGGGAATTTTCATGACAGATTTCTCTCAAAGCTTACGTACAATCGTTTATATAGATGGTTTTAATCTTTATTACGGATTAAAACAAAAATATGGCAGAAAATATATGTGGCTCAATATAGAGAAATTTGCAAGAAATGTAACGCCTGCTCATGGGGTTTTAGTATCCGCCAAATATTTCACATCCAAACTTAAAGGGTCTTCAACAAAACCAGAAAAAGTACGCAGGCAGTCACAATTTTTACGCGCTGTGGATACTCTATTTCCGAACGTCGTGACTATTGAGGGAAACTACCAATCTTTTCAGGGTCATTGTAAGCATTGTGATAATTTTATAAACTGCCAGCATTGCGGAACGCCTTACGTAAAACCTAACGAAAAGAAGACCGATGTCAACATTGCCACATCCATGTTAGTTGATGCTTTTGAAAATCATTGCGATGTGCAAATTCTTGTGTCGGGAGATAGTGATTACGAATTTACATTACAAGAATTACGACGACTGTTTCCTCAAAAAGAGATAATTGTTGCCTTTCCTCCAAAGCGGAGAAATAATCAATTGCTCGGCGATGATAAATGTACTTCGTCTTTTGATATTCCAGAAGATGCTTTTAGTGGGGCTCAATTCCCAGACAGGATTCTTATTGACGGAAAAAAGCCGATTGAAAAACCAAAGGAATGGGTTTGATAAAACAAAATGCTCTCCCTTTTGAACTGCATCCCCGAAAAGTGGCAGTTTTAATTTTTCCTATATTGAATTTATGCTATACTTTTAATCTCGCTTTAATCTTTCGCAGTCTATAAATAGTTAGCCCGCCCCTTTTCAACAGGAGTTCTATATAAAAATTATGGATAACGCCAATATTCAGACGGGTATTCAACATTTCAAATCAGGAAACAAAACTGACGCACTTCAAATATTTTTGCAGGTATTGAAACAAGAGCCAAATAATGAAGTTGCTTGGCTCTGGCTTGCCGCATGTGTGGATAAACCAGAGCAAAAAAGAGATTGTTTTTACAAAGTCCTTGCGATTAATCCAAAAAACACAAATGCTCAAAAGGCACTGGCGGAATTGGAATTACAGTCAATGCCAGATACAAAACCTATTCCTCAGCTAGGCACAGTCTTAAAATGCCCTTCTTGCGGTAGTGTAATGGGAAAACCTGACCATACAGGATTAGTTCAATGCGGTTATTGCGGAACTACTATTACCTATCACCCACCAGTTGAAAAAGTTGAAAGAAAAAACGTAGAACGCTTTCTGGAACTTTGCAAAGTAGCAATTGATGGCAGCAACTACGATGAAGCACTACAATATTCTAACAAAATCTTGGAAATTGACCCCGAAAATTTTAACGCATGGATTTATAAAGCCGTCTCGATATTTTGGCAAACCACAGCGGCTAACAACAGATACGATGAAGCAATGGGGTATCTACAAATAGCAGAAAATATTAACAAAGACGACCCTGTAATCTTGGAGACAAAAATATATTTATCAACTAATCAAAGTAGATGGTATCAACATTTAGGAGATACTGAAAGGGAACACGCGATAGAAATTTTCGAAATATATAACGATGGAAACGATTTCATAGACTCTGTGTTAGGAAATTCAAATCCTGAAGCGAAAAGCAATAGCCAAGAATATTTTCAAAAAGCGATGGAATACTATATGTTAGCATCGCAATATGGCGATCATGGCTATGACTATTCATCCCAAAACTTTAGTGCCTTAAGGAGCATATATGATCTAGCACAAGAAACAAAATGGATAAATTGGTGGGGACTAGTCAAGCAGAAGAAATCACTTTACCTAAAAGTACAACTAAAAAACTATGCCATATCAATGGCGTTACCAGATTTAAGAAAACAGCTACAAGAAGCGAGTACAACCTTATCGAAAACAAAAAAAGAGAAAGGCTTATTTGTTGGGGTAAAAATAAATAGCTTAACTAAGAAAATCAAATCGTTACAAGAGCAAATTGTTCAGGAAGAAAAAAATGCAAATACAGAAATAAAGCGCGAATAATAGGTAATGCAAACTGCTAGCCCGTTCTTTGCACAACAGGAAGGTTATTTCATATGCCAATTATAGATTTTACAGAAATTCCTCTAGCCAATTCAAGTGACGGCAAACAGGACACATTCGAGTTATTTGCAAGAGATTTCTTAGCAGCTTTAGGATTTGAAATTGAAGAAAGTCCTAGTCGCGGAGCAGATGGCGGAAAAGACTTAGTTGTTCTAGAGTTTCTGTCGGGTTTGATTCGTGATGACAAAAGAAAATGGGTAGTAAGTTGTAAACATTACGCTCATTCAGGGAATTCCATTGGGGATAAAGATGAAATTGATGTAATGGGTAGGGTGCGAAAATTTAAGGCTGATGGTTTTATGGCATTTTATTCGACTCTCCCTTCCAGTGGATTAGCCCAAACCTTAAATGCTCATAAAGATGAAGCAACCATCGAAGTGTGGGATAACGAGAAAATAGAAAACTTACTTGTTGTGAACCCTAGCCTGCAAATTATCTTTGAGAGATATTTTCCCAAAAGTTATAAGGCTTGGCGAAGTGAAACTAAGAAACCTGTACAAGTATTTGGCGCGTACAGCCCACTCGAATGCGTAGTGTGTGGAGAAGACCTTCTCACCGATAGACAAGGCAACATATCGCTAGTACTAAAAGCAGATGACAAGGAAAACAGAAATTATGTTTTGGATGTCTATTGGGCTTGTAGAACAAAAAAATGTGACGCAATAATGGAAGGAAAACTCTCAAGGAATTTGAATGTTATTACAACATGGATAAGCATATCTGAATTAGCGACACCATTAATGTATATGCGGTGGGTTGGTTCTCATTTAACTTTCTTACATGAAGGAAAAGAGATATTTGAAGACAAGGCGTTTGAGAAATTCCGAAATGCAGTAATGTGTGTATCACAAATAGTAGTCAAGGAAACTACGCCTGCCCAATGGTCAATGCTTCGATTCGCAGCTACTCTTCCAGATTTTATGGGTGGCATAGGTTCATCATAAGCGAAGGACTAACAAAAAGTGTGACGGATGAATAATTTTACAAATGCAGAAAGATCAAGATATTGAAGCAAAAATAGATAAAATTATCGATACACTAAATCAGTTATATAATCAACTTTGTTTAGGGTACTGTTCTTTTATTCTTACACACCAAATTCAATTGGCGTTGGTGGATGGTCGTATCATTCATATGCAAGAACTTCTGAAAACCACTTATTTTGCATGTGGCAATTCAGCAATTCTCGTTCCGAGAACTCTTGTTGAAGAGGGCAAAAGGAAAGAAAACATAAATCTTATTTTTCTATTTCGCGCATGGGAAGATGCGCTCAGCACACTAAACAAAACAATAAAAAAGAAAATTCTTGATGAAGATAGATTTGAGAGGCTTTGGCAGAATCAAAAGGTTTATCTTAATGTTCTCCGCCGAAGAACTGATATTCTCAATTCAATATCCGAACACAGACAACGATTAAAATTGCTTGAGCCAATCTTAATTTGGTTAGAAGAAAAACGAAGTAATAATATTGCCCACATCAGCAAGAAACTCTTAAGAATAGCCAGGATAGAACAACCTATATATACAGATGACCTCAGCAGGGTATATGAAGAATTATTCAGTATCATTAAAATCTACTATGATTTTTTAGGCGAAGAAATAACGGGTTTAGAAACACTTCGTCAACTTGTAGAATCTGATTTTAATTTCCTTATAGCAAAAGTATAATTCTTAAAGTGTTGAGAACTTTGCAATCAAAGAGCGAGCTAACAAAGTGTGCAGCGGACGAGTGGGATTCTGCGGCATTTTTCTCGCTTCGAGTTTTTTCTGCTTCCAGACCTTCCCCTATCTTCCGCCTGCCAAAGTCCCCTTTAGGGGACGATGTCGCACACCGATACTTAAAGCTTTAACTGTTACAAATTAAAACTCACCTTCTCCTTCAATACATTCGGCAACTCTGGCAATTTACTTCGTTCGATCAAAAATGTCGCCACTTCGGTGATCTCGCGGAAGGCGTAATGCTGACTCAACGTGCCTTCGAGATAGCCCGCTCCGCTGGTGCCGCCTGTGCCCACGCGCACACCGATCATGCGTCGTACCATCATAAAATGGCGATAACGCCAACTGGAAAGTAATTCATCAATTTCAGAGAGCGTGTTTAATAGATCAAATGGCAATTGAAAGATAGGCAGGTCTCGATATAAAGTAATGAACAATGCAGACTGCATGGCTTTATGAGAAATATCTCCGCGCCCTTCATTAAAGAAAACCTTGTCAAACTCCGCCAGCCTGTCATTTTCATTTCCCGATAAACTGATCTGATATGCTTGGCGATAATCAGACCAGAATTTATTTTCCGTGCTGGAAGATTGATACCCAACCCAATATTTTTCTTGCAAATAAGGCATTCGCTCCAGCCATTGAATAACCAATTGTTTTAATGTAACTTCGCTCTCTGTTTTACTTACATCCTGCAAATCAGTTTCGCTCAAACTGCCCGGGCGGGTATGTTTGTAATATTCTGTCTTGTGCCGTTGTTCCATACGCAAACCCAGCTTGACTTCAATTAATCGAAACTGCTTGCTCTGAAAGCCCGAAGCAGGCAAAAGATGATTCCTAAATTCAAGAAAATCCAAAGCGGTCATCGTTTCAAGAACACTCACTTGCTGATTAAGCAGCTCAAGGATTTTTACAATTCGCTTTAGCTTATAAACCGCATTGCTCATATCAGGCGTGTTATCGTTGATCCTGCCCTTAATGAAAATATTGCGCGCCAGATCCAGCTCAAAGATGATCTGTTTGAACCATAATTCATACGCCTGATGAATAATAATGAACAGCATTTCATCATTACCATCCTCCATATTTGTAAAGCTTTTGGGGTGCTGGCTGTTTAATATCTTGTCCAGCTCAATATACTCTGAATAATAAAGACCGTCGCTCATGGTGACCTCCGCGTCAATTGTTTTGCAAAGTATAGCATGCAAAAATATAACCTTTTTAGAAGCACACATCTCGCCTTTTGGCTTTCAACTTCTCAAACCTGTAATTCCCAAGCCGAAACCATTCATGTATAATTCGCCAATTCCAAAATGGAGAATGAAAATTGAAACACAAAATCATCGTACTACTAACCGTCTTGGCGGTTTTCCTAGCGGCATGTTCCGGCGCATCAGGCGCTGCACCTGCTCCCACGCTTAATGCAAGCCAACAACAAGGACAAGCTGTCTTCAACCTGCGCTGTGCCCAATGCCATGCTGCTGTGCCAGATACGGTTATTATTGGTCCCTCTTTAGCAGGCATTGCCACCCGCGCAGAAACCCGCGTCGAAGGATATGATGCACGCACATATCTTGAAACGTCTATCATTACGCCCGGTAGTTACCTTGTAGAAGGCTTCGCCGATACCATGCCCAAGAACTTTGGC
>VFJR01000029.1 GCA_009885945.1 Anaerolineaceae bacterium
ATGGATTATCGCGCGAGATTTTATTCAAGCTCGCTGGGCAGGTTTATTCAGCCTGATACGATTACCCCCGATATGACTCAAGGGTTGAATCGGTATAGCTACGTGGGAAACAATCCTGTCAATTTTAATGATCCGTCTGGTCACGCCCGTTGTGATGAGGAGGGGAATTGTTGGGAGGGGAATAGTCAGACTACTGGGCTAAGGCTTGGTTCTCCAGAATCAAAAGAAGAGCTTAAAATTAGAGATGAATACCGTGAATTGAAAGCTAAATGTTCATCTGGTGAAATAACTTGTTTATCAGCTTGGGAGACACCAACATATTGGGATTTGAATCCATCAAATCCTGATTATTATGCAGTTAATGTTAGTTTTGGGGCTTTTCTCATATTTACTCCTACGGGTCAAATTATTATTGATAGGTTTGGGCAAGTGTATTTTGCTGGGGGTTTAAGCTTCGGAACAAAAGCAGTAACACCAATCTTCCCAAGTTTCTCAATTGTAGCGGGCTCGATTGGATCTTCCAACGATAACTATTACCCAGGTCCACTTGGAATGGATCAGTTTATGAAAGGAGCAACGCTCAATTTAAGTGGCGGTGGTGCTGGAGCTACGTTTAGTCCATCAACAATAAAGTTTCAGCCTGAGCTTTATGGCTTTGTTCGTAACGATCCATCGGTAGCGCCTATTGCCTATGAAACTGGAATTTATACGCCACAGCTAGGGCTTACAGGTACGTTTGGAATTAAATTCCCGTTTATATGCAAAGGGTGCACAGGAGAAAACCCATGAAGAGTTCAATTATTTTCTTATCTCTTCTCATAATTTCAATACAACCCACTTATTTAGTTTGGTTTAACCCAAAAATATTTTTAGAAAAACAAGAACGAAATCGTGAGAAAAATTACAATTTATTTTTAGGAAAAATGTTTGGATATAAGAAATTTAATGTTGATGAAAATAATTATGACGCAATAATAAACTCAAATAGAATATTTAGTTTAATCTATATTGTAATATGCCTTATTGGACTAATCTCATCTTTTATTCCGAATTAGCATTATATCTATAGTTCCGGACATCCACATGCAGTGATACGTGTTAGCTCTCAGCAATTAACCAATAGCTATGCCTATGACGCTAACGGCAACATGACCTGCAGAACAGAGGACGGAACAACTTACAAACAGGATTACAATACAGAAAATAGAATCTCCGCCATTCACAAAATGAGCGGTGAATGCATATCTGGCGCAATTACAGAAGCTTGGATGTTTACTTATGATCGGGATCCCCAAAGTGTGGGACAAGTGGAGTTCGAGTCAGCATAGCGTATGATGTAAGCGAAAACCCTATGATAAAATCCAATAAAGAGTAAATCAAAATGGAACGCGATAAAACCTTAACCCTGCTAAAAAGCAATAAACGCCAATTGAAAAAATTTGGCGTTGGTTCCATCTTCCTATTTGGCTCCATGGCTCGGGGTCAGGCGCGGAAACGCAGTGATATAGACCTGTTGGTGGATTTTACAAGACCCATTGGATTATTCGAATATGCGCGGCTGAAAATGTACCTTGAAGAATTGCTTGGGCGCAAAGTAGATTTAGTTACACGACAAGCGTTGCGCAAAGAGTTGCGAGAAAATATCTTACATGAGGCAATTCGTGCCGCCTAGAAATTGGAAAATACGCATTTCAGATATCCTTGAGTGCATTGATCGAATTCAAAGATACACAAGCGGCATGGTGCTTAATGAATTTGAAGGTGACGATAAAACCATAGATTCTGTCTTAAGAAATCTTGAGATTATAGGCGAGGCGTCACGGCATATTCCGCGCGATATTAAAACTCGCCATGCACATCTTCCGTGGCTGGAAATGTATACGATGAGAAATATTGTAGTTCATGAGTATCACGGGGTAAATCTCAGTATTATTTGGCAAACGATTACTGAAGACCTGCCCGCTATTATTCCAGAACTGAAAAAAATCCTTGAAGAAGCTTAATTTATTATTTATGTTTACAATCATCTCAGCTCTATGGTTTCGATAACAGATAATAACGGAAGCATAATCTCCCAGCAGAGATACCTGCCCTTTGGTCAAACGCGGACAGTTTTTTTTCAGAGACTCTGCGCTTATGTAACTGCATAAATTCTATTTCAGCACAAAATTAAAGTATCCAATTAAAACGCCCTCCCCTTCTTGCAAATTGATGGTTAATCCGTCAAAAGGCTGTGCCGGGAAATAAAGTTGCGTGGTGAATACGGCACCCTCCATGATTTTCACTTTTACATGGATATGTTCAATGGGCCTCGCATTATATAAACCCGGCATGATCGTTTCTAAATAATATCTTCCTTTATTATCAGAAAATTGATGCCCGCGTAATGTGTAACCATCATTGTCGTATTCACCATCGGCGTTCGCCTCCCAAAAATCCAACCAGGCATGAGGTACAGTATAACAATCAGAAGTAAGTACGTAGCCAGAGAGGATCAAGCGTTTTCCTTGGGTATCTGCATCAATGAGCGAAGTGCGTTCAGGCGAGTCTGCCTTGTAATAAGGACCTTCCTGGTTTGCTGGGGTTAATCCGGATTCACAATTGGGCTCGGGCAGGTTGGCAAGAATATCTATACTAACAAAGCCGGGATTTATTTCGGCTTTGTTTTGTACAGCCGTGGCTGGCGCACAAGCCGCGCCGTATAGCAACAGCAGAGTAATGAATATTTTTTTCATTGAATTCTCCATGATTACTAGACGAATCGTTGTTGCGCTGGCTTACGCTATAATGCTTTGGGTATCGGTTTTGGAGACAATATGATCAAAAGCATAAAATCGTTTTACAACGATCCGCAGTACTTCCCCGAAATCTGGCGGATCGCAATGCCTATTATTATTCAACAATTCATGTTTTCGGCATTAAACATGATTGGCGTTATCTTAGTAGGGCAAAAAGGTGAAGTTTCAGTCGCTGCGGTGGGATTGGCAAACCAGGTGGCATTTTTATTAAACCTAGTACATTTCGGAATTATTAGCGGCGCAGCCATGTTTAGCGCGCAATTTTGGGGCAAACGTGATATTCCAAATTTGCGGCGTATATTGGGCTTATGTCTAATACTAGCCCTCTCTGCCAGCTTCGTGTTTTGGTTTCTCTCTCAATATTTTTCTGCTCAAATATTAAATATCTATTCAAAAGATGCCGCTGTGATCTCGGCGGGTACAAATTACTTACGTATTTTTGCTTGGACATTTATTTTTTACGCAATTACATTTAGCTATTCGTTTGTACTGCGCTCCACTGGCGATGTCAAAAAGCCAACGTATATCGCCGTCGGATCGTTAATATTAAGCACGTTTCTCTCTTATGGTTTGATATTGGGAAAATTTGGATTACCAGAATTAGGCATTGACGGCGTTGCAATCTCAACCCTCATCGCGCGGGCTTTGGAGTGTATTGTTTTACTGGTGGTGGTCTATTCCACAAAAGATTCACCGGTAGCCGCTCGATTGAACGAAATGTTCAACTTTGATATGCAATTTTTACGAAAAGTGGTTCCGCCAATAGCGCCTGTGATCTTGAATGAGCTTTTTTGGGCATTGGGCATCACAGCCTATATGGCAATTTATGGAAATATGGGCACTGCCTCAATTGCGACCATCAATATTCTTTCCACCATTGAACAGCTTGCAATTGGGTTCTTTGTGGGCTTATCCAACGCCACCTCTGTATTGGTAGGCAATTTTATCGGTGCGGGCGAAGAAGAAAATGCGTATTTATACGCCGGCAGGTCTTTGGGCGTGGGCGCTGTGGGCGGGATATTAATGGGTTGTATCGTTGCTTTAATAAAACCTTACTTGCTTACGTTATATAAGGTTTCGCCTGAAGTAATCCTTAATGCAAGTTATGCATTAGTAGTGGTTAGTTTTTTTATGTGGATTCGCATTAACAACATGGTCATCGTCATTGGCATTCTGCGCGCAGGCGGTGACACAAAATTCTCATTGTTCTTGGATGGCATTATCATTTGGCTGGTAGGCGTGCCAATGGCATACATGGGCGCGTTTGTCTTCCACCTGCCTGTTTACTTTGTCTACCTCTGCGCGATGAGTGAAGAAGTGGTCAAGTGGATTCTTGGTTTATATCGTTGGCGTTCACGGAAGTGGATCAACAACTTGACACATATCAATTAGTAGAAGAGCAACTCATTCATGCAAACCTTAGTCGCGATCGGCGGTGGGATTAAATGGAAGAACCCTGTGATTTTGCAGGAGTTTATTCAACGTGCTGGAGGTGCAAAAGCCCACATTGTAATTTTGCCGCAAGCTTCTCGTGAAGAAGATACAGGTAAGTTTTATCAAAATGAATTTAAGAAACTAGGCGTAAAAAATCCTATTGCGCTTGAGTTTACCCAACGGATCAATGCTGAGCATGCAAGTCATATAAAAGCAATTCGCAATGCAACAGGTATTTTTTTTGGCGGGGGTACGCAGATGCGCATCGCCGCATTGCTAGGCGGCACAAAACTTGAAGATGAAATTTTGCAAGCTTACCACCGTGGCGCAGTAGTCAGCGGAACATCCGCCGGAACAGCGATTCTCTCTACGCTGATGCTTGCTTACGGCAAACCAGGCGCTACTCCACGCGAGGGCATGGCTCAATTTTCACCTGGGCTTGGGTTTACAACGAAAATCATCTTTGACCAGCATTTTCGTGAGCGCGATCGCTTTGGCAGGCTGGCGTACGCCGTCTCTATGCACCCGGGCATGCTCGGCGTCGGCGTGGATGAAAATACTGCCGCGATAGTAACCAACGATTCATTGATCACAGTTGCAGGGTCAGGCGCAGTTACGATCGTAGATGGAAAGGAACTGGTGGATACAGATACTCCAGAAATCACCAGCGGCTCCAAGCCTGTTTCGATCAGCGGACTCAAAGTACATATTCTTACGCACGGCTGTTCTTTTGATATCAAAAAACGCAAGGCAACTTTGGTGAAAAAATTTTCGTCAGATGATTAATTCTGGAATCGTTCAGCTTGCTGAAGGAAGATGTATAAAATTATTTTTAGTATGATTCTTTTGTTCGAAAACATCGGACAGCAAGCTGTCCGACTCCAGAGTGTTCTCAGCTTTCTCAAAAAAAGTTACGCTTGCCAAATCCTCTTACCATCGTTATAATGCTGGTTCTTGGGGCGGGTAGCTCAGTTGGTTAGAGCACATCGTTGACATCGATGAGGTCGTAGGTTCGAGCCCTATTCCGCCCACTGTGTACGTAGACAGGTATACAAGTAAAAAAAATGCGTTGACCAAGACGAGTAAGTGAATTTTTTTCTGACAGAGAGAAGAAGCAGTTGTTGAGAGCTTCTTTGAGCATAAGAATCACTGAAAACCACTTGCGAGCGTGAAGCAGAACAGTGATCATTAAATAGTGATCAGTTAGTAAGTGAAACGGGTTGCTCCGTTACAGGCTTAAGAGATACTCTCTCAGTGTGGTTTCGATACGCCGCGAAGAACAAGAACGCGGCTACTCAACCACCAGCTCGCAATGACGCGTCCAACATTAATCACTTAATAAAATTCCCGACCGTGTACACCGTGCCTGCGATAGGCGGCGTACTTTTCATTTCGACGACATGTCCGCTGGAGAAGGCTTTACGCGCCGCCGCGGCGATTTCTTTTTCGGTGGAGAA
>VFJR01000018.1 GCA_009885945.1 Anaerolineaceae bacterium
AGTGCGACCCCCTCTGCCCTAACGGGCATCTCCCCCAAATGAAGATCACATTTGGGGGAGAACATGAGACAAGAGGATTAATGAAAACTAAATTTTTCGCCAAAACCAAAGTTCTTCCTCCCCCAAATCCGCACTTGATTTGGGGGAGGTGTCCGAAGGACGGAGGGGGTTGGCTTTGCAAGTGAACTTAATGCTGGAGTAGAATCACATTATGCATCCAAGAAGAACCACGCCAAAAGGATATGACACAGCCCGAAAACTAAGAAAAGAACCCACCCCCGCAGAAGCCAAACTTTGGGCATATATCCGCAACGACAAACTCGGCGTTAACTTTAGAAGACAGCACGCCATTGGAAACTTCATCCCTGATTTTTGCTGTATTAAAAAGAAATTAATTATCGAACTGGATGGCAGTCAGCACTTGGAGCAGGAAGAGTACGACAAAGAACGAACAAAATATTTGGAAGAACAAGGCTATCGAGTGATTCGCTTTTGGAATAACCAAATCATGAACGACATCAACGGTGTTATCAAAGCCATTCAATTTGCGCTGGAAAGTGAAACGCAAGCATAAAAGAATCCCAAACGCTCCGACGCAATTGCTTATTTGCTGGCGGGGATGTACTCCGCGAAGCAGGCAGAGGCTGGAAAATCTCAAAAATATAAAACACAGCCTCTTGACTTTCAAAAACCACTGTACTAAAATCTTAGTTATATCCTACACCTTGAAAGGAGGTACAAAAATTATGCAAAAAAGAATTTCATCTGCAACTGTATTTTCAAGCGCGCCTCCCTTGGGTGTGATCGCATAACGTTACCTATTATCTATGCTTTCAACCGCAGGCGCGTCAGGCTTGCGGTTTTTTTATTTAACAGCCGCTTGATTATTGTCGATAATGAGATTGCTTACTCTGCGAGTACGATGTCGCCGCCAAAAACAAGAACGGCGGCTCGCAATGACATGGTAAATAAATAAGGTAAAAAATGGATACTAAAAAATATATCGAAATATTTGACGAATTAGATAACGAAGATCTAGCCGATGATCGCAAGCCGCGTACTTCTGGCAAGCATCCCAAAAAAATATCATTGGCAGAGCGTTTGTTTGTCAGCAAGCAGGATGATTCGCTGGGCAGTTTTAAATTCACTTATAAAGCCGCGCGTTTTGAAGAATGGTGGCTTTTGGATTCGCTCGGCAAATTTTACGAACACAAATGGATCAGCGATGTTCTGCGCCGCGTCAAAGGCGGTAAGGAAGCGTCTGTGTATCAATGCAGGGCAGGGGATGCAGTAGACTCGCCTTTGGTTGCTGCCAAGGTTTATCGTCCGCGTTCGTTGCGTAACTTAAAAAACGATCAGCAATATCGCACAGGCAGGATCGAGTTGGATAGCGACGGTCAGCGTGTCAAAGGTGAGCGCGCCCTCAAAGCCATTATGCAGCGTACTCAATACGGCGAAGAAGTGCGTCATCAGTCGTGGATCTCGTATGAGTTTCAAACCCTAAAAACTTTATATGATGCAGGCGCCGACGTGCCCAAGCCTTATGCAATTGAGAAGAATGCGATTCTGATGGGCTACATTGGAGATTTGAACAATGCCGCGCCTGCGCTTCACTCTGTCAACTTGGAGCTGGCTCAGGCAAAATCGCTCTTCGAGCGCGTGATTCACAACCTGAACATTTTGCTCGCCAATCAAAGGATTCACGGCGACCTTTCGGCGTACAATATTTTATATTTCGATGGCAAAATTTCATTGATAGATTTTCCGCAAGTTGTGCACCCAGAGTTAAATCCGCAAGGCTGGTCTATTTTTCAGCGTGATGTTACACGCGTCTGCGATTACTTTTCAGCGCAAGGCGTGCAATGTGACCCGCGCAAGCTCGCCGCAGATCTATGGATTGCTCACGGTTACAAAATTGGAAAGGATGTAGACCCGCAATATTTGGATGCCGAAAACCCGAGTGATCGCTACGCATGGGAGAATCAACAAAAGGGTAAATAACCTTATCTCTGTGCGAAGGTAATATTTAGTTACAAATTCGCATGGTTTTTTTAACAATTTCTAAAAAACCATGCGAATTTTTTAGCATAAATGCAAAAAAACAAGGAAATACATGATACGTCTCGTTTCGATTGGTAGTCTGGCGGCTTTATTTTTTAGCAGTACGTTTATCTTGAATCGCACCATGAGTTTGCAAGGCGGGCATTGGGTCTGGACGGCTAGTCTGCGTTTTGGGTTTATGCTGATCATGTTGGTTGTCTTACTATTAATCACTCAGGGTAAAAAAGCCATAAAAGATGTTAAAGATATTTTCCTACAACATTGGATATTTTGGATCATCGCTGGCAGCGTTGGCTTCGGTGTTTTTTATGCATTGATCACCTTCAGTTCACAGTATGCCGCGGGCTGGGTCATTGCAACCACTTGGCAAATCACTATTCTTGCTACACCGCTTGTGTTGATGTTCTTTGGGCGTACTGTTCCAGCCAAAGGATTGTTGTTTACAGGAATCATTTTCATCGGTATTGTATTGGTCAATGTTGAATACGCTGTGTTGACAAGTCTGCGTGAAGTTTTGCTGGGCGCACTGCCCGTGCTGGTTGCGGCTTTTGCATACCCTGTTGGCAATCAACTTGTTTGGGAAGCGCGTCTTGGGCATAGCCAGAAAATCCCCAAAATAGATCATCCTATTGTAGAAAATGCCTTTGCACGTGTTTTGCTTTTAACCATAGGGTCACTGCCTTTTTGGGCATTGCTTATTATTTTTACTACGCCTCCTGCTCCAACCAGCGCGCAATTTTTTAACACAGCTCTTGTTGCGTTGTTGTCGGGGGTAATAGCCACAACACTATTTCTTTACGCCCGTCATCTTTGCCGAGAATCTTTCGAGATTGCGGCTGTGGATGCCACTCAATCTATGGAAGTGATCTTCTCTTTGCTTGGAGAAATCATTTTTCTAGGCGGCGCTGTTCCAAGTTTGTTGGGCATGGCAGGGGTGGCGCTGACGATTATCGGGCTGATTGCTTATATGAGATCACAAACAAGTTAAATAACTGACCTTATGCACTAACCGCCAAGTAGCCATGACGCCAAGTGATATATAGGTCGCCAAGCGCTCTTCTTGGTGTCTTTTAAAAAAACTTGGCATTCTCTGCGTCTTGGCGGTGAAAAGATTTGAATTGTGCGTAACATCAGTTAAATAAGATATGGCTTATGTTATGATTTTGTTCAGGAGAATCTTCTCATGAACAATGTGCGCCCGCATCTAAAAATGTTGACCGATGAGCAAGTGCAGGAAATTCATAAAAGCGTATTGACATTGCTGGCAACCACTGGTGTGCGCGTTGATTCTCCGTCAGCGTTGGCGATGCTGGAGAAAAGAGTGGGCAGTTCAATGGTCGAAGGTAGAAGCGTGCGGATTCCAGCTGAAGTGGTGGAATGGGCGATTCGATCAGCGCCAAAGCAGATTCAAATCTATGATCGGCGTGGAAATCCAAAATTTACTATTGGCGGCGTTGAAGACCGAACTCGTTTTGGAATTGGCGTCACGGCTTTGTTTTATCAAGACCCCGTTACAGATACGCCCGAACTATTTCAGCGCAGGCACATGCAGGATATGGTGCGCTTGGGCAATAAACTGCCGAATTATGATGTGGTTTCAACGATTGGCATTGCGCGTGATGTCGATGAAAATTTAACGGATGTGTATGGAAGCTTAGAGCATTTTGCAAATGGTATTAAGCCGATGGTGCTGTTATGTTCGGATGAACATAAATTTGATGATGTGCTAAAAATGTTTGAGTTATTGCATGGCAAAGACTTGGGTGAAAAGCCTTTTATTATTCCGTACTTTAATCCAGTCTCGCCATTGGTGATGAACGAAGGCACTGTGGATAAGATGAAGATCGCAATCGAACGCGGTTTGCCTGTGATCATTTCAAACTATAGTTTGTCGGGTGCCACCACGCCGATCACATCTGCTGGCACGATTGCGGTCCTGCTTGCAGAACTTTTGGCGGGGCTTGTGATTGGGCAGTTGTATAAAGAAGGCGCACCGATGCTGTTGGGTATGATTCCCGTTTATTTGGATATGAAGACATTGCAAAATTTTTATGATCCACAAAGTGTTTTGGTTAATTTGGCATGTGCAGAAATGATGGCACATTATGGCGTTCCGCATTGCGGCACATCGGGCAGTGGCACAGGCTGGGGTATGGATCTTCTTGCTGCCGAAACTTTTTGGATGAACACACTAACTTTTTCTTTGACAAAGGGCGGTCTGGCGCCGTTCGTGGGGGATACGCTCAACTCCAAGGCTGTTTCTCCGCTGACGTTTATCTATTGCAATGAAATCATTGAGCAATCCCTGCGGCTTTCAAATGGTTTTCAACTAGATGAAGCGCACCTTGGTCTGGCTGAAATTCAAAAAGTGGGACCTGGCAAGAGTTATGTCTCCGCGCCCAGCACATTGAAGAATTATAAAAGTGGATATTATGTCAGCCCCATCTTTCCGCGCTGGAGCATGGAAAAATGGCTGTCTGCAGGTCAGCCGCATGTGCAGAAAAAATTAAGCGAATACGCGGTTGAGTATATGAAGGATATGCCTATCCCTGAAGATCATGCGGAATTAATTGCAAAAGGCGAAGAGTTTATCCGCGAATTTGGTAAATAAGGATTTGGATTTTCGCAAGACAGGAATTTGATTGCTTTTATGCCTTGATAAAAATCGTTATCATAATTACACTTGAAATATGTCAGATGATTTTGCTGAGCTTGAGAGATATAACCGCCAGTTAAAAAGGTTGGTTGAGTTGAGCGTTACGCTTAATTCAACATTAGACCTTAATGACTTGTTGCAGTTAATTACCAAGACGGCAACTGAATTACTGGCTTGCGATGGGGCTTCGATCCTTTTATATGACGAACGTTTAGAAAAATTATATTTCGCCGCATCCACAGGCTCAGACCCTAAAAAACTAGCAGAGATTCCAGTGCCGTTAGATGGCAGTTTGGCAGGAACGATATTTCGTACGAATACTCCGATCATCTTAAATAAAGTTGAGCAGGACCCG
>VFJR01000104.1 GCA_009885945.1 Anaerolineaceae bacterium
CGCTGACCCCTTCGATCACGCCCTCGCGCACACCGACCTTCACGCCATCCAAGACACCAACCAAGACTTCTACGTTTACGCCAACGAATACAGCGACGTTTACGCCGTCTAAGACTCCAACCATCACGCCATCCTTTACACCATCCAAGACACCCACGCTGACCCCTTCGATCACGCCCTCGCGCACACCGACCTTCACGCCATCCAAGACACCATCGAAGACCCCAACATTTACGCCAAGTAATACGCCGACATTTACATCTACCTTCACGCCTTCCAACACACCTACCAAAACATCAACCCCCACGTTGACACCTTCCCGCACGCCGACATTTACACCCACCAACACTTTAACTTTCACTCCATCAAACACACCTACGAATACAGCGACGTTTACACCGTCAAAGACTCTAACGATCACGCCATCGTTTACACCTTCTAAGACTCCCACGCTGACACCTTCGATTACGCCATCGCGCACTCCTACTCACACGGCGACTTTTACACCTACAAAGACAAAGACACCAACGCCAACTGCAACTTTCACGCCATCCATCACGCCCACTGCTACACTCGACCCGCAATGCAACCGCGCCGCATTCGTAGAAGATATCAGCATCCCAGATGACACAGTTCTTTCATCCTCCGAGATATTCACCAAGACGTGGAAGATCCAAAACACCGGCAAATGCGAATGGACAGAAGGTTACACATTTGTATTCAATAGAGGCGATAGATTAACTGAAACAGAATCTGTTACTCTGCCTGGTTCTGTTTTACCCGGGTTCACTCTTGAAATATCTGTAACCATGAAAGCCCCCGCAAAAGGCGGGCGATATCAATCTGATTGGGTCTTGCAAGATGAAGCAGGCAATCGCTTTGGCGCTGGCTCAGGTGGAAACCAACCCTTCTGGGCTAAGATCGATGTGCGCGAATCGCTTTTCACACCAACACTTGAAGTTACACCAACCATCACGCCCACCATTACACCTGTCCCTGAATTTGGAACTTTGTATGACTTCTCGCAAAATTTATGCGCGGCACAGTGGAGCAGTAACGACGGCGCACTTTCATGTCCTGGTGAAGATAATGCTCCGCAAGGTTTCGCGATCTTCACGAACCAGCCATCTCTCGACAATGGCACAACCATTGAACAACCCGCCATACTAGCCGTGCCATACTCCTCCGAAATAGGATTTATCGAAGGTATCTATCCTGATTACATTGTTCAACCAGGTGATCGCTTCGAAGCTACAGTTGGCTGTGAACTTAACGCGCTCAATTGTTCCGTCTTATATCAAGTGCGCTATCAAGATGTCGCAGGTGAAATCAAAGAACTATGGGTTGCGGGCGATCTTTATGATGGCGCAGTCTATCGTATTGATATTGATCTCAACCCATTAACAGGTCAAACTATTAAATTTATTTTGAGAGTTTCAACGCTGGGATCTATTGGCGACGACCGAGCCTATTGGGTCTCCCCGCGCGTGATCCACACCACCAACACGCTTCCCTCCACGCCCACACCTGCTCCTGCACAACCAGCGACTCTCACGCCTCAGCCTTTGCCAACGGATACACCGTCGCCAACAGTTGTAGCAACCCAAGCATTACCCACGCCCGTGCCTCAACCTGTTACTCCCACCTTCTGGCAAAAACTGGGAGACTTCTTCTCCAATCTGTTCACGTCCATCTTTGGAGAATAAAAAATATTGAGTGTATAACAAAAAACAGCGACCGAAAGGCTGCTGTTTTTTGTTATAAAAATACAAATTTATTTGTTAGAATGCTGACGTTGGTACACTGCCTATCGAAGTAGAATCAACTTCACCTAAGTCCGAGTCGTGTTGAAGAGTTATAAAAAACAACTAGCTGGAAAATCGCAAAGAGAATCAATATATCAACCCAAAGGAGTATATAAAATGCCCACCCAATCATCCTCTACACATCTGCCTTTTGGCGAAAATAAAAATGCCGAATGGTATGGCAAGGATATTATTTCTGTAAAACAGTTCAAGCGTGAAGACTTGGAATACGTCTTTGGCGTGGCGCATGAGATGCGCGGAATGGTCGAGCGTGTTGGCACCTTTGATCTGCTTAAAGGGAAAATCCTTGCGAATCTTTTTTATGAACCGTCCACCAGAACATCTTCATCATTTATCGCGGCAATGGAACGACTAGGCGGAAGTGTTATCTCGATCAATGAAGTTAAATATTCGTCGGTTTCAAAAGGCGAGAGCTTGCCAGATACCATCCGTACCCTAGAGTGTTATGCCGATGTAATTGTTTTACGTCATCCAGAAACTGGCTCTGCGGCGATTGCGGCGAAGGCGGCGCGCAAACCTGTCATCAATGCGGGTGATGGTGTTGGCGAACATCCAACCCAAGCGTTGCTGGATACTTTTACTATTATGGAAGAATTGGGGCGGCTAGATAACATCACCGTGACCATGCTCGGCGATTTGAAATACGGGCGCACCGTCCACTCTTTGGCGCGCTTGCTTTCAAATTTTTCAAACGTTAAATTAAATTATGTCTCACCCGATATTTTGAAAATGCCAAAAGAAGTGATGGATGAAGTTGCTGAAAAGAAAGTACCCCAAGCCGAATATTCATCCATTGAAAAAGTTTTGCCCGAAACAGATATTCTGTATGTCACGCGTGTGCAAAAAGAACGCTTCGAAGATCCCGCCGATTATGAAAAAGTCAAAGGCGCGTATGTGATTGACCCCGCGATTATGAAATCTGCCAAAAAAGAAATGGCGGTCATGCATCCACTCCCGCGCGTTGGCGAAATCAGCGTGGAATTTGACGATGATCCACGTGCGGCATACTTCCGCCAAATGGAATATGGTTTGTATGTAAGAATGGCTTTGTTGGCGATGGTGTTGGGAAAAGCCTAACTAACGTTTACAAGTTGGCAGGTTTGAACGTTCCAACCTTCAAACCTTCAACCTTCAAACTGGAGATAAATGGAATCCTTTTTCTCTTTTCTCGAAAGACGCGTGGATGATTCTTCTTCGCTTTTATGCGTTGGACTTGACCCGCATATCCCCGATTTGCGTGAACCCACTGCCGCTTCTGCTCTGGAATTTTGCTTGAATCTCGTTAAGCAAACAGCGCCCTACGCCGCGGCATTTAAACCAAATGCGGCATTCTTTGAAGTCTTCGGCGCAGAGGGTTGGACGGCGCTCAAACAAGTCATCGAAGCTATTGACGCGGAATCAAAACGACTTGGTTCGATGATTCCCGTCATCCTTGATGCCAAACGCGGAGATATTGCTTCCACAGCGGAAGCTTATGCCACCTCCGCGTTTGAAACGTTGGGCGCGCATTGCATCACATTGAATCCATATCTCGGAAAAGATTCAATTGATCCGTTCATCCAGAATCCAGAAAAAGGCGTGTTCTTGTTATGCAAAACATCCAACGCGGGTTCGGGGGATTTGCAGGATTTGATGGTGCTTGACGAAGAAGAAAGAGGAAAACAGAAAGAAGGTGATCTCTTTCCTCTTTCCTCTTTCGTTCCTTTATATATTAAGGTTGCAAGACTCGCTCATTCATGGAATACCAAAAACAATATAGGTCTTGTTGTTGGCGCAACGCACGTAGAAGCAACGAAGCGCATCCGCACCGCCGCGCCTGACTTGTGGTTTCTTATGCCAGGCGTAGGCGCTCAAGGTGGCGATTTGGAATCCGCTTTGAATGCGGGTTTGCGCAAAGATGGTAAAGGCTTGTTGATTCCTGTCTCGCGCGGAATTTCTTGGGCCGAGAATCCCGCCAAAGCCGCTGCGGAGTTAAGAGATTCGATATTAGAGATTCAAAATTCGATATTGGGAAGTGATAATTGAAGTAGAAAGTAGAAATACTTTACTTTCTACTTTCTACTTCAATTATTCCCATGCATCGTGTTTCAATACAGCATGTACTCCCAACACTTTGTTTGCAATTTGAGTAACGCGCAGGTCAACGACTACGCTGGCTAAGGCAAGCGCATCGGCACGGGTGACATTTTTTTGTTCGACCATGAGATCGAGCATGGCATCAAGCGCGGTTCGTGCGGCAAGGTTGAGGCTTTCATCAAAGCCGAGGGTCAGCCAGCAGGTTGGGGTCCAGGCACGAGGCGTTGAAATCGTCAAGTTGGGGTGAAGATGAAAAGTTAATTGGGCATCATCTATTGGGCATTCGATTCCTGTGTTGCTGACCTCGCCATCGCCTTGGGCGGCGTGACCATCGCCTGTGGAAAATAATCCGCCAGTGACTGCGATTGGCAAATAAAGAATCGTGCCCGCGACAAGTTCTTTGCAATCTATGTTGCCGCCTGTGACGCGCGGCGGATGTGTCTTATGTTGACCTTCTTCGGCAGGCGGCATGCCCATCACGCCCATGAAAGGATGAAGCGCAATTTGATGATCGTGTTGATTGCGCCCGCGCATTTGATCGGGGTCAAGTTCCCATAGATGCAATACTTGACCTTCTGGGGTTTTACCGCCAACCGTCCAACCCCATGTGTCAGTGCGGATTGAGTCTATGTGAATGGCAAGGGTCATGCCTGGTTCAGCGCCGCGAATGAACACGGGTCCGCATAAGGCATGACCAGATGGATCTTCATTAGCCGTTTTGCGCGGTGGTGGGCCCGTCTTGGGGTCAACGAGTGTGACAGAATAATTTTCCAAGCCCCATTCGGCGTCAATTGTTTTGAAATGGATCGTATCACCTGAATCAATTGTAAGAACAGGAGCGAGGTCGCGCGAGAAAAATCCGTGCAATGTATTTTCGTTTGGTTCGATTTTGAAAGTTGGCATAGTGCGCCTCCATCTTAAATTGAAAAACTATACATATTATAAAATAAAATTTTAATCAGATTTTATTGTCGAATGAATTATTTGCGCAAGGCGGCGGAATTACTTGATGGGGCACTGACTTTTCGCGGTAATAATTATTCAACAAACTCAGCCACATCTCCTACGGAAATTTTTCCGCTTTGAAGAACGGCAGTATCTAACGCGAGCGTACCGTCAAATTTCTTGACGATGTGACGAAGGACGGCTGGGTCGCGCTTTAATGTATCGGGGTCATAAGTGGTCATCACGCAACGCCCGCGCAGTTGGGCAAATTCAATAATGGCTTTGCCTATTTTCATTTGACGCCCAGCCCACTCGCGCTCGGCGAGACCTTCCACGCCGCCGATGATAATGTTCGGACGTAAGCGGCGATAGTCGTAGCCAAATTCTTTAATCGCGCCATCAGTCGCCACTAAAAGTGGAAGAATGTCAAAGCGTTCGGGACCATCCCATTCAATGAGCCGCGCGCCTTCTCCCGCAGCGTTAATTATTGCTTGTTGAGATTCAATATCATCCCACGCAATTCCATTAATTAACGGTTCGCCATTTTTGCCAAGAGTTGCTTTCAACCCTAATAATTTTGGTTTCGTGCGAGAAGTGACCAGTCTGCGCGATTCTTCATCATAAACAAGTACGCGTCGATCCCCTGAAATACCATCTAGGTTAAGTTGGGCGGTTTTAAGCTTTTCACCTGCCAAAGACTTGACCGGGTAACGCCAAATTTCTGAAATGATCATTTTGTTTTTTCGAGCAACCATAAAACACTCCTGTTCTGTTCACTGAATATTCCGCATCTATACTTTTGGGCTACTTTGACGAGGTTGTTTCATTCTTAATTACACTCTTGTTCGCAAGTCCTTAAACAGCTCTGTTTATATTGAAGTTATAATCCCCTTTATTAATTCTTAATTAAGGATGCTGATATGCCAGATTTATCCCCGCGCCTCATTCTACTTGCTGACGAACTTCTCTCGGCTGGTTGTATCAAGTTTGGAGAATTCACCCTCAAGTCTGGGTTGAAGTCTCCCATTTATGTTGACCTGCGTCAAATTATTACCTACCCAAAATTGTTGGAACAAATTGGCGCGGCTTATTTGCCTTTGCTCAAAAATTTGAAATTTGAACGCCTTGCTGGCTTGCCTTACGCCGCCATCCCAATCGCGACGGCTATTTCTTTGCAGGGAAATTATCCGATGATTTATCCGCGCAAGGAAGTGAAAGCGTATGGCACCAAAGCGGAGATTGAAGGTGAATACCACGCAGGCGAAACTGCTGTCATTATTGACGACCTCGCCACAACGGGCGGAAGCAAATTTGAAGCGATTGAAAAACTCACTGGCGCGGGCTTGGTTGTGAAAGATGTGGTTGTGTTAGTGGATCGCCAATCTGGCGCGAGGGAATCTTTGGAGCAAGCAGGGTATGCCATGCATTCAGTGTTGACAATTGGTCAGTTGCTGGATTATTGGGAAGAGACGAAGAAAGTAGAAAGTGGAAAGATTAAAGCGACGAGAGAGTTCTTGAATCAAGAATGATAAATGAGAGAAAAGGCGAATATGAATTCAAATATAAATTACTTGCCAGTACAAAATATTCCTGCAAAGCGTTTTGAGGTGCAAGTTGGTTCTGCACTTGCCGAATTAGATTACGAGCTAAACAATGACGTGATCTTATTTACATCCACAAGAGTGCCGGCTGAACTGGAAGGGCGCGGGATTGGCAGTGCGCTGGTAAAGACGGGCTTGGAGTTCGCACGTGATAATCAGCTAAAAGTTAAAACTACCTGCTGGTTTGTAAGTGGATATATTGAAAGGCATACAGAGTACGCCAGCCTGTATGCTGAATAAGCGATAGACATAATGACTTGGCAAAAGCTAGAATTTCAAGCCCCTGAAATTGCTGAATTTGGCAAAGAGCACTTGCATAACAAGGTTGCGTATCTTGCTACAATTCGCAAAGATGGTTCTCCGCGTGTGCATCCTTTTACACCGATCATTGGAGCAGGGCGCTTCTTTGTGTTTATGGAGCCTGATTCGCCAAAGGGGCATGACCTACGCCGCGATAATCGTTTTGCGGTTCATTGTTCCGTCTCAGATACCAGCGGAGAAAGCGGGGAGTTTGTAATAACAGGGCGTGCAACATTAATTGAAGATGCAGATGTGCGAGCATTGGCTGTACGTGTTACGCCCTATCATCCCGCTGAAAGGTATATTCTTTTTGAATTTGATATTGAGAGTGTCATCATGACGGAATATCCTGATGGAAAACCGAAACGTAGAAAGTGGAAAGTGATGAAGTAGTATGGCTAAAAAATATAACTTTAAAGCAGTCATCTTAAACGCAGGCGGTGAAAGACCTTTGGAGATGAGATCAATGTTTCAGCGCAGACAGATCTAGAAGAACGCTGCAAGCTGCCCGTAGATCTGAAGCGGCTTTTCATCGTTGAAAAAAAGCAAAGGCGAATTGTAAAGATGATGGAGATGTTGAGAAAAAAAATAGAACCAGCTAATTAGCTGGTTCTATTTTTTTATTTGGGGCGCTTTGCCAGCGTGACCGTAATGTCTACTTTTTCACTGCCTCGTAAAACGGTAAGTACGACAGTATCGCCGGGAGATTTGTTAGCAATAAGATAGGCAAGCAATTCATCAAAGCGCCGAATCGATTTACCATCAATGGCGATAATAAGGTCGCCGCCTGCTTTTAAGGAGGAACTAGCTGTAGATTGTGTGCCTGCTTTTACGCCTGCTTTATCAGCGGGACCGCCCGGAACTACGTTGGTCACATAAGCGCCGGTAAAAGAGGTAAGGCCTAGCGCTTCTTTTTCTGCAAGCCCAAAATCATCCATGGATGCAACACCTAGATAAGGATAATCATAGTGTCCATCACGAATCAGGAAAGGCACTACGCGTGCAACAACATTTGCGGAGATAGCAAAGCCAATGCCTGAATTAACAGGGTCGCCAGTTTCGTTATAGTTTGTGGTGCGAATGGCGCGGTTGACGCCGATCACTTCGCTGGCTGTGTTAAATAAGGGACCGCCAGAGTTGCCGGGGTTAATAGCCGCGTCTGTTTGAATGATGTCGCCAGCGGTAAAGAAGCCGCCGGTGGGTGAACTGTGAATTGAATCTAATGTTCTGCCAAGGGCAGAGACAATACCAACCGTCATGGTGCCATCCAAGCCAAAGGGGTTGCCAACTGCTACGACGGTTTGACCAACCTTGAGCTGGGATGAATCGCCAATTGGAAGGGGATGAAGCTCTGATGCTGGGGCGTCCACTTTTACAACGGCAATGTCTGAGTCAAGATCTGCGCCAATGACTGTGCCGTAGGTTTTGAAGCCGCTCATGAAGTGTACTTCCACCTCTACTGCGCCTTCAATGACATGAAAGTTGGTGATGATGTGTCCCAAAGAATCAAATACAAAACCAGAGCCTAACGAGCCGCTGTCTTTTGTGGTGACTCGTAATGAGACGATGCCGGGGCTGACGTTTTCATACAAACTGACCAGCGCATCCTGATTGGCGGCTGGATTTTGGCTGGGTAGCGATGAAGCAGGCGTGGATGGGAGTTGAATGGAGGTGGATGTGGGCACCACGGGCGATTCGGTAAAGTTGGGCGCGGCACATGCGAGGATGGTAGCCATTAAGATAATAGCCGCAAGACTTATTCTTTTTTTCATGTAGTCTCCTAAAGGGTAGTATTTACGATCAAGGATTTGCTTTGGTTTTTTTAGTTGGCAAATGGGTTTACACAAAATCAAACAGCAAGCTGTTTGATTCCAGAGTCAAATCAACCCCTAAAACTTAATCCGAGAGGCTTCTTCTAATAATTCTTTTTGCTTGTCAGAAAGATAACGCGGAACCTGAACTTTGACGCGCACATATAGGTCGCCTTTCTTTTTTATATCTTTTAAGTGAGGCATTCCGCGTCCTGCCAAACGAAAGACTTGTTCTGGCTGTGTGCCGGCGGGGATATTTAATTTTATTACTTTACCATCGGGCGTCTTTACATCTGCATCACCGCCAATGATCGCAGTGAAGACATCTACATTGGCGGTAACATGTAAATTTTCACCATCAAGAGTTACGCCATCTTGCTCCAGAATTTCTATTACTAAATAAAGATCAATGCCATTGGGGCCGGCACCTGCCACGCGCACTTTTGAGCCAGTCTTTACACCCGCAGGAATGCGCACGTTTATTTTTTTATGCTCACTTTGCAGATGACGTGTTGCTCCGAGGTAAGCCTCTTCTAATGAAATTTGGAGCGCTTGTTGATAGCCCTGCGGCTGCCCTGCGCTTGATGATGCGCCTGCGTTACTGCCGCCAAACATACTGCGAAAGAAATCAGAAAAGCCGCCGCTGCCGCCAAACATATTTTCTATATCTCTAGGGTCTACACGTCCGCCGCCACGATTTGAATTGGCAGCCCATTCATCCCAATTGAAATCAGCACCGCGTCCACCGCCGCCGCGAGTATTCCAATCTGCATACGCATTCCCAAGGCGGTCGTATTGCGCGCGTTTCTTATCATCACTTAATACTTGATACGCCTCATTGATTTCTTTAAAGCGATCTTCAGCCGGCTTATCGCCGGGGTTTTTGTCTGGATGATATTTCATCGCCAATTTGCGATACGCCTTGCGAATTTCATCAGCATCCATGCCGCGCGCCACGCCTAAAATCTTATAATAATCTTTGTAGTCCATATTATCCTTATTATGCCCCGCGCCCGTCCAGAGTCAAGCATATCTACACAGGACTAATACAATTCTAATTATGAAGAACATAATATGATAAAGTTACAAACACGGAGAAATGATGGAATCAATTTGCGTTTTTTGCGGATCATCAGATGCGGTTCACCTCGACTTTATAGCTGGGGCGCGCTCAATGGGCGTTACCCTCGCTGAAAGCGGGATTCGCCTCGTCTATGGCGGTGGTAAGACTGGCTTAATGGGCGCTATAGCAAATGCAGTCTTAGAAGCAGGCGGAGAAGCAATTGGCGTCATCATTCCTTCGATGAATACACCAGCAGTTGCCCATTCCACCCTCACCCGCCTAGAGATTGCAGAAAATATGCACGCTCGCAAAGCGCGCATGCACGAACTTTCTGACGCGTTTATTGCCATGCCCGGCGGATACGGCACCTGGGACGAATTGTTTGAAGCGCTGACTTGGTCGCAAATCGGCTCACATCAAAAACCCGTAGGCTTGCTTAACATTCGAAATTACTACAACCCATTACTTGCGGCAATTGACCATGCTGTTAATGAGGGCTTTATTTTCAAAGAACATCGCAACTCCTTATCTTGTGAAACTGACCCTAAACAACTACTGGCATCTTTAAACGAATATGACCATCCACATGCTGCAGTCAAACGCTGGATGAAGGAAGAATAGTTTGTCTGCCAGCCTTCTGTTCTCTACATTCTTTAATAACCTATTCCCTATTTTGTTGATCAGCGGCGCGGGCTTTATCATTGGCAAAACTCTGCCCATTGATCCGCGCTCGCTGGGGCGGGTTATTTTTTATATATTTAGCCCCATCCTTGTTTTTGATTTATTGATCAATAGTCAGTTAAATTGGAATGATGCGCTTGCTACTGTTTCATTCACAATAATTATTATATTAACATTAAGTCTGCTTGGTTTTTTGACTGCTGTACTATTCAAATTGAATCGTCAACAAACCTTGGCAGTAGCGCTTGTGTCAGGCTTTGGCAATAACGGAAATTTTGGTTTGCCTGTTGTTTTGTTTGCTTTTGGCAACAGTGCTCTCGAATACGCCATGATTTATTTTGTGACAACCGCGCTATTATTTAATACCTTTGGAGTGTTGATCGCATCATTGGGACAAGCTGATCTAAAAACTGCATTACTTGGCATTATTAAAGTGCCGACAGTATATGCTGTATTATTTGCCGTCACTTTAAATTGGCTTGATATTCATTTGGCTTTGCCTCTTAAGCGTACGGTAGACCTTGCTTCTGGAGGTTCGATTCCATTAATGCTGGTGTTACTAGGCGTGGAGTTAAGCCGTTCCAACTGGTCGCATAATTTGCGCGCCATTGGCGTTGGTTCGTTCATGCGCCTGGTTGCGGGTCCTGCAATGGGTTTACTGATTGCTGGCTTACTCGGTTTGCAGGGTGATGCGCGGCAGTCTTCAGTGATTCAAGCTGCTATGCCTGCCGCGGTTAATAACAGTGTGATTGCTACCGAATTTAATCTTGAGCCGCAGCTTGTGACAGCCATTGTATTGGTCAGCACAATATTAAGCCCGCTGACGCTGACACCTTTGATCGTGTTGTTGGCGGGATGATTTGTACATCAGCATGCTGATGTACTCCAAAAAAATACTCCAAAAGGTTAATTATGAATCGTAAACTCAAACTTCTTTTTATTTCAACCACAGTGTTGACACTGCTGATGGGCACGAATCAGGTTCGGGCGCAGGCAGGAATCGAGTTGTTAAATGCGCGGGCTTCGCATCACTTTGGGGCAGATATCACGTTCGAGGCGCAGATCCAGTCTTCGATTCAAATTCAAGAAGTAAATTTATTATTCCGTGAGACGCGTGAAGAAACCACGCGCGTTGAAAAACTGGAGCGTGACGCAAATGGAAATGTGCGTTTTCAATTTGATGCTTCGCAAAAAATATTCCCGCCATTTAGCTGGATCGAATTTTGGTATCAGGTGACGCTCACTGATGGAAGCGCGTATGCCAGCGATCCTATTTCTTATTTTTATAGTGATAATCGTTTCACGTGGCGAGAAAATAAAGAAGGACCTGTCACCATTCATTGGTACGATGGCGATGATGCTTTTGCGCGCAATGCTTTGGATGTTGCAGGCAGTGGTCTATTGGGTATGAAAGAAGTTGTTCCGTTAGTGCTGGATAAGCCGTTTGATATTTATATTTATTCCACGAATCAGGATTTGCAAGGCGCGTTGGAGCTTGGCGGGCATCAATGGATTGGCGCACATGCAGACCCGGCTTTGGGTGTCGTGATGGTGGTGGTACAGCCCGGCGACCGCCAAAATATTCAAATGGAAATTGAACTGCCGCATGAATTAACGCATGTGATGATGTATCGTTCTTTAGGAGATGGCTACGCAAGATTGCCAGCCTGGTTTCGTGAAGGTGTGGCGTCTATGATGGAGAAATATCCTAATACTGATTATGCACAGGCGTTGAAAATTGCGACTAATAATAAATCTTTGATTTCCATCACTGATTTGTGCGCTTCCTTCCCCACGGATGCCGGACGCGCCTTTCTAGCGTATGCCGAAGCTCAATCATTTACCACCTACTTGCGCGACACGTATGGCGTCACCCGCTTCCACGCTTTGACTCAAGCGTATGCAGATGGTATGAGTTGTGAAGTGGGCGCAACGTATGCCATTGGACTGCCGTTAAGTTTGTTGGAACGTAATTGGAGTCAATCTGTGCTTGGGCAGGACGCAACGGTTGTAGCTGTAAATAACATGTCCCCTTATCTTATTTTATTGGGCTTGATCATGTTTGTGCCGTTGTGGGGCGCGATTGAAGTGTTACGTGGACGTACTAACCGTGCAGGTTAATGCATTAAACGTTCAACGTTAAAACGTGCGAATGTTATGAAAACCCCAATCCTCTCTCCTTCAAAGAAACCCACTTGCCCTGACCAATCACCAAATGATCCAAGACATCTACATCCAATAACTTACCAGATTGCACAATCGCGCGGGTGACCGCCACATCATCGGGGCTGGGGGTTGGGTCTCCGCTGGGGTGATTGTGAATCACGATGATGGCTGATGCATTCTTGCGAATAGCTTCCTTGAAGATTTCGCCCACGCGCACTTGCGATGAATTGACCGAGCCTTTGTATACTTCTACGGTTTCTAGCACACGATTTCTTCTATCCAATAGCATCACGCGCAAATGTTCCTGCTCCAAAGCAGACATGTCATATTGAACCAATGCCGCCGCATCTGCAGGGCTGTTAATGGCTGGGCGTTCTTCAGGGGATTCGAGTGTTAAGCGTCTGCCCAATTCGATGGCGGCTTTGATCTGCGCGGCTTTTGCTTCTCCTAAGCCGTGTTGATCTGTTAATTCTTTAAACGGCGCGCGATGTAAGCCAATTAGCCCGCCAAAATTTTGTAATAATCTTTGTCCTACTTCTACGGCATTTTCACCGCGCACGCCCACGCGCAAAAGAATGGCGATTAATTCTGCGTTGGTTAATGCCTGCGGTCCCAGCGCTTGCAATCTCTCGCGCGGGCGTTCTGATTCGTTCAAATCTGTGATGCGGTAAATGGGTTTTGGGTTGGTTTCTGTCATGGTTTTTTATAAAGTGTGAGGTTGGGGTGATTTTGATTTCTAGTAGCTTGGTCATGATGGAATTAGGGGCTTTGAATGGCGCGTCAAAGTTTCTTTGCCGTAAACACGCAGTAAAACAATCGCAGCTATCCATGGTAAAACACCATACATCGTTTGGGCTGTCATATTGTTTGAGGACAGAACCAGATAAGACTGTACTGTATTGCTCCATCCGTGCAATAAGATCATTATTAGTACACTGTTTGTGTTGTTGTAAACCCAAGTGTTGACGATCGTCCATCCAATGATTCCCAAGGTTAACCCGAGCAAAGAAAACGCTAAAGGAGCAATTCCTGCTTGATAGTTATAGTAAATGATGAAAGGAAAATGCCATATACCCCATAGAATCCCCAAAACCCAACTGGCTGTTTCTGCATTGTAACGGTTTTGTAAACGCGGCAGAGCAAACCCGCGCCAACCAGGTTCCTCTGCAATACCTGTAAAAACGAGCATATACAGGAAGAATGGGAGAAAATGCTCAATCGGCAGCTTCAATATGTAATTAATTTTTCCACCGCTAGACAATAAACCAATGCCCACGCTGGCAACGCTTAATACAACCGGCAAGCCCAAAGCGATCAAATACCATTTTGCTCCTACTTTCCATTTTGTACATTGTTTCCAAAGCGTACTTAGCCCATCTTTGCCTTCGAGAATCCAAGTTACTATGATGGCAGAAAAAAGAGGACCCGCCCCAATCGTAAAAAATCCATACGCTAGAAATTGAGCAGACGATAATTTAAGTTTGAGTAATTCCAGAAAATAAAGGAAATTCGTTTCATTGCTCAAGGTCATGTTTTGACGAGATGCAAGGATAATTCCTGTTATTTGCAGTGTCCAGGTGATGGCAAATGCAATGACAAAGAAAGATACTAATGGATAACGTTGGATTGTTTTCATAATTTTGCCTTGGAGCGCCTTCTATTATATGACGGTTAAAATATTAAACGAGTTAAGTCAGGCTTTAAGCGTTTTCTATCCATTGGTTATTATCTTCAGAAATTCTAAATGAGTAATTGCTAAATTCTATCCCGGGCTTTACGTTGAACCAAATCCTCCTTTTGTTTGTTTCCGGGTCAGTGTCACCTGCTCCAGTGACCGTATATGCCAGTGATTTTAGTTTTCCTTTAATGCTGTCTGCATCTTTTTCTTCACAAAGCACAAAATGTTTGAAGTTCTTAAAAGGGTCTATGCTAAAACCAAAAAGAAGGTACGAATCGACAGTTTCAAAATATTTCATTTCGTCGTTTTTATGCCAACCGTAGGTTTCGCCGGCTAAATAGATTTCCAGTCCGGGGAAAGGGATATGCAAGACAGCATAGTGTTCATCCCTGAAAACTTCTCGGGCGCTCTCATCTAGAATGGAAAGAATATTAGCAACCGATTCTTTTGCATTGATCAGAAAGTTTTCGTAAATACGGCTAAATTTTTTGGTCTTTGTAAAGGCTTTTGGGAGTTCACAATCTTCGATCAAGCATGGGAGTAGTTTGATTTTTCTGTTATGTAATTCTTGATAAAGTGTCTCGTAAATTTCCTGGCGTACCCAAGTGCTTTCTACTGAATGTGGGGAAAGAAATACGATTACATAGTCTGAATTCCGTATGTTCTCTTGAATATCTACGGTAATTGGATCTGAGACCAGAAGTTTTGATTCGTCAATCCAGACATCATGTCCAGCGTTCTTGATTTGCCTAACTACATCTTGGATTTTCACTTTATCATTATGGGAGTAGGAAATAAAAACTTTTGACATGCAGTATGCTCCATGAAGGGATAATAGGCTGATGTGTGTAGAAACCTGAAGAAGCTAAGCAGAAGTAATTTTACACCTTATTAAATATGTAAATATATGATGCTTAAAGTGCCCAATAAACACTTATTCCATTTTCACTTATACGAGGTATGATTGCTAAAATTTTTATACAAAGAGAAATGATATGGAAAAAAATAATTCACGCAGTTTTTTGATCATAGCAGTGGTAGTTGTTTTGTGTTGTTTGGCTGTAGCTGTGCTAAGCGTAGGCGGGTATGTTTATTACGTGATGGATTCTTTTACGCCCACCACCTCAGACTTTCCAGTGCCAACGGATGTTGTGCGTACTCCTGTATCCGCTGTCCCTGCGAATACGCTGGAGATGCTGAAGCAGGTTCAAGTTCTAGAAAATGACCCGAGGGAATTGGCTTGTAAACTCAAAGGAGTTTGCAATGTCGCAGAAACTCTGGAGCCTCCAGCCAAGCCGCGCATTGAGGGAGAAAAAGATAAATTCTGGGTATTAAATTCATCCAGCAACATACACGCGCAAGTGAATGCTACTTTGCAATATGTTACGCCGTTGGTTTATTTTTGGGTGCAAGATGGCGTCAATGTGGATATGGGCGAAGTGGAAAAATTGATCGGCGCTTTTGATGAAAAAATATACCCAACAAACCGCGAATTTTTCGGCAGTGAATGGACACCCGGTATTGATGGCGATCCGCACATTTATATTTTATATGCGCGCAATTTGGGCGGTTCGGTGGCTGGATTTTTTTCATCGGCTGATGAAACACATCCGGCCATTCAGGAATATTCAAATGCTCATGAAATGTTTGTCTTTAGTGCAGACCTAACAGACCTTTCAAAAGAATTTACATACGGCGTATTGGCGCATGAATTTCAACACATGATTCATTGGAAGGGTGACCGCAATGAAACCACATGGATCAATGAAGGTTTTTCTGATGTTGCCATGCATATCAATGGCTACACAGTGGGCGGCGCAGATGTGGTCTACACCAACAACACTGATATTCAATTAAATGATTGGCCCGTGGATTCTGGCAACTCTACCATTCCTCATTACGGCGCATCTTTTATGTTCTTGAATTACTTTCTCAATCGTTTTGGTGAGGATGCTACAAAAGCGCTGGTGCATGAGCAAGCCAATGGATTGGAAGGTGTGGATAATGTGCTTTTGCAGATTAACGCCGCCGATCCAGCTACGGGAAAGCTGATTCAGACCGAGGACTTTTTTCTCGATTGGGCAGTCACCAACTATTTACTTGATAAATCTATTGGCGATGGCAAATACTACTACGAAAATTATGAAGATGCCTTTAGCGCCAACCCTACGGAAACCATTAACACCTGCCCGCAAAGTCCGTTGACTCGTGACGTACATCAATTTGGCGTGGATTACATTGTGCTTAACTGCGCGGGTGAACATACTACTTCTTTTACAGGATCCACTTCTACTAAATTATTACCTGCAGACCCGCATTCAGGTTCTTATGCGTTTTGGTCCAACAAAGGCGATTCGTCAAACATGACCTTGACGCGTGAGTTTGATTTTATGGATACAAGCGGCAACATAGAGTTAACCTATCAAATGTGGTACGACCTTGAAAAGGACTATGATTACCTGCATTTAGAAGTATCAGAAGATGGCGAGTACTGGCAGATTGTCCAAACGCCATCCGGCACTGGGCAGGATATTACGGGCAGTTCCTACGGTTGGGGCTATAACGATAAAACAAATTTATGGGTGCAAGAAAAAATTGACCTTTCTCAGTATGCCGGCAAAAAGATTTTTGTGCGCTTTGAATACATCACCGATTTGGCTGTGAATGGCGAAGGCTTTTTATTGGATGATGTGCGCGTGGATGCCATTCAATATCAAACTGATTTTGAAACAGACGATGGCGGCTGGGTTGCTAGTGGTTTTGTGCGTGTGGAAAATGCCCTGCCCCAAACCTATCGCCTTGCGTTGATCACAGAAGGCGTAACGACAACAGTTGAAAACATCATTTTGAATGAAGACCAGACAGTGGAAATCCCGATATCACTGAACAATGGAGAGCGTGCTGTTTTGGTGGTGACTGGCACAACACGTTTTACACGTTCACCGGCGGCTTATCAAATTGAAGTGAAGTAGCGTACAATTTAGACCTATGACAAAGATGATCGCCATCATTCCTATGCGCCATCATAGCCAACGCGTGCCCGGCAAGAATTATCGTCTGCTTGCAGGAAAACCCCTCTTTCAACATATTATCGAAACGCTTTTAAGCGTGCCGGAAATTGATGACATTGTAGTGGATACTGATTCTGAGCCGGTAATGGATGCGTTGCGGGTACATTTTCCCAGCATAAAAATCATAAATCGCCCTGAACATTTGCGCGCTGATGATATGCCTATGAATGAAATATTGCTGCATGATACCGCGCAATACCCTGCGGATTTTTACCTTCAAACACACAGCACCAATCCCTTGTTGAAAGCGCAGACCCTATCGAAAGCGATTCAAGCTTTTCGCACAGAGTATCCAAATAAAGATTCTCTATTCTCGGTCACGCGCCTGCAAACACGCTTATATGATCAGCATGGCAATGCTATGAATCACAATCCAAAGGAATTGATCCAAACTCAGGACTTACCGCCTGTTTATGAAGAAAATTCCTGCATTTATATATTCAATCGTGAGAATTTACAGGCAAAAAGACACCGCATCAGTGATACGCCGTTGATGTTCGAGATGGATGCTGATGAAGCCTGGGATATAGATGAAGAGCTTGATTTTGCGATCACTGATTTTTTAATGACGCGCAGAATGAATAATCGATAAGCGGGACTATAAATAGAACGTAGATGAAAAATTTTATTAATAAACTATTTGCTTTCCCTTTTTATCCAATTGTATTTAGCATCTACCCGATACTGGCTTTGCTGGCTGAGAATGTGGGTCAGGTTAAAGCGAGCGCTGGTTCACGGGCAATATTAATTTCGATGCTGATCACAGTCGTATTATTTCTTTTGCTGCGATTAATATTTCGCGGCTGGCATAAGGCTGCCTTTCTTTTGCTTTTATTTTTGGTTTTGTTTTTTTCCTATGGGCATATCTATATACTGCTCATAAAGCAATTTCCAGAAGTGAATATGACTTTACGGATGTTATCAGCCTTGGGGCTTTTGTTGATCGGCGCGATAGTATGGGCAATGAAGAAGCCGCCAACTTCGCCTGCTGGTTTGAACACGATAGTGCTTGGGTTGGCGATCATGTCGATAGGGCAGATCAGCCTGCAGTCAAATGTGCGAAGCGCTGGTACATTAGGTTCACCCAAAGCCCCAGTGCAGGACGATCTGGTCATGCCGCAGGATCCGCCGGATGTGTATTATTTCATCCTTGATTCGTATGGCAGGCAGGATGTTCTACTGCAGGCTTATGATTACGATAATAAAGATTTTATTTTCGAATTGGAAAAACGCGGATTTTATTTGCCCGCTTGCAGTCAGAGTAATTTTGTGCGCACAGAAATTTCACTAGGTTCTTCGCTGAACATGCAATACTTGCAAGACCTTAATGATGAATTTACGCCTCCCAACACCAAACGCAAAACATTATGGAATTCCCTGAAGAATAGCGCTGTCCGTTATAACTTTGAAAAGATGGGCTACAAAACTGTTAATTTTGCAACTGGTTTTGCGTGGAATGAATTGTATGATGCCGATTATTTTATTACGCCGCCTGCTATTTCTTCAGGATTAAGTGAGTTTGAAGGGTTACTGATTAATACCACGCTGGCAAGATATGCCAAGGATTTAGGCTGGTTTGATCCCGACCAAATGATGGGTGTTAATTTCCGCGACCGTTTTATGAACGTCTTTGATCATATGGATGATATTGCAAAAAATCCTGAACCGACATTTTCTTATATTCATTTGATTTCACCTCATCCGCCTTTTGTGTTTGACCCTGAAGGCAACCCAACCTATCCTCCAGATTTTTGGAACGAGAACAGACAATATCCGTCAGATCTTTATGAAAAAGGATATGTGAATCAATTGCAATTCCTTAATAAAAAAATGTTGGCGGCAATTGATACGATCCTAGTCGAATCAAAAACACCGCCGATCATTATTATTCAAGGTGATCATGGTCCGTGGTTACAGCCTAAAAATAGACGTTTCTGGATTCTTAATGCGTATTATTTGCCAGAGCATAAGACCGCGCCCTACCCAACTATTTCGCCAGTGAATACATTTCGCATGGTCTTCAATCTTTATTTTGGCGGCAGATATGCTATGCTTGATGACATCAGTTACTTTACTCCTGTGCCAAGTTTGTATGATGTTTCTAAAGTACCTTATCCTTGTGATTATGTGGAATAAATAAAAATGAAATTTACAGTTCTACTCACCGCCCCTTATATGATCCCATTTTTAGATCGCTTCCAACCCGTCTTTACAAAACACAATATTGAATTAATTGTCCCCGATGTGCAGGAGCGCATGGAAGAAGATGACATTCTGAAATATGCCGGGCAATTTGACGGCGCTATTTGTGGAGATGACCGCTATAGCGCGCGCGTAATTGAAGCCTGTGCGCCGCGCCTGAAAGTGATTTCGAAATGGGGCACAGGCGTCGATTCTATCAACGCTGAGGCTTGCTCCCGCTTTAACGTCAAGTTGGGGCGTACCCCAAACGCTTTCACTACGCCGGTTGCGGATACTATTCTCGGATACATGCTCGCCTTCGCCCGCCGCCAACCCTGGATGGATGCAGCCATGAAACGCGGCGAATGGCAGAAAATCCCCGGCAGGGCACTCAATGAAAGCACATTAGGTATTATTGGTGTTGGCAATATTGGAAAGGCAGTTACGCGACGTGCGCGTGCCTTCGGCATGAAAGTATATGGCACAGATATAATTGAAGTAGATCATGTCTTTGTTTCTGAAACGGGTATCGAAATGACCGATCTCTCCTCGCTTCTTTCTCAATCTGATTTTGTTTCTGTAAATTGTGAACTCAACGACACATCCCGTCATCTAATCAATACGAATACCCTTTCGCAAATGCGATCGAATGCAGTATTAATCAACACCGCACGCGGACCCATCGTCAAAGAAGTGGATTTAATTTCTGCGTTGCAGAATAAAAAAATTGCAGGCGCGGCTTTGGATGTATTCGAATTTGAGCCTTTGCCTAAAGACAGCCCCTTGTTGAAGATGGACAACGTGATGCTCGCGCCGCATAACTCCAATTCAAGCCCGACCGCGTGGGAACGAATCCATTGGAATACGATTAAGAATTTGTGTGAGGGCTTGGGGATTTCTTATTCGAAATGATTTCATTGCTTAATACGTAATTCGTAAAGCATATTAGACATTACGAATTAACAAAGGATTATATTATTTATGAAAACTCTGCTCATTACCGGCGCCGCTGGCGGGATTGGACGCGCAACTGTTCAACTTTTCACCGAAAAAGGCTGGCGTGTTATAGGCGTCGATCGCGCTGATTTTGGCGCGGACTTTCCGTCTACAGGATTATTCATCAAGTCAGATATTGCCCGCCCTGAAGATGTGCAAGCCATTTTTGATAAAGTCCGTAATTTTAGCGAATCACTAGCCGCGTTGGTAAACAATGCGGCTATGCAAGTTGCCAAACCTATCATTGAAACAACTGTCGATGAGTGGGATGCGGTCATCAATGCTAATTTACGCTCGGTGTTTTTGGGTGTCAAGCTTGCACATCCTTTGCTAAAAGCGAGTGGCGGCGCGGCAGTAGTGAACGTTTCATCTGTCCATGCTATTCAAACATCCACAAATATCGCTGCCTACGCCGCATCGAAAGGTGGATTACTTGCGCTGACTCGCGCTATGGCGATTGAATTTGCACCCGATAACATTCGTGTCAATGCGATTCTGCCCGGCGCGGTAGATACTCCCATGTTGCGAGCTGGACTTGGGCGCGGGCATGTTGGGCATGGAGATATGCAAGACCGCCTTGATAATTTGGCGCGTAAAACCGTGAATGGACGCATAGGTCAGCCGCAAGAGATAGCCAGCGCCATTTATTTCCTTGCCGATAATGAGCAATCTTCTTTTATGACCGGTCAAGCCATGGTAGTGGATGGCGGCGCAACGGCGCGTTTGAGTACGGAGTAATGTGCGAACTTCTAATTTTATTGTCAGCCCTATTTTGTTCGTGCGCTATTTATTCATCATTACATCGGCAGTCTTGATCTTTTTTGGTCTAATGACTTTCACGCGGCTGAATGCAAATTCTGAGCTTGTAACGATGTGCATCGCTTACGGAGTCTTGATACTTGGTGATGCTCTTGCAATGCTGATCTTTGGTCTTTTCATCAATAGAGGGCAAAGACATATATATTGGTTGGCGGTGATGGTAGTTGTTCTAAATACGATTATTATGATCTTTGATCAAGTTGGGGTAATTGACTTCTTTTTTTCTTTGATAAATGCTATGATCTTGTTGATTCTGCTGACTGCTCACAAAGAATTTATTGTCCAATGAAAAATTCCTTCAAAACCATTATTCCTCAATCGGCGTGGATTTGGACCCGCGATACATACGATGCCATCCGCCGCGTCCCCCAACTGCCCGCCGCGTTTTTTCATCCCTGGCGGCGCGAAAGTATTAAAAGATTGACGGCATTGAAAAATATTCACAAAGGCAAACGGGCTTTTATTATTGGCAACGGTCCCAGTCTAAAGCAAACAGACCTCAGTAAACTAAAGAATGAAATTACCTTTGGTATGAATCGCATCTATCTTGCTTTTCCTGAGCTTGGATTTTCCACTACTTATATTTGCGTGACCAATGATCTGGTAGTTGAACAATTCGTAGAAGATTTTAATGTCCTCAAGATTCCAAAATTTATCGCCTGGCGTTCTCGTCGTCACTTCAACAACATTCAACTTTCAAACCTTCCAACTTTCGTTTACACTACCTACACAGGACCAAGATTTTCGGGCGATGTGCGTGGACGTGTTTGGGAGGGTGCCACAGTGACGAATCTTGCGCTTCAACTTGCGTTTCACATGGGTATTGAAAAGGCAATTTTGATCGGCGTGGATCACAATTTTACGTCCAAGGGTGAAGCAAATAAAACAGTCACGTCGCAAGGTGATGATCCAAACCATTTCATGCCCAATTATTTTGGCAAAGGTATTAAATGGCAATTGCCTGATTTAGATACATCTGAAATCGGATATACTTTTGCGCGTGACGCCTATCAAAAAGCAGGGCGTGAAGTTGTAGACGCAACCATAGGCGGCAAATTAAATATCTTCCCGAAAATGGACTATAACTCTCTTTTTTAAATCCAAAGCCAGATTTGTATGTATCGACTAATATATTCGTAATAACTAAATATCAACAAATGAAAAAACTACACCTTGTTTTAATAATTCATTCAATCATCATTGCCGCTTTAGTTTTTTCGGTCATGCTGGCAATTGTTTCTTTCTTACCCTACGAAACACTTGCACATGCGCTTAATAGCTTAGCTTCTGACGGCAGTTTAGCTTCTTTCACTCTGAAGCGTTACCAAAACTTATCTGCATTTTTAAAACTGATTGGATGTGTTATAACGCTGATTGCGGGAGTCTTGTTGATTTATTGGCCGAGCGTTCAGGGAAAAATCATTGGGTTCTTGATTCAAGCTGGCGATTTCAAGAAGTTACTTTGGCGAGACGCACAAGCTTTTTGTCAATCGCTTTTAGCGGCATTTAAACCACGCAATGAGCGCTTGTTAATCACAGGGCTTATATTCATAGCCTTTTCAATAAGATTGGCTAATTTATTTATCCCCATGGAGTTTGACGAAGCTTATACCTACAATGCTTTTGCGTCTCATTCCATCCTACATACAATATCAAATTATCATGTTCCAAACAATCATGTTTTATTAACTGTTTTTATCAACATTCTTGTGCACTCTTTTGGCAACCATCTATGGTTAATCAGGCTCCCAAGTTTGATTGCCGGCATCCTTATGATTCCGGCGGGTTATTTTCTTGCCAAAAAAATATATGGTGAAGAGACGGGCATATTAAGCGCTGTATTTATTGGACTTTTTCCTGAGCTTGTAAAATATTCAGTGTTGGCTCGCGGATACATATTGATTAGTTTATTTACATTATTAATACTGATTCTAGGGTGTCAAGTTAAAGAAAATAAGAACCGCTTCGCCTGGTTATTATTAATAATATTCTCTGCACTCGGCTTTTTCACTGTTCCCATTATGCTCCTGCCCTTTGGAGTTGTGTACGTCTGGCTTTTTCTAAGCGCCGTCTTTGGCAATGTTTCAGTGTACCATTCAAAAATTGGTTTTATTAAATATTGGCTGGCCAGTGGTTTTTTAACAGCGCTTCTGGCGGCGCTTTTATATACCCCGATCATGCTGAATAATCATCACTGGTTGTTTGGTAATAAATTTGTTGCTCCGCTTGACCAAAATACATATTTATCAACTGCTTGGCTGGGGTTGCAAGCTACTTGGAACGTCTGGACGCTTGCTATTCCAAACTGGGTCGTTTTTATTTGTGCAGCATGTTTTTTCCTTGGGATTATTTTCCATGCTAGTATCTCCAGACAGGAAGTCCCCATGCAGTACGCGTGCATAATTTGGATATTTTTTTTTTCTATTATCAGACGGCCAGATATGGAATCAAGGATGTGGGTATTCTTGTTGGCTCCTTTATTAATATGGTCATCAGCTGGGTTTATAGGAGCATTGAAAATAATATCCAAATATACAAACCGAAAACGGGATATATCGCGTGTGTTTTCAAGTCTGGTTTTAGTGTTTGCTCTTCTCTCTGCTTTGTCAACATATCTGACGATCTCGCAGCGTTGGCAACAAAAAGGCAGTGTCGAAAACTCCGTGTTGTACCTGAAGGATCACCTACGAAAAGGAGATCTTATTTCAACAAGTATGGATTTTAAACCACTGCTCCAATACTATTTTGAAGTGTATGATATTCCCATCACCTATTTACGTAAATCCACAGAATACGAGCGTGTCTTTATGCTTGTGCGTAGTGTTAACGGATCAGCAGCGGTAGGTGATACTGTAGGGGCTGTTGTACCAAAGAATGATGATGGCACTTCAGCCATTGATCTAACAAAGGCAGAGATTTTGTTACAGTTCAAAGATTTGACTCTTTACGAAGGTTACCCATACCCATAATGCCGCGTGAAATTTTAATTTCCATCATTACCCCATCTTTTAACCAAGCCGCATTTCTGGAGCAGACCATCAAGTCAGTGCTGGAGCAGGATTATGGCAATATTGAATATATTGTCATAGATGGCGCATCCACGGATAGCTCTGTTGACATTATCAAAAAATATCAGAGTAGACTCGCGCATTGGGAGTCGAAGCAGGATAAGGGTCAGGCAGAAGCGATTAATAAGGGTTTGGCGCGTTCCAAAGGCGAGATCATCGCTTGGTTAAATTCAGATGATTATTATTTAGAGGGCGCAATCTCTGCGGCGGTGAAAGTATTCAAAGAAAACCCTCAGGCTGCGCTGGTGTATGGTGATATGCTGGCGGTGAATGAAGATGGGCAGACGATTAATAAACTCATATACAAACAATTGACCTTTGAAGATTTGTTATGTTTTCAAATTATTGGACAGCCTGCTGTGTTTTTTCGACGCGCCGCCTATAAAAAAACAGATGGGCTAAACCTTGATTTTCATTTTTTGCTTGATCATCACTTTTGGCTTCAACTTGCACAACATGGAACAATAGTTCACGTTCCACAATTGTGGTCTGCGGCGCGTTATCACCCCAATGCAAAAAATCGTGCGCAAGCGGCAGAGTTTGGGCACGAAGCATTTATGATTCTTAACAGCGCTGCTGCGGATAAAAATCTTGCGCCCATTCTTGCCCGCGTAGATCGCCGCGCCCGCGCTTCAGCCTATCGTGTGGATGCTCGCTATTTATTGGATGGCGGCGAACCGTTCCGCGCTTTCAAATCCTGGCTTAATGCTTTATGGTTTTACCCGCCCGTTGCTCTGGCGCGCTTCAATATTTTCTTTTCTGCGCTTTTGGGAATGCTCGGCTTACAAGCGATTCGCGAATGGATATTAAAGCGCCGCGTAAAATCACATCAATAACTTTAGACTATAATTTGGGGGATAAAGGTAAACCATGATTCAATTCTTCAGAAAACATTTTTCTTCCAGCTCATTAGCTATTCTTCTTCTATTTACAATTAATTTATTCTTTGTATTTAATATACTGCACACAAATTTGCGCGATCTGAATTTATGGGATGAATCGGTTTATATCAACACAGGGCGTACATTTTTTAGTGGAACTCTGACTCCGTTTTATCGCAACCCATTGCTAGGGATATTTTATTCGCTGACCTATCTGCCGTATAGTAAATCTGTATTTTGGTTGGTACAAAGCGCTACGCTAGGGCGCATACTTTTGTTTTCTCTTTTATGGTGCAGTGCTTATTTGGTCAGCAGACAGACCATAAAGTATGCATCTCCATTAATTACGGTTGGTTTCTTGCTGCTATTTCCAGTGATTACAGATATTCTTAATAACCCCAGCGATTCTCTTTTTGCGGCTATGTCTGGTTTTGCATGTTGGCAGTTATTATCTTTTTACAATACCCAAAATGTAAGAAATGTTTTCGGTGCATCTTTTTTTGTAGGGTTATCTGCCTTGTCGCGTAATGATGGCTTGATCTCTTTTGCGATTTTGGTGATTTTAATTCTTTGGCTGACACTGCGCTTCAGATCAAGCTGGAAGTGGATTCCAGCCGTTGTCATTCCTTTCGCCCTCATTGTGGGCGGCTATCAGCTCAACTATGGTTTGCAAACAGGCCATTATGCTATTGGCACAAAGGAACGCTCCTACGTGGCTTTTCAGCAAGGGCAGGAAATTGTTTATCAAAAAGACCCAGCTTGTAAACTCAAACAGATTCGTTGTGCTGTTTTGCAGGCAAATCAACTTTATGGGTCACCAGAAGAAAATAACTTCTCTGTTTTAAGCGCTATTGCAAATAACCCCAAAGCTTATGCAGAACGTGTGCAGGCGCATCTTAAAGCAATACCTCAGCTTTTGTTTTACGCTTATGGACAACGTACTTCTTTTCTTCTTCTCATTCTGGCGCTATGCGGTATCTACGAACTGATTCGCAAAAAAGAATACCATCTCTTAATTCTTTTGCTCACATGGATGGGGTACCTTGCTGTGTATTTCCTCACCTTCTTCCGTCAGGGATATATGCGCACACCATTTTTTATATTCTTTGTCCTTGGCGCATTTGGTGTACAAGCAATTGCGTATTCGCTAATCAATAAAAAAGAACATAAGTACTGGTTGGTTTTGCTTTTGGCGCTTGCTTTTTACGGATGGTTTGCAGGCATTCAAATTATATATTTCACGGCTGTCATTATGTTTGTTGTCATTGCCTTGCTTGGGCTTGTTTCTACTAAAGACATCACGTACGGATATTTGGCATTTTTATTGGCGGGGCTTATGCTTCGACCTGCTTTTGAATTACCAGTTTATGAAATGCGTGGAACTATTTCCGAAGAAAAAGCAGTTCTTGCTCTTGCGCAAGCCCTCCCTGAAAATTCTGCAATAGCATCTGGCGCTCCTGGAGCAGTTTGGATGGCGCGCATGCAGCCTGCCGATGTGGCTGATTATGATTACCAAAACATCCAAACACCAGAAGAACTCTATCAGCAATTTAAAAAAGATAAAGTAGCTGCAATTTACGTTGATTCATATATGTCAAATGCCAATGAACACATTTGGAAATTGATTATCCCTGGTGTTGGCACGTACTACGAAAAAATATATGCCAGCGAAGACCATGACATTCAAGTCCTTCTGCTCAAATGAAAATACGCATCACCGTTATATTCCTTTTGCTCACAGGCTTTGCCCTGCGTTTATATGATCTTACCGATCTGCCTTTGGATTTTCATCCTACCCGTCAGTTGTTTGCCCTCATTAAAGCACGCGGTATGTATTACAGTACTTTGACAAATGTCCCTGCACAGCAGCGTCAAACCGCTATAGATCTTTGGAATTCCAAAACAACCTTCGAGCCGCAAATCATGGAAAATATTGTGGCTTTTACCTATCGTTTCACAGGTGAACAAATTTGGGTCGCGCGGATTTACTCATCCCTCTTTTGGATTCTCGGAGGAATGTTTTTATTCCTGCTCACCCGCGATCTCACTACCGAAAAAGGAGCGCTTCTTTCCTTAACCTTTTACCTGTTTCTGCCTTACGCAGCGACTGCCAGCCGAAGCTTTCAACCTGATCCCCTCATGACTATGCTGACCATCAGCTTTTGGTGGAGCATCTATCGCTGGAGCAAAACTCCCGCCTCTTGGAGTTTTGCCATTCTAGCAGGTCTCTTTGGTGGGTTTGCGATTGCCGCAAAATTTATCGCCGCATTTTTCGTCATTGGCGCAGGAGTTGCAGCGTTAGTAATGTCATTGCAGGATAGGCGATTTTCCCGTCAAAGCAGTTTTCAACTTAGTACCATCCTACTTCTTGGTATTTTGCCAGGCGCTTCATGGGTTATTTATGGAACGTACTTTTCTGACTTTCTTACCAAAAAATTTGAGGGGCGGTTTATCCCCTCATTACTCATCAGCCCATCTTTTTATCTTGACTGGCTTTCTATGATAAATACCGCTGTAGGTTTGGGCTTTATTGCGCTTGCTTTGCTGGGTATTTACCTTTATCGCCAAAGAACATTGCCCGTCAGCTTATGGATTGCGTATATCATTTATTCTATCTTTTTTGATTATCACATCTCCACCCACGATTACTATAGTTTATTATTAATTCCAGTTACAGCAATTTCTCTTGCCCCTCTCGCAGAACTACGCATCCCAAACCTTAAATCTAAAATCCAGAATCTCGAATTACGCATTACCCTTTCTTTATTTATCATTATCTCTAGCTTTATTTTCACCCGTACCTTACATTCCATTGATTATCGCCCCCAAGCTCAGCAATGGGCTGAAATCAATGCGCTTTTCCCACCCCGTGCAAAACTTACCGCCCTCGCCCAAGACTATGGCATGCGACTTGAATATTGGGGCTGGAAAAAAGCTTATGTTTGGCCTCAACATGGCGACCTTGCTTATGAAGATTTGCAAGGTGGGAATAAAGGTTTTGAAAAACGATTTACAGCAGCAACAAATAACCGTGATTATTTCATCGTCACTATGTTTGATGACCTCGCCCGTCAACCCGAACTGCAAGCTAAACTTTCAACCTACCTCATCTTTGCGCAAACCAAAGACTATATCATCTATCAACTCAAATAATTAACCAATTGACTACCAAACTATCGGACTAACTAAACTAATGACTCCCATTCTCGTAACAGGCGCACACCGCACAGGCACAACCTGGGTCGGCAAAATGCTCGCCGCGCACCCCAGCCTTGCTTATATTAGTGAACCGCTGAACGTCTTGCATCGCCCAGGTGTTTTTTCTGCGCGTGTGCCGTATTGGTATCACTACATCACGCAAGAAAACGAAATGGAATTTATTCCTGCCTTCAACGACTTACTTTCTTTTCGTTATCATTTATTTTCAGAAATAAAATCAATCCGTTCCGCCAAAGATTTTTTACGCATGGGACGAGATGCCTATTTTTTTTACAAAGCGCGTTTGCAAAATCAAACCCCATTATTAAAAGACCCATTTGCGATTTTCTCTGCCAAATGGTTTAAGCAAAAATTAAATTGCAAAGTGGTTGTTACCATTCGTCATCCCGCAGGTTTTGCCGGCAGCCTCAAAAAATTAAACTGGAATTTTGACTTTCAAGATTTATTATCTCAACCTGCTCTTATGCGCGATTGTTTGGAACCAGAACGCGCCGCCATGCAATCTATGCCGCAGGATGATATTATTGGACAAGCCAGCCTGCTCTGGAACATGATCTACCGCACGCTTCATACTACGCTGAAAGTTGATTCTGATCTATTGATCGTTCGCCACGAAGACCTTTCACTCGATCCCGTCACCAACTTCCGAAAGTTATACCAATCCCTAGGCTTGGAATTTACCCCAGCAGCGGAAAGTATCATCCGCAACTCCAGCAGTTCAGAGAATCCCAGAGAATTGACCAAAAACAAAACGCATTCTGTAAAACTAAACTCGCGCGCCAACATAGATTCTTGGAAGAAACGCCTCAGCGCAGAAGAAATCAACCGCATCCGCACACTGACAGAAGAGACCGCTGCCATTTTTTACCCCGCAGAAAAATGGACATAAATATGAACAACCAACCTCTCGTCTCCATCATCACCCCGTCCTTCAACCAAGCGCGCTTCCTTGAAGCGACCATGCAATCTGTATTCTCACAAGATTATCCTCGTATTGAATATATTGTTGTAGATGGCGGCTCTACGGACGGAAGTGTAGATACCATCAAAAAGCATCAAGCTAGACTCGCTTGGTGGGTCAGCGAGCAGGATCAGGGTCAGACAGATGCGCTCAACAAGGGCTTTGCACGTGCCAGCGGTGAAATTCTCGCTTGGATTAATTCTGATGATGTGTATGAATTAAATGCTGTCTCATCTGCCGTAGAATATTTGTTGGCACATCCAGAAGTTGGCATGGTCTATGCAGATTGTAATTACATCAGCGAAAATGGGAATGTGCTAGGTAAATTTCCCGCCGCGCAAACGGATTACAAATTATTGCGCGAAGGATATGTTCATATACCGCAACAAACTACTTTTTTTCGCGCAGAGTTATATAAACAAGTTGCGCCGCTTGACTCATCGTTTTATTTTGCCATGGATTATGACCTGTGGACAAGGCTTGCCGCGCATACAACCTTTAAATACCTGCCACAAACCTGGGCAAATTTCCGTTTGCATACTTCTGGCAAAACCATCGCCGCTGATGATCGCTGCTGGCCCGAGATGATTCGCGTTCACTATCGTGATGGTGGAAAATTTTTATCCGTCATCGTTGCAAAATATTACATCCGCAAAATGATTGCACCCTTATGGAATTGGCGCAGAAGATTGATGATGCGTAAGTCGTGATACTCAATTTCTAATTTCAGAAAGATATTATGAAAAATATTTTCTCTCCCCCATCCATCGAAGATTTCACCCGCCTGCTTAAAGCCTGGCGATTTTGGATTCTCGCCGCGTTTGTAGGCGCATTAATTTCAACCGCGCTATATTACATTGCCCCTCCGCCATATCGCGCCCGCGCCACCGTTAATGTTGATTTCAATTTGGAAGAAGCCTTTCCACAAGACACCGACCGCCAGCACTTTTATTATCTCGAACGCGAATCGCGCAAGCTTGAAGAGATTGCATGGTCTGATGAAGTGATACAGATAGTTGCAAAAAACCATAATATCAGCGTAGAAGAGTTACGTTCCGGAAAATTGACATTAAGTCAACCTGCTGAAGCTGGCTGGCATTTTTACGCTGATGATGCAAACAACCAAAAAGCCATAGAACTCGCATCTGTGTGGGCAATGGCTTTTACAGAATCAGCTAGTGCCCAAATCGGTGCGCAAGATGGATTAAATTCCTTTATCAAGTTGGATGTAACGCAAGTTGAAAATTTAACAGCAAAAAGAAACGTTTCATTAAGTACATACCTTATTACAGGCGTATTAATCTCTATGATGTTTAGTGCTTTTCTTGTTTTATTCTATGCAAAACAACCTGAACTCAAAAAAACAGCGAATATAAAAACTAAAAAAGCAACAAAGAAAAAATGAAATTCTCTGCGAATACTGTGCGCACTACCTTAAATTTTCCTCGCCTTTTATGGGGCGCGGCGTTATTCACCTTGCCAGTCACTAGTTTTCGCTATTTCCCCTTCATGGGCGAAGGCACCTTGGTGCGCCCGCTGGCGTTATATCCCCTCGCAATTCTCATTCCGCTTTTAATAATCCAATGGATGCGCGGCAAACGCCCATCCCCATTCGTCTCTAGCCTCATACCCCTCGCATTATTTACACTGGTTGCCATTGCGTTTACAAGTTATGGCGCATTGATCAGCCCCATTCCTCTGCGCGGTCAAATTTATTCAGCGCGTGCCATTCGCGCCATCGCCACACTCTTTATCGGCTTATCATTTTTCATCACCGCCTCATGGATGAATCGCAGCGAAGACGATCTCAAATTCACCATCAAATGGATTCTCTTTGGCTTATGCCTCAACCTTGTTTGGAGCGCCATTCAAGCCGTTACATTCTACACACCCTTTCTCGACAAAGTAATGGTCACACATTGGCAGCTCGCATTTTCAGTGCGCGAACTTGTGCGCACCAACCGCATCTCAGGCATGGCATACGAACCGTCTTGGCTGGCAGGGCAAATCGCAACTATTTATATGCCCATCCTTTTTTCTTCTTTATTGATGAAAACCCGCTTCACCACCAAGCCTTGGTTTGAATCAGCGCTTCTAGCGTTAACCACGCTGTTGCTTTTAGCCACCTACTCCCGCGGCGGATTGCTGATCGTCATCGCAGTTGCTGGGCTCATGGTTCTACTTGTTGGGCGGGACATGCTCAAACAAATTTGGTTATGGTTTTTTCAAGGCTTTCGCTCAAACTACAAAGAACTCTTTATTCGTTTCGCATTACTCTTTACGCTTATTGCATTTATCGCTGGTGCTTTTTTATTTTTAGGGCGCAAAAATTACTTCCGCCGCCTATGGGAAACTTCAGCAGACAGCTTCTCTGAATATATTATAGACATTAACGCGGGCGCGCGCAGTGCTTATGCAACAGGCGCGCTTTCTGCCTACGAAGAGCATCCACTGACAGGAGTTGGTTTGGGCGCCAGTGGTTTTTACATCTACAATAATTTACCAGATTGGGCGCTGACCACTGTTCCAGAAATCGCAAAACAACTTGACCCTACCAGTAAGCTTTATCCAAACCCAAAAAATATGTACGCGCGTCTTTTAGCTGAAACAGGTTTAGTTGGGTTTGTATTATTTATGGTTTTCCAATTTAGCATTTTAGGCGATATTCTTTCTAAATTGCGCGGTAACTCTTTGATGCAATTTCTATCTGTAATGGCACTCTTCGCATGGCTTGCCATTACCTTGTATAATGCAACTCAAGATTCTTTAGCCACGCCAAATATTTGGCTAATTCCTGGCATCATTGCAGGGATGGCATCTCAGGAGCATTCATGATCGTTTTATCTGTCGGTATGCCGCGCGCGGGTTCGGGCTGGCATTACAACCTCATCCAAGATTTGATGAAAACAGCGGGCGCTGTGGATGCACGTGAGATTCGCACGCAATATCGTTTGCAGAATATTCTTACTGAAGTAAATTGCAACATTGGCGTACTATCTGCACGCAGGTTAGGCATGGTGATGATTCCTGCTGTGCTAGGCAAAACATTTGTGATCAAAGCCCATTCTGCGCCTACCAACGCCTCACGCTTGCTTTCTGCAACGGGGCTTTTGCGCATTACCTATATTTACCGCGACCCGCGCGATGCCATGCTCTCGGCTTTTGATTTTGGTCAACGAGCATTGACCAAAGGACGCCCCAACGCTTTCTCTCATCTGACAAATTTTGAGCAAACGCTAAATTTTATGTTGGATTATGTTCGTATTTCAGAAAAATGGATAGTAGAGAAAAACATACTATCTGCCCGCTATGAAGATTTGCTAACAAATTACGCCGCCGAATCCAGCCGTCTGCTTGGATTCCTTAAATTAGACGGAGCCAACCCTCAGGTACAGAAAGTGATCGGGCAATATCTTCCAGATGCGGTGGAAGGTCAACAAGGCACTCATTTCTATAAAGGCAAGATCGGCAGGTTTCGAGAATTCTATATAGAAGATGAGCAGATCGTCATGAAGCAAAAATTTGGAGCCTATTTGCAGAAAATGGGCTATTTAGCCTGATGCTGCCACCGGCAAAAGGTGTAATTTATCTGTAAGCCATAATTTTTGACTCTCTATTATCATTAAATCCATGAAACGCTTCGATACTCCCTACATCACCGACTGGTTTGCCATTTCGCTAAGATGGCTGGCATTGGTGGGCATTACTCTTTTACTGGGGCTTTCAGAGTCATTGACCATTAATATTTTGTTACCCTTGGGCGGGTTAATTCTATGGAATTTAGCCATGACCACACTCGCTGCGCTAAGTGTGCGGCTTTCGTACCACCGCATATTATCTTTTGTGATTGATGTCGTCCTTGCAGGGGCATTCTATTTGCTGCAAGGCGGATTGGAAGGACCTGCAAAATGGGTGGGTATTTTGCCGATTATGACGGGGGCAGTATATTTCGAATTTTTTGGCGGTTTGATTGCGGCTGTTCTTATGACATTATTAACGGTCATGAGATTTGAATCTATTTCCTCCTATTCATTTGACTTTTCTACAAAAGCGATTCCTTCAGCTGTAGTCATGATTGGCGCTGGTGTCTTATTCGGTTTTATAGGCAGGCTGCTGGTTTCAGATTTGCGAAAATCGCGTTCTCATTTTTTTGAATCTACCGATAAAAAACATCGCGTAGAAAATGAACGTATGCGCGCAATTTACGAATTAACCTCCGCGCTTTCTACGACATTGAACTATAAACGGGTGCTTGATTCCGCGTTGGACATTGGGTTTTCTGCATTGAATCCGAATGAAGAGAATCCAGATACTATGGACCCGGACCTTGTGGGTGCAGTGTTGTTATTCAAAGGCGGTGAGTTGCGTATTGGTTCTGCGCGCAGGTTTACAAATGCTGATTTACGCGTGACATTTGAGGGCAACGAAGGTATTTTGAAAAGAATATTCGATGCTGGAGATCCTATCCTTACTGATAATGTAGGCTATGACCCCGAACTTGGTCGTGTGGTTGCAATTCGAAATTGTACATCCGCCTATTGTTTCCCTTTACGCAGCGGATTTAATTTGTATGGCGCCTTGATCTTTGCTCATAAAGACCCCAAATACTTTACACCAGACCGTTGTGACTTATTGGATATTATTGGGCGGCAATCTGTGGTGGCGATACAAAACGCGCGTTTGTATCAAGACCTAGTAGAAGAGAAAGAACGTATGATGGAAATACATGATGAAGCGCGTAAAAAACTGGCGCGCGATCTGCATGATGGTCCTACTCAATCGGTTGCGGCAATGGCAATGCGCCTTAACCTAACCAAACGCATGTTGGGTAAAGATGTAAAGATGGCAATGGAAGAAGTGATTAAGCTGGAAGAAATGGCGCATCGTACTACCAAAGAAATCCGCCATATGTTATTTACCTTGCGCCCGCTGGTACTTGAATCACAAGGATTAACTGCCGCGTTAAAACAAATGGCTGATAAGATGAAGGAAACTTACTCGCAGAATGTTGCAATCAATGTAGACGAGAACACTGCTTTTCAATTAGAAATTGGTAAACAAGGAGTCTTGTTCTATATTGCAGAAGAAGCTGTAAATAATGCGCGCAAACATGCACAGGCACCCTTAATTTCAGTTAATTTGCGCATGGTAGAAACAGGAATCGCCATGTTGGAAATTGCAGATAACGGCTTGGGATTTGATGTGGCGGCGATGTCTCAAAATTATGAAAACCGCGCCAATAGCAGTCTGGGTATGGTAAATCTTAAAGAACGTGCTGAGTTGGTCAGCGGGTTATTACATATCGATTCTGCGCCGGGTAAGGGTGCGCGCATACAGGTGTATGTCCCGCTTTCTGAAGAAGCATCGGATCGTTTGCATCACGGGCGTAGATAGAGAATATAACGTAAATGATTAGAGCGCTGATGGCAATGATCATTGCCATCAGCGCTCTAATCATTTACGTTATATTCTCTATCTACGCC
>VFJR01000037.1 GCA_009885945.1 Anaerolineaceae bacterium
ATGCGTCAAATCAAGAAACGTGTTAATCCCAGCTTTAAGAAAAGACTCAATACGCCATTGCGCATTTTTTTGATCGTAATTGCCAGGATATTCACCCGCTAAAAACTGATCGGGCAGTACCCAATAAGATTCTGAAATTGGAGTTTGCATAATTACTCTGGGAAAGTACCGCACAAGTTATTTAATATCTGCGCGCGCAACTCTACAAGCTCGGGATAATCATAGAAGAACAAGATTTTCTCTTCAGCGACAGAATTACTATCGGGCTTGGGACCCAGCACAAAGAACGACCACGATTCAGCAATATCTTCTTCTGGCTTAGTAGATGCATAATCAATCACAAAGCGATCTTCATATTTATAATAAAACGCATCCAGTTTTTCATAGTACGCATCATCATCTTCTTCAAGGTTGATCGCGTTCCACTCATCATAAATATCTGCCCAAAATTGGCTATAGAAATTATTGATATAAGAATCGGGATTGGCGCAACCCTCTCCTGGAAAATAATTTGCACAGGCAGAGAGTTCGCTTAGGTAAATATCATTATCTTCAGGGTTATTAAACACCGCCAAACTTGGCGGAACTTGATCTGGTCCCAAAGTCAGCACATGGCCATATTCATGCACAAGGGTATAGGTCAGGTTGTAATAATCTTCTGTATCTAAAATATCTACTTCCAGAGTCCAATAATTTGGGTCGTCATAGGTTTGGATGACCGAAGCCAGCACATTATCCTGCCCGTCCGTCATAATCGCAAATTCAGCTATGGCTTCACGATTTTGCACAGAAATTAAGTTTGAAAAGTATGCCCAAATTTCTTCGTGCGCGGCGCTATCATTTTGATAATCTGCCAACTCAGCGGGCACATCTTCGTAATAAGGTTCAACAATCTGATCATTCTCTATTAAATAAGTGACCAGATATGTCATTTCATCATCATCGCGCACGCCAAGGTCAGATGGGGATTCTGTTTCCTCTGTGTAGGTAGCGATTTCCATGATCTGCGCGGTGATATTTGGACAAAACGCGTCAGACCCCACTGAAGGCTGGGATTCAGGAACAGGCGCCAGTGTGGCTGGAAGCGGCTCTACCTCTGCATAAGATTCTATCGTTGGCACATCGGAATTTTCTGCAATTGTAGTGATGGTGGCGCAAGCCAAAGTGCTAAAAAGGCAAATCATAAGCAAGCCGATTATTTTTATTCGCATCATTGTAATTTCCTTAAATTTTATTTTTACAAGTATTTTTATTAATAATAACCCATCTTATAAAAGTTTCGGTTATACTTTTGCGGCATGTCATCACTGGATCTCGCTCAATTATTATTTATACTGGTATTGGCGCTGGCATTCCTGCACATCTTTGTCATTGTATTTGCAAGCCAAAGACGGGACGAACAGGAAGGCAGAGCGACGCTGGTGATTATGTACGCTTTGGTTTCAGCGGGATTAAATGTCTTTGAAGCTTTCTGGCGCAAAGATTCAATTGTATTAGAGCGCGGAACCTATTTTGATTTTCAGATCTACGGCTCGTTATTATTATCCCTGCTAACTCTATTAATTGTACAAAGTTTTTTAAATCGCTCCAACTGGTGGAACTGGATGGGCACAGCAGTGTTCATAACCATTGGGGTTTTAATTTTTGCGCTCAATATTTTCAATTTGCCAGAAAATTTCGTAAACATTGGAAGCGCGCGGATGGGCCGCGCCGTGGCAGGGGTCTTCTGGCTGCTAGTCAGCGGATACGCGGCTTGGATGCTCAATGCTGAATATGAATTAACACGCCAGCCCGTGTACCGCAACCGTTTATCATTTTGGTTCCCTGCTTTTATATTAATTTTACTTAATGATATTCCTTTACTCATGGGATATTCCATTTTAGGCAATCCTTTAAGATTAGCAAGCGCATTGGCAATCGCTTATGTTTCCTTAAACCATGAAGTAGCAGATGTGCGTCAATTGATGCGCGACGGTTTGGTATACACGATCACAACCTTGGTATTGATGGCGTTTTACAGCGTTGGCTTTCTTTTTACCCAACGTGTTTTTGAAGCCGCACCAAACTTTAACCCAATTCTAAGCGGCGCCATCATTGCGCTGGTACTTGCAATTTTATTTACACCTTTACTGTCCATCGTAAGACGCACCATCAATAGCTGGAGCAATGCAGACCATTTTGAACCTGGCGTTGTATTACAAAAATACAGCGAAAGCATTAGTAACTTGCTAGAGATGCAAAAACTTGCAACTGTTTCTGTGGGCACCGTCATGGAAACCATGCAAGTTGAACAGGGCTATCTTTTTATTGTTGATCAAGAACGCGAAGCCAACGGAAAAAACATATACCGCCTGCGCGCTGTTCGCAGTCCGGAAGAACGCACCGTGCCAATTTTAGAAATGAGCGAAGACAGCCCCATTGCCGCTACGATTTTGCGCGATATGCGTCCGCTTCTTCAATATGACCTGAACCTGCTCCCGTTTTTCCGAGCCGCGCCCAAGCTGGAACAGGAATGGTTCAAGAGGCTTGAGTGCGAAGTGTTATTGCCTATTTTCTCCAAACGAAAATGGATTGGCTTAATGACAATCGGGCCCAAGTTAAATGGAAACCGCTTTAGCGAAGAAAACCTATTGACCCTCAGCGCACTTGCTAACCAAACCGCCATTGCATTGGAAAATGCGCGCCTCGTTGAAAATTTAATGCATGTCAACGCAGAACTTCGCGCCGCGCGCCGCGAAGTGGAAAAAACGAATGTCAACATGCAGCGTGTGGACAAAACCAAATCAGATTTCATCAGCATTGCCTCGCACGAATTACGCACACCGCTAACAGTGATCAAAGGCTACACCGAAATGCTCATGGAAGATTCACGGCTTGACCCTAGCATTATTCAATTGATCAAAGGGATTCACGAAGGAACCTTGCGCTTGTACCAGATCATGGAATCAATGTTTGATATTGCACAGATCAACACCCGCACACGCGAATTAAGCATTGAATACGTAAACATCGGCGAACTTCTACGCATTGTGGGTCATCTCCATGTTGGCGCGGTACGCGAGCGCAAATTGAACATGACCATTGAATTGCCTCGTCTGCCCCTGCTAAGGGCAGACAAAGGATTAATAGAAAAGTTATTCAATCATTTAATTACCAACGCAATTAAGTTTACGCCTGACAATGGCAGCATTACCATCACAGGGCGCGCTGCAGGTCCCACCAGCAATAGTGAATTTTTAGATGGTGCGTTGCAAATTACCTTTAGTGACACAGGCATAGGCGTCGATCCTGTCTATCAGGAATTGATCTTCTCCAAATTTTATCAATCGGGTGAGCTTGGTAAACATTCCACCAGCAAAAATCGCTTTCAAGGCAGCGGCGCAGGATTAGGGTTGGCACTGTGCAAGGCAATTATCGAAGCGCATGGCGGACGCATTTGGGTGGAAAGCCCCGGCTTTGACGAAGTAAACTTCCCCGGCAGTAAATTTCACATCGTACTTCCCTTAAATAAACTGGGCGAGGATGAACAAAGGCAATTAAGCGAAGCCTTCGCGGTTTCGTTTTTGAAGGAATAAGCACGCCTAACGAACCATTTCTTAGATGTTCTTTCTTTATCGTACAAAACCATTTTTGGACGCTGAAAACGCTGATCTTCGCTGATAAAAGAAAAATCTGCGTTTTCAGCGTTCATCAGCGTCCCAATTCTTAAATCTACAATAGAGAAGACCTTCTTGTTTGTCTATTACAAAACCATTCAAGTTTTTTGAATATGCTTGCGTTAGGGGATTAATGAATGTATGATGAATACAGAGTAAACATGTATTCAAAATTCTCCATTTCCAAAATATGCATTCTGATTCTATTAGTGGCTGGATTCATTCATCCTAGCCTAGTGTTTGCATTACCCCAAACAGCCACATTCAGCCAAATAGAGTTGTACCCTAACATTGAAACTATTGGCGTGGTGATTAACGGGGTTAATTTACCAAAAACTGCTGAACTACGGTATCGCAGAAGCAATGAAAGCAACTGGCAGGTAGCTCACCCACTGATGCAAATTGATGACGGGCGGCTGATTG
>VFJR01000199.1 GCA_009885945.1 Anaerolineaceae bacterium
ACCAAACGGCACGACTTTGTATCTAGCAAAGGCATCTCCAATCACACCAATTGCCGTGGGAAGCAGAGTGTTCATTTGTATTTCAAAATTCTCCCATTCATCAGGGTGTTCGGCAATCAGGCGCGAGAGTAAATATACTCCATAGGCAATATGACGAGATTCATCTAACTTGAGCAGAGAAATGCCCTTACGCAAACCTGGCATTAAATCATTGCGTTCTAGCATGGTGAAAAAGGCATGGTAGCCAGTTTCTGCGAGCACGCCTTCTACGATCATGTTATAGGTCACAGAGGCGCGAAGCTGAGCGGAGGGGCTTGGGTCAATTTTTAAGTTGAGCAAGGCAGATGGCAATGCTTCGTAAAAAATACTCTTGTAATTGTCGGTGTGGTAATGTGATAAATCAACAGGCGCACTGCACACTTCGTCGAGAAAACGGCGAAAGAAATCGGTGTGCTTTGCTTCTTCAAACAGAAAGGATGTCAGAAACATCTCTTCTTCCAGCCGTCCTTCACGCGCAATCACTTCAATTAAGGGCAGCAAGTCTAACGTGACTGCTTCTTCCCCTGCTACAAATAATGATAATAAAAGCAAAACCAAATCTTTTTCTTCGTCAGTAAAGCCTGCCCAATCTTGTTTGTCTTTTGCAAAGTCTATGTCAGATGGATTCCAAATTCCAAGTTTTTTGGCTTTTTCGTACAAGCGCATGGGAGGCAAATCACGGTTTAATCCGCGGGTGGTGGTGGCAAATGATGTGTGCATAAATCTCCTAAGACAAGGGATTACCTAATGCTGCGGCTGATTCGACACAGGCGCAGGAAACTCTCCGAACGTGAATCAAGCTCAAGGTGAAAGAGAGGCGGGGGGTTATTTCAGATCCTGTTTAATTTCGATCAAGACCTTGCCTCCAAAGCGTGCGATATCTTTTTCATATAAATTATTAAATTGACTGCGGTAAGGAACACTGTTTAATATATCGGGGTTGGCAAAAATATAATCCAACCCGATATCAGCCAGAAAGTTATCGGCGCTTTGTGATTGTAGTGCTTTAAAATATTGCGGGCTGTTGATTAACCCATCCATATTGATAATGGTTCGATCATGAATAAAATAGCCCACATTGCCGCCGCCCGTCATGCCGATTAAAGAGCTGGGCGGGGTATGCTCTTCAAGAAATGAGACTGCTTCTGTATAAGGCGTATCGACTGAGTTTGTACGATAAGACAGCGTAGAATTTACCCGCGAAATAAATTGATCCGCTCGCAGCACCGACAATGAAATGGCAACCAGCCATAGAAATACCGCTCCACCTTTGAGGCGCAGCAGATGCTGAGCAAAAAAATCAATGAGCACTGCGCAAAACAAAATAAATAAGATGTATTGCGCAGCCCAATACCATTCCTTAACCCCGGCATATCCGCCTGCGTTATAGGAAAAAATCTGCAAGCCTGATGCGGCAAATAAAAATAGCAAAGACAGGCTCGTAAATGCGCGTGAAATATAGGCACGATTAAAAGAGAAAACAATAACTGTCAGAACAAATAAGTAAAAGAATGTCCAGCTATATCGATACTGCCATCCTGGCTTCCATGGATTTTGTTCAAATACAATACCTGAAAAACTACGTACCCAATTAGTGAGCTGAGGCATGGTATTGTATTCAGTCTCTGGGCTGATACCGAAAAAATCAAGCTTTGTAATTTCTGCGCCTGTATAGACATTGATTGAATGTGACCCCCACCAGCGTTTCACCTGTCCACTGACCGGGCTGGATGCGCCAAAGGCTAAGTGGTTAAAGAGCATATAAACGAACAGAGATCCAAGAACAATGCCATAATACAGCGCCCCATCAGCCAACCAGCGTTTCCAATTTTTTGCATGAATTCCAAAGGAGTTTGGCTGGAACGTTTATTAGAAAACCAGTATGCTGCTAAACGACTGAAGACAGTATACAGGAAGGCAATCACCAAATCATAGACAAGCACCATGCGTGGAAATCCATCGAAGCCCAACAATGATGAAGCAACAAGCATAAGGGGCGTTATGATCAATGAGCCAAGGGCAATAACCAAGAATGATCGTCTGATAATTTCAACCATACTGCGCTGACTATTATTTTCATAAAGTCCGAAAAAATATAAAACTGGGATACGCACTAGCAAGGTAACGCCCACCATCACAATGGCGGCATTTGAATAGTTATAGTATTGAGGCAAGTCGAGTCGCACAAGAAAGCTGATCAATACCGAAGCCGCGATAAACAACAAGTCGATGGCAAGTAAATCTTTTAAAGTTGTTCTACGAAATACAATTCGAAGACCCACTAAAACAGCAAGAAACACCAAATCGAGACGGCTAAACATAACCAGCGCGGCAAGAACAGCAAGAGCAATAATATCCTTGCGATTTGCAGGCTCATGTTCCCATTTTTCTTCTTTGCGCGCCAATGTATAAATCAAAAGCACAATAAAAAACGCTGCGAGACCCGTTTCCAACCCTTGTTGATAAATACTTGAATCAATAAGGGTATCAAATGCCCAAAATCCCGCGCAAAACATTGCGACAGGTACAGATACGATACGTTTTAAGAGAGCATATAAATAAAGCGCTGTGAAAAGATGCAGCATCCCCATAACCACAAATAAAATTCGCAAAGGCAAAATCAAGTCATAGCGCGCGAAAGCAAAAATAGGAATGCAGACTACCATCCACAAGGGATGATAGCCATTTGTCAAATTAATTCCATCGAAAGTGCTGCCGCGTCCTTCGCTGATGTTTTGGGCGACTTTAAAGTAATAATATGCATCGTCGCGCTCAAACCAGCGAAGCGGGAAATTGACACCATCAGAAAAAGCGCCACCGACAACCACAGCAAGGAAAATTAGCGTTAAGCTAATTTCAAAAATCGGATACTTTTTCAACATATAGGTTTTTTATTGCAAAGGATCGCCTAATGCACCACTGCAGGGTGCACCGGGTTCAGGATTTTGCGGACCATTTTCATAATATGCAATGAAGCTTGCGATACGATCGTCTGGCACAAAATCAATGACAAGCTGCACACCCCAGGCAGTTAGTACAACAGGCTTTGCTTGAGTTGGATATGGACTCATTAACACATAGCCATGACCACGAACAAGGGATTGCAGATTCGATACCTGATTCGCATCTAGGTTGGGGCGATAGGTCAACCAAACCGCACCATGCTCCATGGAGTGCAGAGCATTGCCCAACCCAACAGGCTGATCGTAAATTCCGCAATTTTGCCACGCAGAAAAATGTTCACCAAACACGGGCGGGATGTCGCTTGTGGGTTCGTCTAAAACTTTCACATGGTCATGATAGACAGCTTTATCAGGGAACGTTTGCACGCCAACAATGCCGCTATCGTTGGGGATGGCGGGTTGATCTTGGAATCCATTATCAGACGGCATGGAAGATGGCTCTTCGGTATGCACATTATCTATGAGAGTTGCTTCGGTTAGAACAGGTTGACAGGCAATCAGTGCGCTAGCAAGCAAGACAAGCATTAGAACAAAAAGTGATTTATGTTGAATTTTAGGGAACACGGAACAATTCTCCTGGTTGGGAAATATAGTACAAACCTTATGCAAGTATTATATCGAATAGAAGGATTATGCGGGGGATGGGTTACTTAAAATAAAACTTTGTAAACATTCAACAAAAAAGACCTTATTGGTGTTTTTGTTCAAGAAAACTGCTCTGGTAACTCAAAATCAATTTTGCCGTAAGTAATATATAAGGAGTACGAACATCACTGGTTATTTATCTCAGAACAACTAAAATAATTATGGTTGTAAATCATAAATTCGGTCAACTCGAAAAAAAACGGGGAACCTATATTAAGCTACGAGGAATTCAAAAAGCGCAAAGGAGATAATTATGAAAGAACAAATTGGCTTATGGATTGACCATCGTCACGCAGTGATCGTAAGCATCAGTGATGCGGGCGAAAAGATAATAAAAGTCAACTCAGACATTGAAAAACATACCCACTTTAAGGCAGGCAAGAACCCCGAGGGTAATTCAAAAGAAGATGTGCGTGATCGTACATTTGAAAATCACCTAAAAGCTTACTACAATAAAGTCATTGCTCTAATTCGGGGTGCGGAATTTATTCATATCTTTGGACCGGGCGAAGCAAAAGGCGAATTGGAAAAACAACTTGAACAAGCGGGCCTTAAAGAAATAATACTAACCGTAGAAACAGCTGA
>VFJR01000083.1 GCA_009885945.1 Anaerolineaceae bacterium
CAAAAAAGTTTATGGGGACTTAATCAATGTTGCCTGAACCTATTGCCGTAACTGCAAAAGTTACGGCTGTTCTTGAAAAACTCAATGTGCCATATTTCATCGGCGGCTCGATCACATTCATCAAGGCATGGTGAAGTACGCGGTCGCGGAAGGGTGCGGCATTTACTAACCGCCTTTTGGGTTTCTCAATCCGAAAACTGTGATAGCCGCCCAATTGATAGGTTTCATCTTTGAGTTCCTGCTCCATCTCAACCAGATTCTTTTCGAGATCGTATTCAAAGAATGCCGCGGCTGGCTGGTAACGTTTGCCGCGCGCCGCGTCTTTATGAGCCCACCAAAGATTAAGCGGGTGACAGATTTTATCGTACAGGTTGTAGAAGATTTTGCTCATTTTTATATTTTTTTAACTACTGGGGGCACGCCCCTCAGACCCCCGCTTCAGAAAATCAGAAGAGCAGAATCCAGAATTGCAGTACTAGGGAAGTGAGCGGGCACAACGAAAGCCGAGGTTGTTGTACGTACCCGCCGGATCGAGCCCGTTGCGGTTGGCAGAGAGGACGCTGACATCGTCGTTGTCCCACGAGCCGCCACGCAACCCTCGAGATTGACCTGATACAGGTCCAAAAGGATTTAATGAAGGCGAACTTTTATAATAAGTGCTGTCATACCAATCGTTCACCCATTCCCAAACATTGCCAGCCATATCATACGCGCCGTAAATACTTTTTCCATTGGGGTACTTGCCAACTTCAGTTGTAGTCCCAATGCTATTATTGTAATTAAGCAAAGTGTTATTTCGCGCTTCATTGCCCCAGGGATAAGTGCGTCCATCTGTCCCACGCGCGGCTTTTTCCCATTCCGCTTCAGTCGGTAACCTTCTGTCTACCCAGGAACAATAAGCGTTTGCCTTATTCCAATCCACATAAACAACGGGGTGGGCGTAATTGGAATCCTTCAACCTTTTTTCGATCCCACTTGATAACCCACATTCGCCAGCATCCACACACTTTGCGTACATGGCATTAGTCACTTCGGTTTGATCAATCCAGAAGGCATCCAAAGTTACTTTGTGAATAGGTTGTTCATCTGAATAAAGATCACTTCCCATCGTAAATTCACCTTCTGGCACATACAAAAGAGTCGCATTATCTTTGCCTATCATGGTTGAGCCAATGCCAAGAGTTGGTGTTGGGACGATGGTTGCTGTGCTTGTTACAGGCACGGGCGTTTTCGTCACAGACGCAACAAATACAGTCTGCGTCGTAGAAGGTGTAGGGCTTGTTACTACAGGGGCGGCAGGCAGTGAGGAAAATCCCCAAATAATTAATACCAGAACAGCAGAAGCAATCAACCCGATACCCCATACTGGAAATTTTGTTCCCGATTGTTTTTTATTACGTTCAAGATTCACTGCAACAGGCTTCTCAATAATTGGTTGAACCTTTGTCTCACGTTCTACATTTTCTCTCGCGGCTTTTACAAGGGCGGCGCGTTTCGCTTTCTCTTTTGCCAACCGTTCTTCTTCTACATTCTGCGCCGCAAGACGCTCAGCCTCTTCTTTGGCGTTGCGCTCCTCTTCATCTTCCCCCTTTGCGATTTCCGTTTGATAAACTGACGCAAGCGCCTGCGCCGCCAATTGCGCTACAAGGCGGCTATCATCCTGTTCCGCTATTTGCTCCAGGGCTTTTTTGGCTGAATGCGCCAGTCCTATATTCCTGCCCTTTAGCAATTCTTTCAATTGCTGTACCGCCGCTTTTCGCACCGAAGTAATCGAGTTGCCAATCGCATTTGCCAGATCGGTAGGCAACGGAATCGGCTTGATATCTTCGACCTTTGTGCTTTGGCGCAGGACAATTTCTCCCTGCTGTTTATAAGACCATTTGCCCGGCGTTTGTTTCGGGGTACGGCTGACAATCTGTTCGTAGGCGTAATCATATAATTCATCAACAGTGATTTTGCCGTCCCCATCTTCATCTGCCGCCCCTTCCAACCCCTTAATGAGAAAATGAGTAAACAAGGAATTTACAGTTTCATCCCCAATGATCTTGTCCCCTTCCCACGCAAACTGGGTTGAATCAGTCGCGGTCAACACTACACGCCCATAGCCCGTTCCCTCAAAGGTCGCAGCTATTCCCATTGTGCCGCCCGCTTCAGCTTTTACCCCATACGCAAATGCGCCGCTGTTACAGCAATCCAAAATAATCACCTGCCGTCTTGAACGGCTATGATCCATTAATTTGCGAACAAAGTCCGCTGTGATCGCAGTTGAATGCAGTCTTGCGCGGTTGGTATTTTTGACTGCCAGAAAAAGCGAACCTGATTCATCGCGTACACCATGTCCTGAGAAATAAAATACCAGCAAGTCTTCCTGTTTTTTGCCCGAAAAGAAATCCTCAATCGCTTCATTCAAGTTGGACACATTCTCGTTGACATAGCTAACAACTTCATCAAAAGCGGCAATCTCCGCCGATTGAAGCGCGCGCGCAAAAACTTCCGCATCCTTACCTGGCGCAGTCAACTTCGCCAGTCCAGTGTCGGTATATTCTGTGTTGCCAATAATTAGAGCGTATTTACCGGGCATAATTATTTGGATTTTTTAGCTTTCTTTGCCGATAGCGTGGCTAGAATCTTTTGTAAATCTTCACCGGTTCCTTCAAATTCAATATCCTGCCCGCTGATTTTTCCTTTAAATTTGATGGTGCGTCCCTGTCCGCGCAAACTCCAGGCTTGCGCAAAATCAACAACTTTTGGCAGGAAGGTTGGCAAAACAGCCAGAACAATTGCGCCCATGGTAATGGCTTCCACCGATTTTGTCCCAGCAGGCGCGTTCCCCTCTGAAACAAGATCAACAGACTCGACTTCTATTTCCTTCAATTCAAGCATAAGCTGACGCGCCAGATTATCAAGATCATCGCCAGTCGCAGTAGCATCTATGATTTGAAGGGTAAAGTTTGAAATATCCTGATTCATATCTTGCTCCCATGAAATATCTTGATGTTTCTTATTCCCAACTCATTGTCGTTTTCTATCGCGCTTCCTAGACGCGACTTGGCGTCTGCCGCAATACTTTCACTTCTCGATTAATACGCTCGCTAAACTGACCCTCTGCAACTTCCAAATCATAGCGAACTTGTAAACGAAGCCAAACTGCCGCGCTTGTGCCAAAATAACGGGCAAGGCGCATCGCAGTATCAACCGTTACCGAACGCTGTCCATGAACAATCTGACTGATCCGAATCGGCGTCACGCCAATGTCATGCGCCAAACGGTACTGGCTTAAACCAAGCGGCTTCATAAAATCTTCAAGCAAAATTTCACCGGGGTGAATCGGGGATAAAGTTTCATCCATCATATTTACTCTCATCCGTGATAGTCCACAATTTCAACATTTTTTGCCTTATTGTCCAACCACCTAAAACAAATTCGCCATTGATCATTAATACGAATACTGTATTGCCCGGCCCTGTTGCCCTTTAGTTTCTCAAGTCTGTTGCCTGGGGGCGCAAGTAAATCCTGCAAATCTTCTGCGTCATCCAGATAAATCAACTTTCGACGGGCAGTTCGTTGAATATCCTTTGGTAGCCTGGAAGAATTTTTGCCGAGAAAGATTTTCTTTGTTTCTTCAGAGGCGAAGGTTTCGATCACCCCCTGATATTATCATTAAGCGATATTGTTTTCAAGCATTTTAGAACGAGTTTCTGACAGCGGTTGCCACCCCAAAGCCGCTTCCACATGCCTACGTCACCTCGACGCCGGTATGTAGAAGCGGCTTTGCCGATTCACATTTTACTCATCGGAGGTATACGTCATGTTTGCTTCAATCGTCATCGTAATTTTGGGGATCCTGTTTGGAAGCTTATCCATCTTCGCTCAGTATACGAAGGACCGTGAGCGTCGCAAGAAAATCAATGGCGTGGTATCCATCCCGGCCAGCCTTGCCTTATACGGCACGATCTCATGGTTAATGTCCCATGCTCATCATTTGGATGACTTGGGCGTTTCACCACTCACCCTCGTGATGGCTCTCTTCTTTTTTCTGCTAATCCCAGCTGTGGCATACGTGTTCAGCCCGGCCTTCAAAGACTCAGACGACGACTCTTTTCACCATCTCCCCCAGTTCCCCTGTCAGCGCGGACAAGTTTGCTGGTGCGCCGAGCATGACCTTGTGTAAGGCTTTGCCAAGTTTTGCAACAAAAAGCGGCGGGATGAGCCGCCGCTAAAGTGTTATGCATTTTATGCTGTCGCATACATGCGCACATGCAGTATTTCCTGCCGCTGCATTGGACGAATATCCACCTGCTCCAGCGTCACAACTGCAACGGTTTTCCCTTCGCCAGTGACAAATTCCACTTCATACGCTTTGCCACTTGTATAGCAATGCACTACTGTCCCCACGTCGCCGCGCGTGAGATTATGATCTTTCAGGTCGTGCGCCAAAACTACAGTATCAAGTTCGTTAAACATATTCTTACTCCTTGCTAATTCAACGGGTGAGCCGTCACCAATCTTGGAACGTCATCGCCAGTTTCAATAATCCAAACCGTTCTCAAGTGAATCATATCACCGCTTGGCGTTTTCAACATTCCATCTACCACGTATTTTTTGCCGTAAACCGTTTCAGTGGTTTCGACAACTGTTTCTGCTTGAGCAATATCAACAAGCCCTTGCTCAAATTGGCTGACGGTTGTCTCGTTAAAACCAAATGATCGGAAAAATTTTGCTTTGGATTTTCCAACGGCATGGGTCTCGGAAAGCAAATAATCCGTGATTTTGCTGATAGATACATATGCGCGAAGTTTATTTGGGAGTTCCATATTTTTATAGATTATACCTTCTGTCTGATCTATGGCGGGAAAATTATGAAATCTGAATCTCATTGGCTGAGACAACCCTGTTTCGCTTGAAAACCATCTTCGGCGGCGAACTCTCGGCGCGTTTGCTTGAAACGAAGACGACACAAGCACTGGTTCGTTGCGCCACTCTCAACAAAATGACGCATCTTGGTATGCCCCAAAGTTACATAGTGGCTTAACTTTTCATTCCGACAAAATGATTGCGCCTACCTTTTGATTTATGTACCAACGCCTTTTAATTCTGTAAAACCAATGTCAAGCCGCTTCTACATGCTTACGTCCAAAGACGCCGGTATGTAGAAGCGGCTTTGCCGATTCACATTTTACTCATCGGAGGTATGCGTCATGTTTGCTTCAATCATCATCGTAATTTTGGGGATCCTGTTTGGAAGCTTATCCATCTTCGCTCAGTATACGAAGGACCGTGAGCGTCGCAAGAA
>VFJR01000127.1 GCA_009885945.1 Anaerolineaceae bacterium
GCTAGATGAAAGTTTGGCATTGGCGCGTACATTGGGCGATGTGACCCGCGAGTTGTTCGCGCTTAATCGCTTGGGAGTGGTCGCAGGGACGCAAAGTAATTGGAACGAAGCCGAACGACTCTTTACTGAAATTTACATGCGTGCAATAGCGGCAGGCAATCTTGAACGAGCAATGAACGCACTCAATAATCTTGGCGTGGTAGCGAGCGACCAGCACAAAGATTACGCAAAAGCAGTGGATTATTATCATCAGTCGTTGGCTCTTGCACGTGAGATTGGCGCACAAGAAATGGTTGGCTTACTTTTGAGCAATCTTGCATTTATGGATATCCAACTTGGGCGTCTCTCAGTCGCGCATGCGAAAATACAAAACGGGCTGGAATTGGCGCAACGCCTAGGTGCACTCCCATTAGTCGTGACAGTGATGCTGAATTTTGCCGAACTCGCCCACGCTGAAGGAAAGACCAACCGCGCATTGGCGTTATTCGGGTTAGCGCGCCGCCAGCCAGCCTGGAGCGGAGACCATCAGCGTGAAATGGAAGAGGCGCTTGCTAGATGGGCGCTCGACCCGTCCGTTGCCGAGGCGGGGTTGCAGGCGGGCGAGGCGTTGGATTGGGATGAGACGGTGCGGGAGTTGTTACAAGGATGAAGGCTTGCCCTGAGCTTGTCGAAGGGATGAAATGAGCGAGAAGATTTCGTCAAAGGCAGACTCGGTGGTTGAGTAGACACGAGCCGCACTTTGGCGAGTGTCGTATCGAAACCACCCGTGAAAGAAATACACCTGTCACAAGATTGCTTCACGCATTGGTGGTTTCGATACGGCGGTGGAAGAGCATCGCCGCCTACTCAACCACCGAATTATTTAATCTATCAAATAAAACATAGTGCGAGACGAGTGAACAATTTTCCCCCAACAGCAATCCTTGACACTCATCTCTCTCTAATGTAAACTGCAACAGTAATTAAATCTACAAAGAAAGGAGCGCGCTTCAAATGATTCGAAAACTGCAATTCATACGTAAAATCAAACTTTCTAGAAGTGCGCCTATTGACCGTTCTTAAAACGGATTCAATTCCTGTGTCTTTCCAAACACGGCGCAATGTGCGCCGTGTTTTTTTTATTCCTATCTCTGTTTATCTTCGTTCATCTCTGGTTAAAAGGTTTTATTCATCATGAACATCTCTTTCAAATCCTACTGGAACTTACTCTCTGACCATGTCCGCCCGCAAAAGGGACGGTTTATCTGGCTGGCTGTTTTGCTCTTTGGCAGTATCGGCTTGCGCATCTTCGCGCCGCAGATCATGCGTCAATTTATTGATGAAGCGCTGGCAGGCAAACCACTGCAGACGCTCACCTTCACAGCGCTGGCATTTATCGGCATCGCGCTCATTCAACAAGTGGTTGCAGTTGCCGTCAAATATCTCGGTGAAAATGTGGCATGGACAGCCACCAACGCTTTACGAGCAGAACTTGCCTGGCATGCGCTTAATCTTGACATGCGTTTTCACAACGACCACACGCCCGGCGAATTGATTGAACGCATTGACGGCGACGTAACCGAACTGGCTACTTTCTTTTCGCAATTCGCGTTGAATCTGATTGCCAATGGGCTCTTGCTGATCGGTATTCTAGTTGCCTTATTCATGGAAGATTGGCGCGCAGGGCTTGGGTTTTCAATTTATTCAGTGGTCACCATTTATGCGCTTGGCAAATTAAAAGATATTGCCATGCCTCACCAAAAAGCAAGGCGTGAAGCCGAAGCACAGCTCTATGGTTTTATTGAGGAACAACTGGCAGGCACCGAAGATGTGCGCTCCAGCGGCGCGGTAGATTTTTCTCTGCGCGAGTTGTTTCGGCATCACAAGGAAATTCTCATTCACAGCCGCCGCGCACACTTCAAACGCTGGATACTTGAAAACTCAATGGTCTTTGCGCTGATTCTCGGCAACGTGTTATCCATCACCAGCGGCTATTGGCTTTTCAGCGCAGGGTTGATCACAGTTGGCACAGTATATCTTTTTGTGCATTACATCAATTTATTAGAAGAACCTTTTTGGGCAATGACTCATGAAATTGAAAGTTTCCAAACCATCGGCGCGTGTGTGCAACGCTTAACCGAGTTTCGCAATTTCAAACGCGATGTAATAGACGGCACAGGCGCAGAGATTAGCTCTCACCCGCTGGCTTTAACTTTTGAAAATGTCGATTTCTCGTACAACAACGATGACCAAATCCTAAAATCGCTCTCGCTTAATCTGAAAGCTGGTTCAACACTTGGGCTGCTCGGACGCACTGGCAGCGGCAAAACCACCATCGGACGTTTAATCTTCCGTTTGTATGATGTGAAATCTGGCAGTATCAAAATTAACAATGCCGATATCCGCGAGACACAATTGGAATCGCTGAGAAAGAACATTGCCATCGTCACACAAGACGTGCAACTTTTCCGCGCCAGCATCCGCGAAAATTTAACCTTCTTCGATCACTCGATACCCGACGAAAAGATCATCGCCACCCTGCATGAATTAGAGCTCGGCGACTGGTATCAGAATCTGCCCGACGGTTTGGATACTGAACTCGAAACAGGATCACGCTCCTTGTCGGCAGGTGAAGCGCAGTTACTAGCCTTCACACGCGTCTTTTTAAGAAATCCCGGCTTGGTGATTCTTGATGAAGCCTCCTCAAGGCTTGATCCAGCAACAGAGCAAAAGCTGGAACATGCTATTGATAAATTATTAAAGAATCGCACCGCCATCATCATCGCTCACCGCTTAGACACCGTGCAGCGCGCCGATGACATTTTGATCCTCGACCAAGGCAAGGTTAGCGAATATGGCAACCGCAAAACATTAGCCGCCGATTCAAATTCGCGTTTTTATCAATTACTACAAACCGGCATGGAAGAAGTGCTAGGGTAATGTGCAAAAGACGTTAAAGGCGCTAACCGCCAAGTCGCCATGACGCCAAAGCTATATGAAAGCCGCCAAGAAAAAACCTTGGCAACTATGAAAAAACTTGGCGCTCTCTGCGCCTTGGCGGTGAAAAAGATTTTAGTTCTGCGTAAGGCAATTTAAAAAAGGAAATCTATTATGACCTCAACAACCTTCACACAAAAAATTCCAGCCCTGCCCGCTTGGAAAGTGGCATGGGAATTAATTCGCTTTCGCCCGCTGCTGTGGATCATTGATTTTATATCTGTTGCCTTGATGCGTTTTTCAAGTCAGGTTGCGCCCGCGTTAATCATCAAAGCCTTTTTCGACATGCTCACCGGCGAAGCACAGCTCACCTTTGGCATTTGGACAATCGTCGCATTCTTTATTGCCGTCTGGCTTGGGCGCGTCATTTCCAGTTATGGGTTTTATTATGCCGATGTGCCGATCTTTGCAGACATGGGCATGTTGTTGCGCAAGAATTTATTGCGCTATATTCTCAAACGTCCCGGCGCATCACAACTGCCCGATTCGCCCGGGGAAGCCGTCAGCCGTTTTAAAAGTGACGTTATCGAAATCCCGCTCTTTGTGATTCTGATCAATGACATCATGGTCGGCATCATTATCATTGCGTATTCAATTCTATTAATGACACAGATCAACCCATCTGTGACAGCCATGGCATTAACTCCATTGATCATCGTTGGTATTATTGCCAACCTCGCCACCAGCCGCATTGAACATTATCGACAAGCATCACGGCAGGCAAGCGGCAAAGTAGCAGGTTTTATCGGTGAATTTTTCGGCGCGGTGCAAGCCGTAAAAATTGCGGCGGCAGAAAAAGGCGTAATCGAGCATTTTCACAAATTAAATGATGTGCGTCAAAAATTAACCGTGCGCGAAAAATTGTTCGATGAAATTCTCGGCTCTATTTATCGCAACACATCCACGCTTGGCACAGGAATGATCCTAGTGCTGGTGGGTCAATCCATGCGTACCGGTCATTTCACGCTTGGTGATTTTTCTCTGTTCGTTTATCTGCTGCAAAGCATGGGCGACCTAACTACCTTCGCGGGCGAGCTATTTGCGCGTTACAAACAACTGGATGTTTCTGTTCAGCGCATGTATCACCTCATGGAAAATGCGCCACTGCATGCGCTTGTGGAACACAGCTATATTAATTTAGATAACGAACTCCCAGAAGTGATCTATGCGACAAAAAGCGCATCCGACTCACTCCTTAGCCTGACCGCTGACCATTTAACTTTTCACTACGCCGGGTCACCCAACGGCATCAAAGATGTTTCTTTGCAAATCAAGCGCGGCACTCTAACAGTAATCACCGGCAGAGTCGGCTCTGGTAAAACAACCGTCTTGCGCGCATTACTTGGCTTGCTGCCAGCAGATTCAGGTGAACTGCGCTGGAATCAAAATTTAATCACTGATCCCAGCAATTTTCTCGTCTCGCCGCGTGTTGCGTATACAGCTCAGGTGCCGCGCTTATTCAGCAATACTTTACGAAATAATATTTTGCTAGGGATGAACAAAACAGATGAAGAAATTTACGCGGCAACAAAACTAGCAGTCATGGATCGTGACCTTGAGCAACTAGAAGATAATCTCGAAACCATGGTCGGGGCACGCGGCGTTAAACTCTCCGGCGGGCAGGCACAGCGAGCCGCCGCCGCGCGTATGTTCATCCGCGAACCTGAACTCGTGGTCTTTGACGATCTCTCCAGCGCGTTGGATGTTGAAACTGAACAAAAACTATGGGAACGTATATTTGAAAATAATGACATAACCTGCCTGGTTGTTTCTCACCGCCGTCCGCTCCTGCGCCGCGCCGATCACATTATTGTGATGAAAGACGGCAAAATCGAATCAGAAGGTACACTGGATCAATTACTAGAAACCAGCCCAGAAATGCGCGAGCTGTGGAAGTTGGAAGAAAGTTAAAAATTAAACACGAAGGACACCAAGTACACCAAGGGGGAAATATTAAGGTTTTGGTTTTCCTTAGTGACCTTCGTGCCCTTTATGTTTAAAAAGGATTTAAAAATGAAAACATCAAATGAACTAATTCACTACGCACGCGAACAATTTAATCTCGCCATAGAAAATAAAGATGCGGCGGGCATACGAAAATTACTAGCGCCAAACTACCTCATCGTCACCGGGCGCAGTGATCAATATCACGGTGCGGAAGAGGAAGAAATACGCTGGGCAGAAGTTTTTCGCAATGACCCAAGCACAGTCTATCGCCGCACACCGCGCGAGATAACGATCAATGAAGATTGGGGATTGGCGGAAGAATTAGGAAACTGGAAAGGCTCTTACACCGTCGAAGGAAAGTTAGTGCATGCTTCTGGTGTTTATTCTGCAAAGTGGCAGCGCACAGTGAATGGCGAGTGGATACTTCAGGTTGAGGTGTTCACTACGCTAACATGCGAGGGACCTTGCAAGAAGCCTGATGAAATTAATACGTAACCCGCAATACATATCCAAGGACACCGTCCCGAAGGTTTAATGAGCACGACAAGGTTTTTCAAGGAAACCTTCGGGACGTTCTGCGCATTGCGAATTACGGATAGGAAAAATACAATGAACACAATCACAGGAAAGATTCTGAAATTAAACAACTGGCCCGATGGGAAAATTATCGGCGTGGCAAAAATTGCGGCGGAGGGGTTATCAGCTCGAGGCTTGAGTCGCGAGGCGGTTCTTCATCAGCTTGAGGCTGTTCGGCAAGACCCTGGCATTTTTCTAGCAGATGCGTTGCTGGCAGATTTAGCGCGGGAGTGTATTCGTCTCACAAAAAAAGATGAACCATCCCCCACAGCATTGCGCGAGTCGCCGCTTGCATTTCCTATTTGGGGACGAGAACATATTGACCCAGAAGCTGTCAAACAAATGGAGAATTCTATGCGCCTGCCAGTGACGGTCACGGGCGCGTTAATGCCCGATGCGCACGTTGGTTATGGTCTTCCAATTGGCGGCGTGTTGGCAACTGATAATGTGGTCATCCCTTATGCTGTCGGCGTGGATATTGCTTGCAGAATGCGATTGTCTTTATATGAAGTCTCGCCGCATTTGCTTGGACAGAAAAAAGGCATGTTCGAAGAATCGCTGTGGAATGAAACTATGTTTGGCATGGGTTCAAAATGGACGGGCAGTAAAAAGGCACAACATGCGGTCTTGGACGATGACGCCTGGCATGCAACCCGCCAGTTGAAAATGCTTAAAGATACCGCCATGAATCAATTGGGCACATCCGGCACCGGAAATCATTTTGTTGAATGGGGATTTTTTAAATTACATGAGCCGATGTTTGGCTTAGAGCCCGGCGAATACCTTGCTTTGCTTTCGCACAGCGGTTCACGCGGAGTAGGCGCAAGGATCGCGGATCGGTTTTCAAAACTGGCAATGGAAAAGCAACCAGACCTTGATAAAAGTGTGCGCCATCTGGCATGGCTTTCACTAGATTCAGAAGATGGTCAGGAGTATTGGCTTTCGATGGAATTAGCTGGCAGGTTTGCTTCGGCGAATCATTTTATTATTCACAAACACGTTTCTGCGGCGATGGGTTTGAAAGAAGTTGCGGTTGTAGAGAATCATCATAACTTTGCATGGAAAGAAAAACTTGCAGATGGCAGAAATGTGATCGTGCATCGCAAAGGCGCAACGCCCGCGGGAGTTGGCGTGATGGGCATTATCCCCGGCTCAATGGGCGATGCAGGCTATGTTGTGAGAGGCAGAGGCGTAAGCGAGTCGCTTGAATCCGCTTCACATGGTGCAGGCAGGTTGATGAGCAGAAGAGCCGCGTTGAATTCCATCAGCAAATCGGCGCGGGATGAATATCTTAAAGAACGCGGCGTTAGTTTACTGGGCGGCGGCATTGACGAATCTCCGCAGGCGTATAAGCCAATTGATTCGGTCATCTCAGCTCAACATGATCTGGTGGATGTGGTTGGGAAATTCTCACCGAGGATCGTGAGAATGGCGGATGAGCCTGGGGATATATAACAGTAGTTCAACAAAAATACAGCCACTATTACAGTGGCTGTATTTTTGTTTCATCTACAAAGAACTTCCTTAAAAAAATCAGGGTACTGTTGGGCACTGCTCTACATGGAGATATGTTTTACATTCATCCAAAGTCAGTGAGCGCGTAACCCTTGTTTGTGCCATTGCCAAAAGATCTTCAAATTTTACAAAATAGAAGCGCACTCCGCCATCGCGACTGCCCGCCGCAATAGTTTTTCCATCCGGGCTGAATGCTAAGGCTGAAACCGAACCCGTTCCGATGGATATAGTACTGATCAAGGTGCCATCGGATGCATCCCAAATTTTAACAGAACCATCATCACTCGCAGTGGCGATCAATAAGCCATCCGGATTAAATACAGCCTTTTTTATTCCCGCCGCGTGACCTTTGAGAGTGGAGAGTTTTGTCTCTTTCTCAACATCCCAAAGAATGGCGATTCCATCTGCGGCGCCACTGAGAATTTGTTTTCCGTCCGCGCTAAATGCCACAGCATAGACCCAGCCAGTATGCCCTTCAAACGTGCTTACTATCTTTCCACTCTTAATATCCCAGAGTTTGACCAAAGCATTTTCATCGCCTGTCGCAAGCAATTTACCATCCGGGCTTAATGCCACACTGTATACAAAACTGCCTTCATCGGTAACATCAAATTCCTGTACGACATCGCCGGAAGATAGGTCAAAAATTGCAGCACGAGTCGCACCTTCTGCCACAGCAACAAATTTACCATCAGAGCTATAGGCAACGTCATAAATGGTGTTACTACCGTTGTTTTCACAAGCTGGATCATAGAGCACATCTGTTTCCTTACCAGAAATCGCGTCAAAAATGACAATTTCGCAAGCAGGGCTGTCAGTTCCGGCTACTATCGTTTTTCCATCCGGGCTTAAATCAAGGCTTCTAATGTCTGCATCGCTGGTTCTTTTTACCGATGTACCGTCTGCCAAATTCCAAATGTTTTGGACTGGTTCACTATCTGGAATTAAAGCCAAACCAGAAGTTACCAGACGAGTTCCATCTTGGCTATAAATCAAATCATTTACTCTAATAAGCTGTCCATCGAGTATTCCAGATTCATACCCGCCAATTGGAGAAGCATCCCAGATCTTTACGATGCCCGCGGCATTGCCTGTGACAATATACTTACCATCCGGGCTGTAGGCAACCGAAAATAATCCGAAATCGTCATATAAGACAAATTTTGTAGCGCCTTCATTGCGCATATCGGAAACGACAACCGTGTCATCATCGCCTGCACTGGCGAGCCAGTTACCATCCGGGCTAAATGCTAATTCATTTACATTTTCGGTATGTGTATCTTCCCAAATGAGCTGATCGGAATTAAGGCTCGCCACTACAACGCTTGTTTCTGAAAGAGAATTTAGAATTACAGTTTTCACCAAATTTTCTGGTGGACACCATTCACTGGTGGCTACTTGGCTGCCATCTGGGCTGATAGCAACATCTGCAACAATTCCACAAATATAAGATAAGGTGTAAAGAACTTCTCCGGTTGGAACATCCCAAATAGTGACATTTGCATCCACATTGGATGTGGCAATTTGTGTTCCATCTGCATTGAAGGAAACACTGGTGATCGGAGTATTTGATTCGTTCGTAAAAGCCTGTATTTCCTGATCTGTTTTTACATCTCGAATACTTGCGTATCCATCATCAGATGCTACAGCTAATAGTGATCCATCTGGGCTAAATTCCATATCTCGAATAGCGCCACCATGAGCTATAGATGTGCGAATTACTTGTCCACTTGATGCATCCAGCAGAATGATTTGCCCTTGTTCATCGCCCAGCGCCAGCATCTTTCCATCTGGGCTAAAATCAATAGTTAGAACAGGAACATCCCCTTCAGCCTTAAAGATAAAAACGGGTTGGGCAGAAATTGCGCCGCCTTTTGAATCCAAAAGAGCAGATGTATCCCATACAGTAACAACACCTAATTTATCTGCAGCCGCAAGACGATTCCCTGCTGAGTTAAATGCGACAGAATTTACGGTCGCGGCTTGTTCATTCGCTTTCAATGCATATCGAACTCTTGAATTTTGCGCAGAGAGTCGCAGCGAATCGTAAGTTTCTATTAATATAGGCTGTTTCGCATCAGTGGTCACATCTACTGCCTGCAATGCCAATAAAAGGCTGAGCTCAGGATCACTCGTTAAGTTATTCTTTGCCTGAGCAGATAACTCGCGCGCAAACGATATTTTTTGATTCGTCACAGCAATTTGACGTTGAAACAAGGCCAAAACCCCCAAAGCAACGGATACAACCAGCGCAATA
>VFJR01000010.1 GCA_009885945.1 Anaerolineaceae bacterium
ACCTGCGACCGGAGAAACCCGCCTCTCTCCACGCCTCAGCTTGATCCTGCCCGAATTGATTTCCAATCCACTCGAAATATTCTAGCGCGCCCAAAAAGCCAGCTATACCCTCATGATTTTGTGTGCCTGTTTCAAATTTACCAGGCAATTCATTCGTTGCAGGGCGAACTTTATAGGCCTTTAACTCATTCAATAAATCATATTTCCCATATAACGCGCCTGCGTGCGGACCAAAGAATTTATAGGATGAACAGGCTAGAAAATCGCAATTTAAATCCTGCACATCAATAGGTCCATGCGGAGCGTATTGCACCGCGTCAATATAAACCAACGCGCCTGCATCTTTTGCCATCTTGGTTAGTTTACGCACAGGATTTACTGTGCCAAGCGCATTCGAAGCATAGCCAAACGCGGCGATCTTCGGCTTACGTCCCATTGCTTTGGCAAACTCATCTACTTTAAGTGTGCCGTCTTCTACATCGAAATCAATCCAGGTTACTTTACAGCCTTTGTCTTCTGCTACCAACAACCACGGAGAAATGTTCGCGTCATGATCTAAGCGTGTTACAACAATTTCATCGCCTGCGTTTAAATTGCGGGCAAGTGAACGCGAAATATGTAGAGAAAGGGTGGTCATATTGTTGCCGAAGATAATTTCCTCAGGGCGGGATGCATTGAGGAAATCTGCCATGGCAACGTGTGCTTCGTGCAGCACTTCATCCGATTTACGGCTGGTTTCAAACATGCCTTCGTGGTTGGCGTTATTTTCAAGCAAATAGTGATTGATACGATCAAGGCTTTTCTTTGTAATCTGTGTGCCGCCGGGATTGTCGAAGAAAACAGCAGGGCGATTTAATGACGGAAATTGCTGACGAATGACATCAAGATTTAGTGACATATGCAGTAGCTCCTCAAACAAAATTTATACAAAACAGTTCTACACTGAAATTGTAACTCACCCAAAAGGAGAAAAAATGTTCAACAAAATTTTATTGGCAGTAGATGGTTCGGAGCATGCCTTGCATGCCGCTCGTGTTGCCGCTGATTTGGCACGTACAATGAACGCAAAAGAACTGCGAATTGTGACGGTATACGACTTTATACCGGCATATCTTGGAGAGCCGAATATGCAATTTGCGATTAACACCCGCATGGAAGAAGCTAATGCTATTTTGCAAAACGCGGTCAAAGAGGCAGAGAAAACTCCTTGTGAAATTCATATTGAATTGCTTGAAGGTCCAATAGCAGAGGCGATTATCAATGTAGCAACCACGCGCAAGAGCGAGGTGATCGTGATGGGCTCACGCGGGTTAGGCACACTTGCTGGATTATTGTTAGGAAGCACAAGCCAAAAAGTTGTAGCACATGCTCCGTGTCCGGTGCTTATTGTGCGTTAGCTTTTTTTTCGGCTTCTAAAAAATCTTCAGGTGTGTTTACGTTCCAAAAGCATAAACCTGATGGGTCAAATAATTTTATTTCATCCGGCGTGAGTGTATATACTTTAACTTGCGGAAACCACGCTGTCACTTTCCATAAATCTGAAGCAATAGCGGCTTCAATGGCGGGCATGCAGGTCTCACGCCGATATAAAGCGTGCAGAGGTTCGTAGCCTTCGGCTGTTTTTGCAATGACCACATCCGCATCTTTTTCTACCATGAGGCTGGTTGCGCCTTCGAAGAAATTTTTACTAGCGAAGGGCATATCGCAAGCTGCTATTGCTACGAATGGGGAAGTGGCAGAAGCGATTGCAGTGTAGAGTCCGCCTAAGGCACCGCGCCCAGGTTTGAGGTCGGGAATGAGGCGTACGTTAAGGAAGGCATAGTCGGCTGAGCGATTCGTCGTTACAATTAATTCATCAGCAATTGGAGAGAGTCTTTCGATCACGCGTTGAATGAGCGGCTTACCTAAAAAAGGCTTGAGTGCTTTGTCTTCACCCATGCGTGAAGATTGCCCGCCAGCTTGAATTGCAACAGTTAACATTAAGTACATTATAGATGAGTTCACTCGTAAATGTATTGGATATTTCCTTTACTGGTCAGGGCTTACGTAAGACGCATAGCTTGCTTGGTTTTGACCGCTAGCAGCAGATCGCGGTCTAAACCAAACACTTTAGCATTGGGGGGTATTGTGTAAAGACCCCTCTCAAGTAGTATTGAATAGTTTTAGGATGCCATTATCATTGTAGTTTAATAAAGCACCTTATTATTCAGAGCATTTTTGTTGTATAATCTTGGGTGTCAAAGGAGGCACGGAAGTTTTTTCCAGCCTCTAAAACTTCACATTCTCTTGGAGGAGAAATATGAAAAAAAATACGTACGTTTTGTTGTCGCTGCTCGTCCTTGCCAGCATGGTACTTGCTGCTTGTGGCGCCGCGACCCCTGCAATGACTGAAGCTCCTGCTACAGAAGTTGCAATGACTGAAGCTCCTGCTTGTGCCCCTGCTGGCACAGAGCCAGTTGCGTTCCCTGATGGCGGTAAGTCTGTGACTGGCGCCTTCGATCAGGAACCTGATAGCATTGTTCCTTACTTCAGCCAGATGTCCTTCGCCATTTGGGTCACTCAGTTGACCTTGGTTGGTCTCGCTGAATGGGACGATCAAAGCGCCTTCGTACCTGAATTGGCTGCTGAAATCCCATCCACTGAAAACGGCGGCGTGTCTGCTGATGGTTTGACCATTACTTGGAAGTTGAAAGACTGCCTCTTCTGGTCAGATGGCACACCTTTGACATCCAAAGATGTCAAATTTACTTGGGAAGCTGTTATGGATCCTGGTAATGCCCCTGCATCCCGCACTGGTTATGACAAAATTGCAAGCGTCGAAACACCTGATGACTTGACTGTTGTAATCAAGTTTGCTGAACTCTACCCACCTTGGCAGACTTTGTTCACACAAGGTCCTAACAATGGCGGCGCGATCATCCCTGAACATATTCTTGGCGGACAGACTGCTTTGGAAACCAATGATTTCATTCGCATGCCCACCGTTGGTAGTGGTCCATTTGTTCTTACCGAATGGATTCCTGGCGATTATATGACCATGCTCCCCAACCCCAACTATGTTGGTGGTCTCGCAAAGCTTGACCGTGTTCAGATCCGCTTCGTTGCTGACTCTGAAGCCGCAAAAGCCGCTTTACAAACCGGTGATGTAGATTGGTATCCTAACTTCTCTGAAGGCGATATCGTTGCACTTAAGGCTCTTGAGCCCGGTGTCAAACTCACCGTTGTTGCTGGTTCCGATTTCGAACATTACTTCTTTAACTTGGGCCGCACCGAAGGTGTAGATGGCCGTGGTAAAGCTGACAATGAAGGCTTCTGCCCATTCAAGGACATCAATGTCCGTCATGCTATTACTATCGGTATTAATCGCCAAGCCATCGTTGACTCATTGTTGAGCGGTTACACTGCCGTTCCAGTAAGCCAATGGCCAAATACTGCTTGGACAAACACCAATCTCGAAGTTGAATCATATGATGCAGATAAAGCCGCTGCTTTGCTTGAAGAAGCTGGCTATACACTCGGCGCTGACGGTATCCGTAGCGGCGACTGCAATGGCGTTGAAACCAAGTTGTCCTTCAACTTTGAAACCACCACTGCTCCAATTCGTATTGAAGCTGCCTTGGCTGTTCAATCTGATCTCGCCAAGATCGGTGTTGAGTTCAAACAAATTCATACCCCTGCTGGTACCTTCTTCGGTCAATATGTTGACGGTGGTCCTTTGACCACTGGTAACTATGACTTGGGCGGTTACACCACAGGCTTCTACCCAGATCCTTACACAGACAACTTCCAATGCGAGTCTGTGCCAAATGCTGAAAAACCAGATGGCACCAACTGGTATCACAACTGTGATCCTTTCCTCTCAGATTTAGTTGATTCCTCATTAGCAACTGTTGATATTGCTGCTCGTAAGTTGATCATTGACGAAGTACAGAAATACGTCGCTGAGAATTACTATGTAATTCCAATGTATGCCCGCGGTGATGTATTTGGTTCCACCCCTCGTTTTGTTTGGGGTCCTACCGGTCCTCAAAGCAACATGAACTGGAACGCCGAAATGTGGGACGTAACTGAATAAGCAAGAAGTTTTTTAGATTGAAACGAGAGGCAGGGTCTCCCCTGCCTCTCGTCTGATTATGCAGTGAATAAAATTAGAGGTATTTAATTTAACCTAGCTTTACAGGTTGGAGGTTCCTATGTGGTCTTATCTAGCGCGGCGCTCAGCACAGGCTTTTTTCACATTATTAATTATTACTGTTTTATGTTTTCTCTTAACGCGTTTTTCAGGCGATCCGATTGCGCAATATGCTGCTAACCCGCGTATGAGCGCAGAAGATAAAGCCGCGCTGCGTGAACGATTAGGACTCAATCAACCTCTGCCTGTTCAATATTTCAAATGGTTGGGGCTTGCTGCCCAAGGCGACTTAGGCAATTCATTTTTTGCCAAGCAGCCAGTTACTAAGTTAATCTTTCAAAGACTGCCGAACACCATGGCGCTTATGTTTGTTACTGAATTTTTTACCATTATTGCCGCATTAATTTTGGGTATTATTTCTGCGGTCAAGCAATACTCTCTTTTGGATAATGTCATTACCACATTTTCATTTATCGGATTTTCAATGCCGATATTTTTTAGCGCGCTGGGTTTGTTGTTAATTTTCGCAGTCCAATTTAAAGAATGGGGATTGCCATACTTGCCGACAGGTGCGGCGGTTTGGGATAAAAAAGACCCTGTGCAATATATTTACAATATGATTTTGCCAGTGACTGCCTTGGTATTTGTTCAATCTGCTGGCTATTCTCGTTTTGTTCGTACCAGCATGTTGGAAGTATTAGGCTCAGACTATATCCGTACCGCCCGCGCAAAAGGATTAACCACCCGCGCTGTTTTGTTTAAACATGCTTTGCGTAATGCAGCTTTACCGCTTGTGACGATAGTTGGCTTGGACATTCCATTCTTCTTAGGCGGCGCCATTGTAACTGAATCGATTTTCTCTTGGCCTGGAATGGGTAGGTTGTTTTGGGAATATGCCCAAAGGAGCGATTATCCCGTAGTGCTGGGCATCCTTTTGATTATTTCTATCGCAGTTGTAACATTTACCATTCTGACAGACGTCTTGTATACATTCGTTGACCCCCGTATTAAGATTAGCTAATGGAGATTAGAAAATGACCACAGATGTTCCCACATTAGATAGTCCTGTTTTTAATTCCGCGATTTCTGCTAAAGTTTTGACTCCAGGTCAATTAGTATGGAGGCGATTTCGTAAACATCGTATGGCGGTCTACGGTATGATAGGCTTCGCCTTTTTGCTCGTATATATCATTGGCGGCGCACTTTTTGTAACACAGAAAACAGCCAATGCGGTCGATTTACAAGCTCGTTTGAGCCCGCCCTCACAGCAATATTGGATGGGTACTGATAGCACCGGGCGTGATGTTTTTGCACGCATTATTTATGGCGGACAGGTTTCGCTGGTTGTCGGTGCATTAGCAGTGATCATTCAAGTAACTCTCGGTGTATTAATTGGCGGAATCGCTGCTTATTATGGCGGCTGGGTGGATGCAATTTTGATGCGCTTTACCGAATCGATGCTCTCCATCCCACAGCTTTTTCTGCTAATTGTGCTTGGCAAATTTATTGGTAAGGAAATTGATTCCATCATGATTTTTGGGCGAGCAATCAGTGGAAGCATCATAATCGTGATTTTTGTAGTTGGTTTCACTTCTTGGATGGTGCTTGCTCGTATTATCCGCGCCAATGTTCTTTCTCTTAAAGAGTTGGATTATGTCTCTGTTTCAAGATCGCTTGGTGCAAGTAACACACGAATTTTTTTCCGCCATTTGATTCCAAATACGATGGGTATTATCATTGTTTCTACCACCTTAGGCTTGGCAGGCGCAATTCTTTCTGAAGCTTATGTTTCCTTCCTCGGGTTAGGAATTCAACCCCCAACAGCTTCGTGGGGTAATATGCTTACTTCAGCCCAATCGTTTATTTCACAAGGTTCATGGTGGATGTGGATTTTCCCCAGTTTGTTTATTGTTTTTACCATTTTGACTATCAATCTCATTGGCGACGGCTTGAGAGACGCCTTTGACCCGCGCAGTAATCGACACATCTAAAAAATAAAATCCCCGCCCAAATCTGGCGGGGATTTTTAATTCCGCTTGACACCCATTTGATAAAGTTTATAATTCAGCGATTGAATTTTGATTAGGAGAAATTATGCCTGTTGCTTTTGTCACTGGGATTAATGGTCAAGACGGTTCATACTTGGCGGAATTACTACTAAAAAAAGGTTACAAAGTTGTGGGAATGGTACGCCGTTCCAGCACAATGAACTATGAGCGTATTGAACACCTTATGGATCAAATCACGATTGTACAAGGGGATTTGCATGATCAAGGCTCACTGCTTGGGTTATTAGAAGAACATAGACCCTCAGAAATTTATAACCTTGCTGCGCAATCCTTTGTGCCTACCTCATGGAATCAGCCTGCTTTAACAGGGGATATTACAGCTTTAGGTGTTACGCGCATGTTAGAAGCGATTCGCTTCATTGACCCTAAAATCCGTTTCTATCAAGCATCTTCCAGCGAAATGTTCGGCAAAGTGCTGGAAGTGCCTCAAAGCGAAAACACTCCTTTTTATCCACGTAGTCCTTATGGAGTTGCAAAAGTATATGGGCATTGGATTACCATTAATTACCGTGAGTCATTTAATTTATTTGCGGCTTCTGGTATTTTATTTAATCATGAATCCCCGCGCCGCGGGCTTGAATTTGTCACTCGCAAAATTTCTGACGCAGTGGCGCGCATCAAATTGGAACTTGCAAAAGAATTGCGCCTCGGAAACCTAGAAGCACAGCGTGATTGGGGTTTTGCAGGTGATTACGTTGAAGCTATGTGGCTTATGCTTCAGCAGGCTGAACCGGATAATTATGTGATTGGTACTGGCGAATCGCATTCTGTGCGTGAGTTTTGCGAAATTGCATTTGCACATGTCGGGCTTGATTATAAGCAATATGTTGTTCAAGATGAGCGTTTTTACCGCCCAGCCGAGGTGGATTTATTAATTTCTGATCCTTCACTTGCAAAAAAGAAGCTTGGTTGGAATCTTAAAGTTGATTTCAAACAGCTTGTTACCATGATGGTAGATGCAGATATGAAGCGTTTACGCGTGAAGAAATAATCGACTAAAATTTCCCTGAGAAATCATGCCTTACCTTTCCCTTATTGTTCCAGTATATAATGAAGAAGAAAATATCCCGCTTTTATATAATGCGGTCGATGCTGCACTTAAATTAATCAAAAAAGAGTGGGAACTTATATTGGTGGATGATGGCTCGCGCGATAACAGTATCAACGAATTAAAAAAACTTGCGCAAAAAGATAAAAAACATGTACGGGTTGTACAATTTCGCCGTAATTTTGGGCAAACCGCCGCTATTGCCGCAGGCATTGATTATTCATCGGGCGAAATCATTGTTTTGCTTGACGCAGATTTACAAAATGACCCTGCTGATATTCCCATGCTCTTAGCAAAACTAGATGAAGGCTATGACTTGGTCAGTGGCTGGCGTAAATTTCGCAAAGATAATACTTTTACTCGCACACTCCCATCCAATGCCGCCAATTGGTTGATTTCGCAAGTGACCGGCGTACATCTTCACGATTATGGTTGCACGCTAAAAGCATATCGTCGTGAAGCTTTAGCTGGCTTTCGTCTATACGGCGAAATGCACCGCTTTATCCCTGTGTTTGCTCATTCAATCGGTGCGCGTATTACAGAATTGCCTGTACGCCATCACCCACGTAAATTTGGAAAAGCCAAATATGGTCTTGAACGTACTATCAAAGTATTGCTTGATCTATTTACTGTGAAATTTTTGCTTAGTTATTCTAATAAGCCCATTTACCTTTTTGGCGGCGCGGGCCTTTTGCTTTCTGCATTGGGAGTATTTGATTTGCTCTACCTTTTTGTTCGGCGCACGTTTTGGCAGGTTCCAGCTTCAACATCGCCTCTTCTGCTTGTGGGTGTCATGTTTGTGATTATGGGATTTCAATCCATTCTCATGGGGCTCATTGCGGAACTTCTGGCGCGAACCTATCATGAGTCACAGAAAAAGCCTACTTATACTATTAGAGAAATTTTCAACATCCGCAAATAAGAATGCACATTCTCATTATCAACAGTGAATATCCACCCATTGGCGGCGGAGCGGGGAATGCCAGTGCAAACATTGCACGCGAACTCGCCGCGCTGGGACTTCAAGTTTCTGTAGTTACTGCCCGTTTTGCAAAACAACCTAATAAAGAAATTTTAGATGGCGTTACTATTTACCGAATCCCTGCTCTGCGCCATAGAAAAGATAGATCCAGCGCCTTGGAGCAGCTCGCCTTTATCATCTCCGCTTCATTCTGGGCTGTAGGCTGGGCACTACGAAATAAGCTGAACGCCACTTTAGCTTTTTTCGGCATTCCCTCTGGCGCAGTGTCTTATATCCTTAAACTCTTTTATAAAATTCCGTATATCGTTTCCCTGCGCGGTGGGGATGTGCCGGGTTTTCGCCCTTACGACTTCAAAACCTTTCACAAGTTGATGGCTCCGTTTTTGCGTATCATTTGGCAACAAGCATCTGCTGTTATTGCCAACAGCAATGGTTTACGTGACCTTGCCCTAGCATTTGACTCTAAATTCTTGATCCCTATTATCCCTAATGGCGTTAATACAGAAAAATATATAGTTCTTGAGCGTGATTGGTCTCAGCCGCGTTTATTATCTGCAGGTAGAATTGTGTATCAAAAAGGACTTGACCTTGGCATGCGTGCATTATCCCAACTTAAAGATTTGGATTGGCATTGGTCTATTGCCGGAGATGGACCTCAGCTTGAAGCATTGAAATCATTATCAAATGAACTTGGCATTTCTGAGCGCGTCACCTTTCTAGGCTGGCAATCGCGCGAAGAATTGACCAAACAATATCATCAGGCGAATATTTTCCTTTTTCCCTCACGGCATGAAGGAATGCCAAACGCCGTGCTCGAAGCCATGTCCACTGGTTTGCCAGTGGTTGCCACAAGAATCGCTGGGAACGATGAATTGCTTATCGAAGCAGAATCAGGCTTCCTAGTTCAGACAGAGAATGTGGATGAGTTACGCGAATCGCTGCGAAAAATCATATTGAATTCGAATCAAAGAAAAGAGATGGGCATGGCGGCTCGTCAGCGGGTAGAGCAAAACTATTCATGGAAGAACGCGGCGTATCAATACAAAAATTATCTTGAACAAATATCTACAAAAGGATAGAGTATGTGCGGCATCTGTGGAATTTCCCATTCAAATAAACAAACACCCGAGCGTATATTCCTGGAAAAAATGAATGCCGCAATCGCGCATCGTGGACCAGATAGTGATGGGTTTTACACAAATCAAAATATAGGTCTTGCCATGCGCCGTCTTGCAATTATTGATGTAGCTGGCGGTGATCAACCCATCTCAAATGAAGACGACACGGTTTGGATTACGCTCAACGGCGAATGCTATAACTATCCCGAGATGCAAGCAGAACTAGATAAACGCGGACATCACTTTAAAACCAAAAGTGATACAGAATGTATCCTTCATTATTATGAAGACGAAGGGGATGATTTTGTAAAAAAATTAAGAGGCATGTTTGCGCTGGCATTATGGGATGTTAAAAAACAGCGGCTTTTGCTTGCGCGTGACCGCATGGGTAAGAAGCCAATATATTACACGATCCAAAATGGAACCTTGTATTATGCCTCTGAATTAAGCGCTATTCTGGCGGCATTGCCGCACAAGCCCGCGATTAACTTGGAAGCAATTGACCTTTATCTCAGCTTGCAATACATCCCTGATCCATTCACTGCCTACCAAGGTATTCATAAACTCCCGCCTGCCAGTATGTTGGTCTGGGAAAATGGTCAGGCGACGATTAAAAAATATTGGGATTTTGATTATTTACCCAAACATACTGCCTCAGAAGATGAGCTTGCGGAAGAATTGCGTGTACGCTTGAAGGAAGCTGTAAAGATGCGCTTGCTTAGTGAACGTCCGCTTGGCGCACACCTTAGCGGCGGATTTGACTCAAGCATTATCGTTGCATTAATGGCAGAGTTGAGCAGTGGTCCTGTTAAAACTTTTTCGGTGGGCTTTGAGGAACAAAATTTTTCAGAACTTCCTTTTGCGCGCGCAGTTGCACAAAAATACAGCACAGATCATCACGAATTTACTTTAACCTATGGCGATATTCCGTCTACCCTACAGACTATCCTGCGTCACTTTGGCGAACCCTTTGCTGATGCTTCAGCCATACCGCTATACCACCTTTCAAAGTTAACTCGCGAACATGTTACCGTAGCTTTGAATGGCGATGGCGGCGACGAAGATTTTGCGGGCTATCAACGCTATTGGCTTGACCCACTTGCCAACAAAATAATGCACTCACCGAGTTTTATTACACGCGGCTTAATTCCCGCTATTGCAAACCTTCTGCCTGATTCATCCAATAAGCCTGTGGGGCAAAGTGTATTAAATGGATTTAAACGACTTGCTCAAATCCCTCAATTTGATTCACGTGCCAGCATTCTGCGCTGGGGCTCCTATTTTTCACCCAAGCAACGCGCCCGACTTTGGAAAAATGAATTTTCGCAAAAATTCAAACCAACCAATGCTCAGGATTATTTAATTCAATATTATGAATCTGCCCAGGGCAGTTTACTGGACCGCACTTTATATATGGATTTGCATACCTATCTGCCCGGAGATTTACTGGTCAAAGCAGATCGTATGACGATGGCGGCATCTCTCGAAGGACGCTCGCCGTTTTTGGATCAGGAAATGGTGGCTTGGTCTGCTCGTTTGCCAGACCAGCTCAAGGTTAAAGGAAGAAGCGGTAAATATTTATTAAAAAAAGCTTTTGCTAGCTATTTGCCAGAGAGTGTAAAAAATCGCAGCAAGCAGGGATTTGGAATTCCCGTTAGTGCGTGGTTTAGAGGTCCTTTGTATGATTGGGCACGTGAGTTGTTGCAAAGCAATTCAATGCAAACTTACTTTAATCGCGATGCAACAATTGCTTTGTTGAACGAACATCGCGCAGGCAGGGAAGACCATGGCAAGCGTTTATATGCGCTTTCGATGCTGGCATTATGGTTGAATGACAATTAATATAAAGGGTAGTTGAATTTGAAGCCGCTTTAGCTATTTCTTTGAAATTAGTTCTATACGCGCAGTTGTAATTTGAATCGATTTTTTATTCTTATTGTGCTGCTGTTATACTTGCCTGTATATGCTATCTTCAACAAAAACAAATCCTCAGAAAATAATTAGTTTTATTTCATTTGTTCTCCTCGCGTATTTTGCATCTGCTGATTTTCAACAAATTGCACAAGGCACAGGTGAGTGGTGGAATGGTTATTCGAGCACCTGGTTCTTTCTTTTTTTTGTATTTGTATTTATCAGCTTGTTTTTACTCAGTATTTTTTTTGCTTCATTATGGTTACCTGAAAAATTTCAAAAAATAATACAACCTTTCGTTAATCTGCGCGAGCGCTTTATGCTTGTTCGATGGATTTTGGGAACTTTTGCACTTTTGACTTTTCCCGCCGTCATGCAGTTCACAGTTGCGGGTTTTCTCTTTGATTCATATCCACTGCGCCTCTTTGTCTGGACCTTGAGCTTGATTCTGCTTTCTTTCACCTTTGCACAATCTGAATCAGATTTCGTCACATGGAGCACCTTCGTCTCAGCCGCGCTTATCTCCGGCGCAACAATAACTATCTTGGCACAGTTTATGAATGTAAATATGTACCCCTTCTCGCAAGGGTGGTCAGAGGGAAATCGCTTATGGGATTATTCAATTATCTTTGGAAGTAGTCGTTATGATTATTCAGCTGATATTCCTATTATGCCCTATCTTGATATCGGAAGACAAATAACAGGTGGGATCCCGTTTCTTATTCCTGGCTTAAATATTGCAGCGGCGCGTTTTTGGGTGGCTTTAATGGGTGTTTTGCCTTACATGCTAATTGGCTTTTTCGTATTTAAATCATCAGAACAAACACACACACACTTGCGCATTCTTGCTTCGTTATGGACTTTCCTTTTCATTCGTCAAGGACCCATTCATCCGCCATTAGCAGTCAGTGCTATCTTGGTGGCTTTTGCCTGGCGTAAGCCAATGTTAATAGCTTTCCCTATTATTGTTGCCGCCTCATATTTTGCGGCAATCAGTCGCTTTACATGGACATTTGCTGTCCCAATATGGATTGTGATGCTTGAATTTTCATACCCAAAAGAATTAAATAAGGCAGTCTGGATACGCTCTACACAATTGGGCATAGCTGGGATAATTGGTGGAATAGCTATCCCCAAAATTGTCGGGATTATATTTGGCATTGAACAGGGAATATTTGAGAATACCTTTGCGCGTGCCACCAGCCAGTCTCTTTTATGGTATCGCCTTTTGCCCAATGCAACATATCCTGAGGGTGTTTTGTTTGGCTTAGTAATCGCTGTTCTCCCATTAATTACCTTTTTGCTTTACCTTTATTTAAAACAAGAATGGCTTTTATCCCATGTGCTGCAAAGACTATCGTTGATACTTCCGTTGATTGTGTTCCTTGTAGTTGGATTAATTATCAGCACCAAAGCAGGCGGTGGCGGAGATTTGCATAATCTCGATATGTTTATCATTGGTTTAGTTTTTATCAGTGGAGTTGCTTGGTTAAATGGAATTAATAATTGGTCCTTGAAATTTATTGAGACTTCTATTTTTATCCGTCTTATTACACTTTTAATGGTGATAGTTCCAGCTCTCAGTCCGTTAATGAGATTCCATCCATCTTATTACTCTGGTAATCTTGAGTGGCTGTTGCGAGTAACTGACAAGACCGATCCCCGTGTCTTTGGTTTTTTGCCGTTGGAGGAAGATGTAAACACCACTCTTGAGAACATTCGTAAACATGTTGATGATGCAAAAACAAAAGGTGAAGTTCTTTTTATGGATCAACGTCAACTTTTAACCTTTGGTTATATTCAAGTACCTCTTGTGGCTGAATATGAAAAGAAGCTTATGATGGATAATGCATTAAGCCGCAATGACGAATATTTTATAGGGCTGTACAAAGACCTTGAAGCAGGCCGTTTTTCATTAATTGTTAGCGAGCCACTTAAAGATCCTGTTCAAAGCAGCGCCGATAATTTTGGCGAGGAAAACAATTTGTGGGTAGCTTATATTTCACGACCACTATTATGCTATTATGAACCGATACTAACAATTTCTAAACCTCCTGTGCAGTTGCTTGTACCGCGTAATAATCAAGTGGATTGCAATAGTGAATTTCCTGCAAAGTGAATTTGTATAAAATAGTTTTTGATGATTACCCTCAGGATTCTGCGTGTAGCATTAAGTCAGAAATAGAAAGTTGTAAAAATAATGAATTCAAGTTTTATTATTTCAGGACTTTCGCTTATACAAGTAAAAGAGCATGAATTCGAGGGGTAGCGAGTTCAGTTCGAAGGTAATCGCTCAACAAATCTTCTTTGGTTTTGTAAAGTGTTTTGCCAAGAGCTTTGGCTTTGACTTTCAATGAAAGCCAGGCATGATAACAACAAGCAATATGATTGCGTTGTGAACGTCCTTTACGACACTGGCATTTCTCGGTTCCAGTCAATTGTTTGAGTCCACGATGCAATTCTTCGATTTGCCAGCGCACGTCGCTCGCGTCTTGAGCAGCCTGCGTGGTCAATGTCTCATCTGGGCAATTGGTGATAACCCAGTCAATGTCGCCATTTGTGGCAACCACCTTGAATAACTGTACTTTGAAAGGTACTTCTTTCAACTTGACCATGACACCATTTTTTAGTCGTTCAGTAGTCCAATCAATCTCATCCAGATGAATCCAGCCGCCTTCTTTGCTCAAACTCACCATGCGGTTGCTTTTCAGTGTAGTGAAAAAGATCAACCCCAAACGGTGAACCAGTTTCAAATTCTCGGCGGAGGCGTACCAGCTATCAAACAAAATGCGTTTTGCCTTGATTTTCTTCGCATAAACCGCATTGATGACCATTTCTGAAAAGTGTTCATTTTTGGTCTTGCCGTCTTGGTCAGGTGCGTAAATGCGATAGTCGATTGGATAAAAATCTTCCTTGGCACCAGCACTATGTACCAGATTGACGATGCCTATGCCGCGCACCAGACCATGTTCTGCGCCACTATATTGCAGTTTCACCAGTTCGATGAATTGTGAGTAGCGCTTGTCTTGCACGCTGTCATCCACCAGCATAATGGCTTCAGGGCTATCTTCAATCAGCCGAAACACTAATTCCCATATGCCGCGTGCTGTCAGATGCTCGCTTCTCAGGTAGTCAGTGATAACATCATGGCTGACATCTTCCAAATGCTCGGCAAGATGCGAACTCGTGTAGTTGCCGATTGTGCAAATTAGGTATTCAACGTATTGCTGCTTGGTTATCATGACTACATGCTATCATCTCCTCACTTCAAGCGAAAGTCCTGTATTTAATCTGTGACCTTACGCAGTTTTCCTTAAAAATGAATATCTTTGCGAGCCGAGCCCGCCTGCCCCGATGTACTTGCGGGTGGTTTTAGAGGCGAAGCAATCCCTAACACAGCAAGAGTAAATTGCGTTGAATAAAGAGCAATAGCGTCCTCGCAATGGCATGTCATTTTGCGTAAGATCGGTTAATCAAATAGACCATCCTGTTATACTTGTAGTCTATGACCTTGTTGAAGATCAATCACAAAGAAATTAATTCAAAAAAATTCTTTAGCGAAAAACTGTTTTTGTTAATTGGTGTAGGCCATTTACTTTGGGGCGCCTACATAGATTTTTACAACATTGCTCTTGGTACGGGGAATTGGTATTTTGCGTTCTCTCAAAAATGGTTTCTAGCTTTGTTTGGATTTGTTTTCCTGTCTTTGGGACTGTTTATAGCAATTGCTGCATTGCTGTGGCAATCAACAAAAATAATGCCATATATCGTTTTGGTTATTGAACAGCGTCAAAAATTAGGTGCTTTAAGTTGGGTTGGAGTAATATTTTTTGTTGCTTTGCCAATTGTGGTTTTTCAGTTTACAGCTATCGGGTTAGTTGTTAGCGGCATTGCGCTAAGGATGCTTCTCGTTAGTATATGCGCGTTTATTGTCGCTGCTATTTTAACGCGATCGCCTTCAGACCTGATGACATGGAATTCATCTTTACTTTCAATTTTTATTTTTAGCTTTGTGATTGTTCTAGTTGCCCAATTTACTGATGTAACCAATTATCCGTTTTCATTAGAATGGTCAGAGGGCAACCGTCTGTGGGATTACTCCATTCTGTTTGGGCGAAGTCGTTATAACTATCCTGCGGATGCGCCTCTTTCTCCGTTTCTTGATTTTGGTCGTCAGTTAACAGGTGGGCTTGCATTTCTCCTGCCAAACTTAACCATTCGAGGCGCTCGCTTGTGGGTGGACCTCATCAATGTTTTGCCATATTTATTATTTGGATTGATTATTTTTTATCCACCTGCTGAGAAGAAATCCTTTATCTGGCTCGCCATGGGTGCATGGGTATTTATGTACCTGCGGCAAGTTTCCATTCACACGCCGCTTGTGATTAGTGCCATTCTTCTCGTCTTTGTATGGCGCAAACCGCTTTGGGCAGCTCTTCCTGTCATTTTGCTCGCTGCATACTTTGCTGCAATTAGCCGTTACACCTGGACCTTTGCTATTGGGATTTGGGCAGTGATGCTTGAATTTGGGTCGGACCCATTAACAACAGGGAAAATTGAAACGCGTACGTGGATTCGTTCCATTACCATGGGTTCTGCCGGGCTGATTGGCGGGTTTGTTTTCCCTAAAATAATTCCTAACGCTTTTGTTTGGGCAAGCGGGGTTTCTGCAGAGCGAGTAATTTCTCATCTTAATTCTCAGCCGTTGTTGTGGTATCGATTATTGCCCAACGCCACATATACCGATGGCATTCTCCTTGGTGTGATTAAAGTTTCCCTACCGTTGATTATCATTTTGGCGTATCTAGCCTATTCAAAGAAATGGTGCTTGAATAGCCTTCAAAAACTATCAATTGTCCTTCCATTATTCGCTTTTTTAGGAGTAGGCTTGATTGCGAGCACAAAAATAGGCGGCGGCGGCGACTTGCACAACTTGGATATGTTTTTTATTGCCTTGGTCATTACAGTTGCAATTGCTTGGTTTAATGGAGGGCGCCAATTAGTGGAGTATATAGACGATACGCCTCTGGTAATACGCATTCTCTTGATTGTGATTGTTGTTATGCCAATGCTTCAATTTTTAAATACATTACGAATAAATTCTTATTCAGGAAATGTTGATCGGATCCTTTCTTTAACAGATCTTTCCAATTCTCGCCAACTGAATTTATTACCTTCACACTCAGAAGTCAATGAAAGCCTGGCAATTATTCGTAGGCGTGTGAGTGATGCCAGCCAGCAGGGCGAAGTACTTTTTATAGATCAGCGCCAGCTGTTAACGTTTGGGTTTGTTGACAATGTGCCGCTTGTACCCGAATATGAAAAAAAGATTGTCATAGATAGCGCTATGAGTCAAAGGTTTGATTACTTTGAAGTTTTTTATCGAGACATTGCAAATCATCGCTTTTCATTAATTGTAAGTAACCCATTAGGGGTAGGAGATCAAAATAGTGATTCGCAGTTTGGTGAAGAGAATAACTTTTGGGTAGAATGGGTTGCTCGTCCTATTTTGTGTTATTACGAACGTAGTGAGACCATGCCTACAATACGGGTGCAGTTGCTTACCCCGCGCCCAGGGTTTCAAGATTGCTCTGCCAAACTTCCATTTGAGATTAAACCGTGAATTTATTTTATATAATTCCCCGCGTAATACGCCATCTTCTCCCTGAAGGTATTACCCGTTTTCTTCTATTGCGTAATTGGATTATTCAGGCCAGTTATGAAACTAATAACTCGCAATTTGCGATTGGGCGGTATCTTGATGCGCTTGAAGATCATTCTTTTAAAGATA
>VFJR01000201.1 GCA_009885945.1 Anaerolineaceae bacterium
GTGTAGTGCAATTGATACGGCAGGAAGAAGCGGCCGTTCACTTGCGCGGTTAGGTCAATTAGCTCGCGGGTTACTACGCCCATTTTTTCATTGCCATCAGGGGATGTCTTTTGATTAATATACAACACGATCGAATACATTTCTGCGGGCGCGTAATTAAGGAAGTTATGTTCGGGGTGAATCACACGCACAGAAGCGTTGAGCAAAACCACGTCGTTGTCTTGAACGATCTTTCTTAATCCATCTACAAAGGGAATGAATTGATCGCGCGGAATAAAATACTCATGCAAGATATCCGTTTCGTTCTTTAGGTCATTGCGCAGATATTTCACCGAATCGTGCATCGGTTCATTGCGTGAGACAAAACACGCTTCGCCCTCTGTCATGGCTTGCGTGCGCGCTTTCACGGTGCAGGATTCCATCTTTGGCTCTACATTTTTTTCGAGATACCACTTGACTGCCATCGGGAAATTCCCAAACTTAGAAAAGTTAAACACAAAGCGGCGCAGTTTAATGCTGGAGAGTTCGCCAAATGGCGGAATCTCCGCGTCGCCATGATCCACTTTTGTATATTTATAAAAGATCATTTCATCCAGCAAAGAAGCGGGCGCAGTGGAAAGATGCCCATAGAACAAGCCAAGATTTGGATCGGGTAAGATATTATTTTCAAACACAGCGGGGAAATCTTTATAGCTGACGATTTCACGTTCTGTTACATATACATCATTATCAACAACATCCAATTCAACATCTAGAATCACGCCGAATAAACCGTATCCGCCTACTACGAGGGAAAAGAGTTCGGGGTTTTCATCGCGGCTGACACTGACGATGCTCCCATCTGCCAGCATCACGCGCATCGAACGAATCGAACTGCCTACCGAACCTGCGTGATGATCCATACCATGAGCATTCACTGAGATGGATCCGCCCACCGTAAAAATATCGGTAGATTGCATGGCTTTGACGGCGTATTTCGGATGCAATACATTTTGAAGATCATGCCAAGTGACACCGCTTTGCACAATCACTGTTTTGCTTTCTTCATTCAATTGAATGGTGTTAAAGTTCCGCATATCCAGCACAAGATTGTTCTTATAGAAAGCCTGCCCGCCCATGCTGTGCCTCACGCCTGCCATAGACACCTTTAATTTATTTTCTTTGGCAAATACCAACGCGTTTTTAATATCATCTATATTTGTGATTTGCACAATGCCGTACACTTGTGTTCGATCCAAACAACTGACATCGTTGATCGTCCCGCCTTTTTGAATCCACTTCAACAGCTCGCCTTTTGAAAGAGGCGCGGTTTCAACATATACTTCTGTGTTTACCTTAGCAGTTGAATCAGTAAAAGCAGGCGGGCAATCTTTTTCTCCCGATGGCTCTGCTGAAAGCCTATTTACTTCATAACCACTTGCGGCTAAAACAGAGATCACCGCAACAGATGTAACCCACTTCTTTTTGCTTGCTGGCAATGCAGTTTTTTGTGTCATATAAACCATCCTTTTGGCTAATTGCGAATAGCTGATAGCTAGTAGCTAACCCATTTTAGAACCACACCTACACAACGTCAACCAAATACAATCATCCTTTTCCCCTTGAAATATAACTCACTGCGCTATACAATCAAACTATGATCATGACCATCAAAGACATTCGCACAAAAAAACTATATTCAAGTGAAATTGTCAGCGGCATTCCGCAGGATATTCAAAAAACAGCCTTGCGTAAAATGCGTTTATTGAACAGTGCCCGTTATTTAAATGACTTGCGCGTACCGCCCATGAATAAACTGTCGCGCTTATTAGGCAAACGAGAAGGACAATATAATATCCGCATCACAGATGAATGGCGTTTATGTTTTGAATGGCATCACTGCCACTCGCACAATGTTGAAGTAGTGAACTATCAAAAGGAAACTCGTGGCAAAAAAGCATAAACCCATTCACCCCGGGGAAATACTGTTAGAAGAATTTATCAAACCCTTGGAATATTCACAAGCCCAGCTGGCACGTGAAACAAAATTGCCTGCGCGTCAGCTCAATTTGTTGATTCGCGGCAAACGTTCCATGGATGGGCATACTGCCTTGCGCCTCTCACGTTACTTTGGCAACACACCTCAATTTTGGATGGGATTGCAAACCGATTACGATTTGGACGTGGCGCACAAGGATCACGGCAAACGCATCCAACGCGAGATCCGCACCATGAACGTGATCAGGTAACAAATCATCATCACACCCATTCTATCTTTTACGAATTACGTAAATCTTCTCATTTTTCTTTTATCCCCCAGCGTTATAATGACTTAAAGGTGAAACAATGAACATAACTTTATTTATCCTCGTGTTTGCAGGCGTCATCATCATTCACGAACTCGGACACTATTTGGTGGCTCTGCTCTTCAAGATCGAAGTGGAAGAATTTGGGCTTGGCTTACCCCCGCGCGCATTTCGCTACTGGCGCAACGCAGGATTTTTTATTCTCAACGACAAGCGCGTTGAAATCCCGCGCAATTTCCATATGACCTTTGATTGGCTCAATGTGCAAAATGAATCAGCGCTTATTACAGTCGATCATGTCGAAGACAAACTTATTCTGCGTACTTTCGAATATAACGAACGCATAGAAGAAAATAACAAAGACGGCGTGGATGTAAATAAACGCGGCGAGATCGTCAAATCCAACCCTGCCCCAAAGATTAAATTTAAAAAAGTAAACTTGGGTGCAGAACGCGGCACAACAGAAATAGAAGGCGTCATCTCTGAAATGCACGCCGGCACAGACTTCACCATCAATTGGCTTCCGCTGGGAGGTTTCGTTCGTCCGAAAGGCGAGAACGACCCGAAGATTAAAGGCGGACTCGCACACGCATCTCCTTGGGCGCGCTTCTGGGTCTTGATCGCTGGACCCGCCATGAATGTGATCGCCGGCATTATCATCTATAGTATTTTATTTACCAACATCGGCACACCAGATTTTACAAAAGTACAAGTCAATCTCGTACTGCCAGATTCTCCTGCGGAACAAGCTGGGTTAAAAGCAGATGATCTTATTTTGCAGGCAAACGATCAACCCGCTGATGATCTCGCAAAAGTTCGCGATCTCATTTATGCACATCTTGATAAAAACATAACCTTCGAGATTCAACGCGGCGACGAAACTTTACAAATTACAGCTATGCCCTCCAGCAAACGCGCTAAAGACCAAGGCGCGCTTGGCATTCAACTTGGACCGCTTATGAACAAACCAGAAAACTTTCTAGTTGCTATTCCTTACGCGGCGAAAGAGACTTACTATCAGGCGTATCAGCTCATTTCCATGCCAGCCCAAATCATACGCGGCACCATCACACCAGAAGAAGGCCGCTTTATTGGCATCAAAGGAATTTACAACATCTTCGATCAAGCCATCACACGCGATGTAGAAAGCCGCGCCGAACCCGCACCTACACCTACCTCGCCAGCTCCAGTGCAATCACCAAGCTTTTACACATTACAACTCATTGCAACGCTCAACATTTCCATCGGCTTATTCAACCTCTTCCCCTTCCCCGCACTCGACGGCGGCCGCCTCTTTTTCCTCCTGCCAGAATTTATTCTGCGTCGCCGCGTGCCCGCCCAATTTGAAAACCTCGTGCATGGCTTGGGCATGACCTTCCTCCTGCTCTTCATGGTCTACGTCAACGCCATGGACTTCATTAATCCTGCCAACATTATCATTCCATAATCATGACACAATCATCCTTTCAAACCATCATCAACACCCTGCTCGACGAGAGCAAAGACTTTCCAAAAAAATACTTCTCGCTTTTTTCAGACATTGACACAGCTTCATTACAAGCCTTAATGGAAATATGGAGCCGCATCTCTCTTAACCGAAAGCTGGCTCTGCTTAATGGGCTTTTAACTTTGGCTGAAGGCGACACCATCACCTCCTTCGACGACATCGCCCACACCCTGATCAACGACCCCGAGCCAGAAGTTCGCATTCAAGCGATTCAACTTCTGCAATTTGTAGAAGATTTACGCACCGCCCGCGCACTGATTAAAATTTTACTTAATGATCCCGATCAACTAGTACGCGCCGAAGCCGCGCGCGAGCTTGGCAAATTTATTCTCTACGGCGAATTGGATAAAATCCCCGGTGACATTACCAACCTGATTACAGATGCTTTGCTCAAAGCCGCCAACGACGACCACAACAAAGCAGACCTGCGCCGACACTCTCTTGCCTCTCTTGGTTACTCAGGCAGACCCGAAGTAGAAACTCTGATCGAATCATCCTTCCGCCGCGAAGATCCGCAATGGAAAGCCAGCGCGCTCTTGGCAATGGGACGCTCCTCCAACCCCGAGCGCTGGGCAGATATTGTCATCAGCATGTTATTAGATGAAGAACCTGAAATCCGTGAAGAAGCCGCCCGCGCCGCTGGTGAATTAAACCTGCAAGATGCACGCCAAATCTTGATCAACATGCTCACCGAAGAGGAAGAAGATGACGACGTAATTCACGCCGCCATCTGGGCGCTTTCTATTATTGGCGGCGAAGATGTGCGTACCTACTTTGAAAGCCTAGCCGCCAATACCGATGATGAAGAAATGCTCGATTTCATAGACGAAGCCCTCGAGAACCTAACCTTCAACGAAGAACTCGAAAGCCTCGATCTGCTCTCCTTTGACTCTCTTGATGAATTAGGCGGTTTGATAGAACTCGAAGAAGACGATGAAGAAAGCAAGCCGAAAAAAAAGAAGAAATAA
>VFJR01000041.1 GCA_009885945.1 Anaerolineaceae bacterium
CCCTCAATTCAATGGTCGTCCATTTGGTTGCGCTCTCTAACATGGCACGTTGAACCTGCTCGGATGTGGAATCGATAGATAGAATTCCTGAACCAGTTTCAAGGTTAAAGAATGAGGCGGAAGTTTGAGTCGGCGTTGATGTACATGCGGTTAATATCATTAAGATAATAATCAAAAAAAATTTCATAATATCTCCTGTTGGTCTATGACGAAAAAGTAAATCAAAAGTTCCCGCGCCTTTCGACAACGGGAACTTTTGATAGGTGATGTAGAAAAGGCTTATGTTATGGAACTGAATTTATCACAATTGCATTGACAACCCAAGTTGGGTCGCTTCCGCCAGAATCAGAAATTTCAATGGTGATTGATCCACCGCTGACGGTAACTGGAATTGTATTAACAGTAAATGCACCAACTGCGTTGTCAACATCTAGCAAAGAATTTGCGCCGTTGACCTTAACCACCATGTTATCGTGAGCATATTGACTGTCGCCCATTGTGATAACGACGTTATATGTTCCGTTCGCCAAATCCACTTTGAAAGTTTTTGCAGCAGATGCATCATTCATTACCAAATCTTGAGTTAATGGATCTGCTGGTGTGCCGCGATCTCTGGATGAAAGCGAAGATGTATCCAGCCATCCGAACCCAGTAGTTGGGTATAAAGTTGTCTCAGTAATGCGCGTGTATCCTGTTGCAAGCGCGGAGGCAGCTGTGCCAAAGTCAAACTTGTAACTTGTCAGCGGAGCGGTTGTAGATGTAGCCGTTGCAGTAGGTGTAGAAGTAGGTGTAGAAGTGGCTGTTGACGTAGATGTTGCGCCAGGAATGGAATTATAAATTACAGGGGCAACCCAAATGGCGCGGTCGCCCGTTGCTGGACCCGTTGCTAAGACTGTGAGGATAAACTTCACATCCTGACCAACCAACGGGGTAAGGTCTAAGTTAGCTTCATAAAAAGCGCCTTCAAAATTTTCGACAAAAGCCCAATACGTTTGAATGGAGCCGCCGCTCACTTGATAATCCAAACGGAAAACTACATAGCAAGATGTAGCATTCGCTTCACAAGTAACTGTGGATCGGAACTTATCACCCGCTTTAACTTTATACACTGGGTAAAAGCCCTGAATATATCCATTTTGAACATTTTGCGGAACAGTCAGCAAACCAGGGCGTGTATCTATTGTGCCGTTTTCAAGTTTTGGCGTCAATTGTTTGATGACAAAACCTCTTGCATCGCCGTCACTGCCAGGGCATGGCAATTGACCAGCACCGCTGAACCAAGTTGCCGCACATATATTTGCCGCAAAGTCATAACTAGAACCTGCAATGGGAGTAGCCGGTGTAACAGTAGATGTTACAGCAGTGCTGGTTACAGGCGTGGCTGTAGCGCCAGAGACTTTAATCTCAACCCAGAATGATTTAGCAGCGGTTGTGCCAATGCCAAAGGTAGCGCCGATTGAATTCTTAAACTTCCAATAGCCGCGATAGGTACCTGCTGAATTTGGCGCAGTCAGATCAACGCTGATATCAACGGTTTGCCCGGGCGCAACATTAGTAGGCATAGGCGCAGAACTAGGTCCATTCATTTTTTCGCCGCTGTCAAAGATAAGCGTGTAAGCGGTTGTCCATGTGCAAGAGCCGATGTTCTTCAAACGCCATGTCTTTTTAAAGGTGGCGGCAGGTGCAACCATTGTGCCATCGGGCACGGTAACATCTGCAATAAATTGAGCTTTATCACAGTTCGAAACAGGCGGTGTAACTGTGGTGGTAACCGTACCTGGCGTTTTTGTAATGGTGGGAGTAGCTGGCGTCCCGGTTGCGGTTGGAGCAGGTGGAGCGCCGACTGCGCGCGCAATCACAGGGTTACCCCACAAAGCGCGATCGCCTGTTGGGGAACCAGATGCATTCACTACCAGAATAAACTTTACATCCTGATTTGCAAGTGAACTTAAATCCAAGTTAACGTTATATGTCCAACCTTCATATTTTTCACGGAATGTCCAAAAAGTGGTGACCGGTCCCGAACCAATTTGATAATCCAAACGATAAGCAATATAACATTGAGTTGCCGCGTTCTCACAACCAATCGTTGCTTGAAAACGATCGCCGCTTAACACGCGGAAGGCAGGGTATGCGCCTTGAACGAAACCGTTAGTGATATTGTGCGGTTGAAAGAGTAAGCCAGCTTGCGCAGATTCAATTCCGCTTTCAAATTTAGGCTTATCTTGTTTAAGAGCAAACCCGCTTGCATTTCCATCTGTGCCGGGGAAAGTCAATGCGCCAGCACCAGAACTCCATGCGGCAGAGCCTGCGTTGGCAGTAAAGTCATAGCCAGTGCCAGAGGATGAAGTTACATTGATCTCCACCCAAAATGATTTATTGGCAGTAGTACCAATGCCAAACAAACCGCCAGAGGCGCTCTTAAATTTCCAATAGCCGAAGTAATGACCTGCCGCAGCGGGCGAAGTCATATCCACAGTAATGTCCACTGTCTGCCCGGGGTTGACCGTTACAGGCAAAGCAACAGATGTAGGCGCATTCATTTTTTCGCCGCTATCATAAGCCAGCGAAACATCAGAACTATTCCAAGCACATGTGCCTATATTTTTTAACCGCCAGGTTTTCTTAAAGGCAGTATTCGGCGCAAAATTGGTGCCATCTGGGATTGTTACATCTGCAACGAACTGCGCCCAATTACAAGTTGCGGCGCGCGCGGTTTGCACACTGCCAGGGATGATGGACACCATCAGGGCTAGTAAAAGTAAAACAGTAAAAATTCTTGATCCTAATTTCATTTCTTCCTCCAAAAAAACAATCCTTAACAGGACGTTTACATTTTAAAAAAGTTCCCTATGACTATACGCTACCCCTAGTATAACTTTTATCGAAAGAATGTTCAATACATTCAATAGACTATTTTATGGGCATTTTTTACCAATTACACTTGAAACTTCCCCTCTTGGCATTGCACTATAATTACAGCATGTCACGCATCATATTACATTTAGACTTGGATGCATTCTTCTGCTCCGTGGAAGAGATTCAAAATCCATCTCTGCGCGGTAAACCCTTTGCAGTCGGCGGAAAACCCAATGAACGCGGCGTAGTAGCATCCTGTTCTTATGCCGCCAGACATCTTGGCATTCGTTCTGCCATGCCCACCTCACGTGCCATAAGATTATGCGCCAATCTCATTATTGTTGAACCACGCCACAAACTTTATAGCGAAGTCTCAAAACAAGTAATGGAAAAATTAAGTGGATTAACTCCGCTTTTAGAGCAGATTTCCATCGACGAGGCTTTTCTCGACATCTCAAACATAAGCGAACCCCCAGCACGCTTCGCGCTTAATCTGCAAGCTGATATTAAAAACGATTTGCATTTACCCAGCTCGATCGGCATTGCGTCCAATAAACTCGTGGCCAAGATTGCCACAGAGGTTGGTAAAAAATCGGTGCATCGTTCAGCATCAAAAACAATCGGCGCACCTTTTGGCTTAACCATCGTACCCGCAAGTGAAGAAGCGCAATTCCTTGCGCCCCTACCGGCGGATATGCTCTGGGGCGTAGGACCAAAAACATTTGCCAGACTAAACGAATTAGGCATTCACACCATCGGCGACATTGCCAACTGGCCCCAAGATGAAATGATCCATCTCTTTGGCGAAAATGGGCGCGAGCTTTGGCGTCACGCGCATGGGATAGATGAGCGCCCAATTGTGACCGAACGCGAGACAAAATCTATCAGCTCTGAGACAACCTTCAACGTAGATATTGCCGACGAAAGAACCTTGGAAAAAACATTACGCGAGCTTTCAAAACAAGTTGGCAATCAATTACGCAAAAATGATCTGGCTGGAAAAACTATCAAATTAAAGATACGCTGGACAGATTTCACTACACTTTCAAGGCAAGTGACTCTACCCTCCCCAGTAGATCAGGATGACGAAATTATCAAAGTCGCACTAAAATTATTGCGCACAGTACGCAAACCAAACCAAGCCGTCAGACTCATCGGAGTCGGTGTCAGCGGGCTGGGCGCTCCGTTACGTCAACTCAGCTTGTGGGACGGGCGAAGCGAAAGATCACGTACTTTGCAAGATGTGATTGAGGTAATGCAGATGAAGTATGGAATTAAAGAAGATGAAAGAAGAGACTAGAAAGTAGTAAAAAGAAATACTTTTGATAAAATTTCAATGGAGGCAGTATGAGCAATTCAATTCCCCTAAAAGTTTTCCTGTGTCATTCATCCAGCGACAAACCTGCTGTGAGAAAAGAATATAAATTCCTTGTAGAGCGTGGTGTAGATGCTTGGCTGGATGAGGAGAAATTAATTCCTGGGCAAAATTGGGATTATGAGATCAAGAAGGCGTTGGATGCATCAGATATGATCGTAATCTTTCTGACAAAGGCATCCGTTGAAAAGGAAGGCTATGTTCAACGTGAAGTAAAGATTGCCCTGAACGAAGCCATGGAAAAACCAGATGGCACAATATTTATAATCCCAGCCAAACTGGAAGAATGCGAACTGCCGCGCAGCTTAAGCAAATATCACGCTGTAGATTTATTCCGCGAGGGCGGGCGCGAGAAATTAATGCAAGCGATTCAATTACGCGCTGATAATTTGGGCAAAAAAGAATCTATTAAGAAATTGGAAGATAAACCCAAGAAGCCTAAAAAGGAACATTCATCTTCCCAGAAAGATAGCAGTAATATCAATATCAGCATCGGCGGGAATGTGAGCGGGTCAAATATTGTGGTAGGAAACGGGAATGTAGTCAACAACGATGACGATGAATAAAACAAAAACTCCAAGTTCTTGAAGAACTCGGAGTTTTACATCTTACGAATTACGCATTACAAATTACTTCTTGGCTGGCTTCGCCATTTCATCCCTGACCGTATGATACAAATTCTCAGCTTTTAATTCACTTAAGGCATAACATGGGGACTTCAAATGGTCAGCTAGTTGTTGAGCAAGCCCTTGGTCAAAAGCGGCATGTTCCATGTTGATCACAACACTTTTGACGTGCTCATGCGCGATCATTTCAGCAAAGCGGCGGGATTCCTCTTGAGGCGGGAGAGTGCCAATCGAAACATTGCCAGCTCCATCGGTCATCACAATAAGAAGCGGTTCTACATCGGGGTGATGGAGTTTTTCCATTCTTAATACATCCGCCGCCATCAACAAACCTGCAGAGAGAGGCGTCTTGCCACCCACTGGAATATCTACCAGCGCGCGTTGCGCTAGTTGAACTGAATTTGTTGGAGGCAATACAAGTGTGGCACGATCTTTTTGAAAGACAATCAGACCCACACGGTCACGGCGTTGATAAGCATCTGTGAGCAGGGAAAGAATTGCGCCTTTGGTGGCGTTCATGCGTTCTGCTACAGCCATTGACCACGAAGCATCTACTAAAAATAAAACAAGATTTGCCACACGCTTGACACGGATCTTACGCTGTAAGTCACTGCGTTCAATTGCAAAAGCCAGGCGTTTTCGTTTTTCCACACGTCTTTTTTGATAAGGAGCGGCGGCACGAATGGTTGCATCAAACGCAATATCATCAAGCTTATCGCCTGCGGGGCGAGATTTAATATAACGCCCACGTTTTCGATCGGTCTTGGTTAAGGAGCGGCGGCCCGCGTGTTTGCGTGCAAGTTTATCAAGTGGTGTATTTAATTTACGCGGCTGAAAAGATTCGCCTGCCTTAACTTTTTGCCCGCCTTCCCACCAATTGGCATCTGAATGCGCAAAGACATCCTGAGGCATAGGTTCTGGTTTGCCTTCAGGACTGCCTTCTTGCACATCATCTTCAAGTTTTAAGTTTTTTTTTCTTCGGATTTATTTTCCTGCGATTCGGATTGATCTTGCTCCGCTTCGCTAGGCATAGATTGACCCGCCAATTGCTCAATACGTTCCTGCAATTGTTCACTGGTCATCTCGGCTTGTTGGAAAGGTGAACGTTTAATGCGGTGAGGCAATGCAAGCTCTGCCGCCAGCGCAATATCATGATTGGTAATTTTTGCGCGCCCTTCAAATGCGGCTTGGGCGCGCGCTGCTTTAAGAATAACAAGGTCGGCGCGATGTCCATCTACATTTAGAGAGGAGGTCAAGGCGGCAATAGAAAGCAAATCACGGCTGGTATGCGTCACTTGATCTACCAGCTCACGAGCTTTTTCAATTCTCTTGGATAATTCGTCTTCTGTGGAAAACCATTGCGCACGGAATGCTTCTGCATCTTTTTCATAAGAAAGGTTGCGTTCCATAATGGTGACTCGGTCACGCGCCTCACGGATACCAACAATATCTACGGAGAGCGCGAAGCGATCTAACAATTGAGGGCGCAACTCGCCTTCTTCAGGATTCATCGTCCCAACGAGAATGAAGCGGGCAGGATGTGAAAAGGAGATACCTTCACGCTCTACCATGTTCACGCCCATTGCGGCTGAATCAAGCAATACATCCACTACATGGTCATCGAGCAGGTTCACTTCATCAATATAAAGTAAACCGCGATTTGCGCCCGCCAATACACCGGGCTCAAAGTGGCGTTCCCCTTTTTGAATCGCTTGCTCAATATCCAGCGTGCCAACGACGCGGTCTTCCGTCGCAGAAACAGGTAAGTTCATAAATGGAGTAGTACGTGTATGAGATGGAGCTTTCTTTTTCCCGCCATCGAATCTTTCTTTACATTCAGTACACCAAGTTGCTGACTTATCAGGATCACAGCCAAAGCGGCAATCATTAATGACGTGAACTTGCGGCAGTAACGCGGCTAATGAACGCGCAGCAGTAGATTTGGCAGTGCCGCGTTCGCCGCGGATTAATACGCCGCCGATGCGGGTATCAACAGCATTGAGAATGAGCGCGCGGCGCATCCGTTCTTGTCCAACAATAGCAGTAAAAGGAAAAATAGCAGGCATGTAGTTGTTTACTCCGAAACGCCATTATAACGTGTGGATGGGAAAAGGGCAAAAGAAATTAAGCTGACAGTGAACAGTAATTAGGAACAACAAATGCAAACATAAAATTACAATTGACGCATGTCGATGCGCAGAGTATTATCACTTTACTTCAGGCTGGTCGGGCAGTCGCGGTCCTGCGTTGACGGGATCGAGGAAAGTCCGCACTCCATAGAGTACGACGTCGGAGAATATCCCGGGGCGGGGAAACCGCCGCAAGGCGTGAACCTGCCGGATAAAAGGGCCACAGAAACAAACAGCTACCCTGGCATCCTTCGGGGTGCTGGGCAGCGATGGTGAAAAGGTGGTGTAAGAGACCACCGGCGCACATAGCAATATGGGCGGCCAGGTAACCCCCGTCGGGAGCAAGACCAAGCAGGGGCGAATTCGTCCGTGGACGATGGGAGACGACTCGTCTCCATATGCGCTTTCTTCAACGTGAAGGAAGCCAGCCCCGGGTAGGTTGCATCGAGCAGAGCGGTGACGCTCTGCCCAGAGAGATGACTGCACAGATGGGAAACCATTGGACAGAATGCGGCTTACAGATCAGCCTGAAGTGGCTTTTTTATTATTGAACTGAACCTTCTAAAGATGGCTTTGCGGCTTACAGATCAGCCTGAAATGGCTTTTTTATTATTGAACTGAACCTTCTAAAGATGGCTTTGCGGCTTACAGATCAGCCTGAAGTGGATTTTTTATTATTGAACTGAACCTTCTAAAGATGGCTTTGCGGCTTACAGACCAGCCTGA
>VFJR01000179.1 GCA_009885945.1 Anaerolineaceae bacterium
CTATTAAGCAAAATTTGTTCTGGGCGTTCTTCTATAATGTAGTGCTGATTCCTGCCGCCGCGCTTGGATATTTGAATCCGATGCTTGCCGCTGGCGCGATGGCATTTAGCAGTGTGTTCGTGGTGACCAATAGCCTGCGTTTGCGCAGAGTAAAAATATAAATAGATTCGATGGACTCAATGGACAATAACGATATTGAACCAATAAAATCTGCTTGTGGCGGAAGTTTACATGACCCATTACTTTATCCCAGCGCAGATTTTCGTGGAGAAACAATATATTTTTGTAATTCCGCCTGCTTGAAAGCTTTCCTTAAAGCCCCTGAAGCTTTTATGGCTGGCGAAGTGGAACATCCTGACTCGGAGGAAGATATCTGAAAGGATCTTCGGAGTAAAGGAAACCAGAATTGAGTAAAGGAGATCATAATATGAAAAAGTTTGTGCTTATCTTTGCAATATTGCTCTTTACACTAAGCGCTTGCGCTTCGAAACAAAACGGACCTGCCAAAGCCGAACTGCCTGCTGGAAAAGCATGGTCTGAAGGCAAAGAAATTTATTTTGTGCATACCGAAGCTTCTGACCCTGGTGTTGCCGAAAAATTAACAGGCATGATGAAGTCGCCTGTAATCCTTGTGCCTTCATTGGCAAACGTTCCCGATGAATCACTGGCGAATGTGTATGTCTTTACCAATGGCGTTGTGGGTTCTGGTCCTTTCGGCTTTCAACCCGATGTCTTTGATAATCCTCCTGGCACAGATGGTTATTCGCCGCTTCGCCGTTTGAATGTGATCGCTTGGGTTGACGAAACTAAAGCTCGTGAACTCAAATCTGCCGCTGAAGTATTGGACGCAGAGTCTGCTGGCGAACTGACTATTGAACAGCCTGGTGTTGTGATCAACATGCCATTCGTTGTTTGGGATGGCGGCAAGAGATAAAATAAGAAAGAAGATAAATCCACGAAGGATAGGGTCTTTTGTGTTCTTCGTGGATTTATCATTAGGCTTTATCGGAAATAACGCACGATTACCGTCCCGAAGGTTTACTGCCAGTAATTTGAGCGCTTGACCGAAACCCTCAGGACGTTTTTTCTAATAATATCTATTATATATTTATCAGTACATGATCACTGAGGCTAAATGTCAAAACAGCAAAATAAATCTATCGATCCAGTTATCATCGCGGCGCTAGGTGTCGCGTTGATTGCAACAGGTCTCATCTTGTCTGTTGTTAATTCTAACGAGCAGTCTTTAAATCTTAACGCAGACTCAGGCGCATGGAGTCAACTTGTTCTAGCTTTTATCACAGGTATCACTACGGGCGGGCTAAGCTGTCTCGCAGTACAGGGTGGATTATTGGCAAGTTCGCTCGCGCATCAAATTGAGCAGGATTATGTTGAACAAACCGCACACAAAAAACAAAAAGTAGCCGTTCGTTCGAACTCCGCCTTCCCAATTTTTCTTTTTCTAGTTGCAAAAATGGTCGCCTATACTTTGCTTGGCGCACTCCTTGGATGGCTCGGTTCTTACCTCACACTCAGCCCAATGACCCGCGCCATGCTCATGATTGCCATTGGCATCTTCATGATCGGCAACGCATTGCGTATGTTCAATGTGCATCCGATCTTTCGTTATTTTTCCATTGAACCGCCAAAATTTATCACGCGTTATATCCGCCGCACCGCCAAAGGCACCGATACAGCCACGCCGCTTTTCCTTGGCGCGCTCACGGTCTTCATCCCCTGTGGTGTGACTCAAGCCATGATGGCAACCGCGCTAGGAACAGGAAGTGCAATTTTAGGCGCCGCGCTCATGTTCGCCTTTACACTGGGCACCAGTCCTGTCTTTTTCATTGTTGCATATTTAACTACTGAGCTCGGCTCACGACTCGAAAAATTCTTTATGCGATTTGTAGCAGTCCTTGTTTTAATTTTGGGATTTGTGACTCTGGATGGCGGACTCAATGTGTTAGGTTCTCCTCTCTCGCTTCAAAACCTAACCCGAAACCTGTATCCGTCCAATAGCGGATCAGCGTCTGTAGCAGACTCTCCCCAAACTACTTTCCCAGCAGGTGAGCTTGTCCTTAGTGTGAATAATGATGGTTATTTTCCAAGGACATTAAAAGCTCCTGCAAATGTAGCTTTCAAATTGAATCTGATAACCAACCAAACCTACTCATGCGCGCGCGATTTTGTGATCCCAGCCTTGGATTATTATGAATTACTTCCCGATACTGGAACTGTGCAAGTAAATATCCCTGCACAAAAATCAGGCTCAACCCTATTTTTCACCTGTTCTATGGGGATGTATACAGGACAGATCGTCTTTGAGTAAACAATTCTTTCCTCTCGAAAGAAGAAAGAGGAAAGAGTATTGATTGACTGATGGTACGCACCGTCCCGCAGGTTTGAGCAGCACAACAAGGTTTTTCAAGGAACCTGCGGGACGTTTTGCGTAAGGTGAGTGATTAAAGCAAGGAGTCTCAATGATAAAAAAAATTTTCAAAATCCCCGATATGACCTGCTCCGCCTGTGCCATGAAACTCGAATCCCTTGAAGATACTCTTGATGGGGTCAAAGAGATTAATGCTAGTTATCATAGGCTGGAAATGGTCATTGAATACGACGAATCAATAATAACGGATCAACAGATTGTTGCGGCTGTAAAGAAAAAAGGATATCAGGCGATAGAAGCCTAAACAATATAGAACCCAGCAGAGATTTTCTTTTCCCGTGTATACTTTCTTTATGCCACGATATTACACACCAAAAGAAGCAAACGAGATGCTCAGCATAGTGCGCCCATTGATAGCTGAAATGATAAATATAAGCAGGCGCATTCAAGCGCGGCAACCCGATTTATGGTCATTGGCGCAGAAAGCGGCAGGGAATGGAGGCAGCCAAAAATTAAGCAAGCTCCTTCCTGATTTTGACCGCTTACATACACTCCTTCATCAAATTCAAGACCTAGATATTGAAATAAAAGATTTAATCACCGGTTTGATTGACTTTGTTGCGCTGCGTGAGCATAGAGAAGTTTATTTGTGCTGGAAATATGGTGAGGATGATATCCAATTTTGGCACGAAATTGGGACAGGGTTTGCCGGTCGCCAGTTGATTGACTGGGAATAATCCTGTTGATTTATCATTTGAAATGTCCTATACTTGCCAAATCCCACCAACATATTTGAGGCACAATGAGCGCACAAAAAATCGGACGATACGAAATTGAAAAAGAATTAACCCAAGGTGGCATGGGCGTCATCTTTTTGGCGCGTGACCCTTATATTCAACGTCAAGTTGTCGTGAAAGTATTGATGTACAGCAAGACTCTTGATGATGTTTATAAAGAGTTTTTTCAACAGGAAGCAGAGTTGATCGCCGCATTAGAGCATCCTGCAATTGTGCCGGTATATGATTTTGGCTGGCATGGCGAACAGCCCTATATTGTGATGCGCTACATGAAGGGCGGCTCGCTGGAAGATAAGTTAGTCAAAAATGAGATTAAGCTCACAGAAGCGGCTCATATTATTAAACGAGTTGCTGATGCGCTAGACGCCGCTCACGCAAAGAGTATTGTCCATCGCGACGTTAAACCATCCAATATTTTATTTGATTCAGAAGGCGAATCCTTTCTTTCTGATTTTGGTATTGCGAAATCCAAAGCCATGACCGATGAAGCCGGCACTTGGCTGGTAGGCACGCCCGCATTTATGAGCCCAGAACAAATCCGTGATGAAAATATTGACGGACGCTCAGATGTCTATGCTTTGGGTGTAATGCTGTATCGTTTATTAACTGGCCAGCTTCCATATAGTGCCGATTCAACAACCGGATTGGTCAATATGCATTTAGTATTGCCTATTCCTGAGATTCGCCAACTAAAAGCTAATGTTCCAGCGGTTTGGCAGGAAGTGATCGGGAAAGCCATGGCAAAAGAACCCGCAGACCGTTATGCATCAGCGGGCGAAATGGCAAAAGATGTGGTAGAGATAGTCTCTGGAAAATGGTTCTTGAGAAAACTGTAAGAGCAAGCAAAGCATAAACATCAAAGACCTTGTTCATCAAAAACAAGGTCTTATTATTTAATTCAGGAGAAAAATGAATAAAGGTATTCTATATGGTATTGGCGCGTATATATTATGGGGCTTTTTTCCGATCTATTGGAAGATGCTGCATGGTGTTCCCGCTGCACAGGTAATAGCGCATCGAATTGCTTGGTCTTTTATCCTGCTGGCGGTTTATGTTATCTTTACGAATCAATGGCAAGAATTTCGCAAGCTGGCTTTTAATGCCAAGACTGTTGGTTTGTATGCGCTTGCTGGGATTCTTCTTTCTATCAATTGGCTCATCTATGTTTGGGGTGTGAATTCAGGTTTTATTGTTGAAACCAGCCTCGGGTATTTCATCAATCCATTATTAAGTGTTTTGATGGGCGTGATATTTTTAAAAGAGCGCTTGCGCCCAACTCAATGGATTCCAATAACGATTGTGGCTATAGGCGTTGTCTATCTCACATTTGTCTACGGACGCCTGCCGTGGATTGCGCTCTCACTGGCTTTTTCTTTTGGGATTTATGGGTTGGTCAAAAAACTTGCACCGTTAGGGTCGCTTTATGGGCTAACGCTTGAAACAGCGATTGTGTTCCCTTTTGCATTGGCGTACCTACTTTTTGTGGACATCACTGGCGCAGGCGTATTTTTTCATGACATTGCCGCAATCAATTGGTTACTAATAGGCGCGGGCGTTGTGACTACTGTTCCGTTACTTATGTTCGCCTCTGCCGCTAAACAAATCCCTTTGACGATGATCGGCATTCTTCAATATATTGCGCCCACTTTGCAGTTTTTAATTGGCGTTTTTCTTTATGAAGAACCCTTCGATCGATCGCATTTTATTGGTTTTGGAATTGTCTGGTTGGCGTTGATCATATTTTGGATCGAGAATTTCACATCTGCACGTCCATCGAATCATCTCAAATAAGGACAATTATCCCTGTATTTTGATACAGATGTCAGCAGACTTATAACTCTATTCTGGATACAATTTATCTAAATTCCCAGAATGGAGCTTTGATATGAATATTTCAATGTGGCGAAAAGCGCTTAGTGTAATTCCTGCGGTCTCAAAAAAAGAATGGGATCAATTGGACATAATTTCACGATGGTTAATTTCAACCCGCTCGGCAGTTTTAGTAATGACCTTTATTTCAGCAGCCCTTGCGGGCTTGTTTGCTTGGCGTGATGGTTTTTTTAATTTCACATCCTGGTTGGCTTTGGTATTTGGTTTAATCATGGCGCATGCCAGTAATAATATTTTCAACGACTACACAGATTTTATGCGCGGTGTGGATAAAGATAATTATTATCGTACGCTATACGGTTCCCAGCCTATTCAATCAGGCTTAATGACCAAGAAACAACATTTAACTTATTTTGCGGTAACAGGTTTTTTAGCGCTTATAGCGGGCGTTTTTCTGATTTATAAAAATGGCAATGACCCATTTATTTGGATATTACTCGGTGCTGGTATATTTTTTGTTTTATTCTACACATGGCCCCTCAAAATATTCGGGCTCGGTGAAGTAGCTGTGCTCATTGTTTGGGGTCCTCTCATGATTGGCGGTGGGTACTATGTGATGGCGCACGTTTGGGATTGGTCTGTGGTTGCCGCAAGCCTGCCTTACGTCTTAGGTGTAACAACCGTCATCTTTGGCAAGCATATAGATAAAATTCCTGCTGACTTACACAAGAAAATAAATACATTGCCAGCCATCATCGGCGAAAAGAACGCGCGCTACGCCATCATTATCATGATGATTCTCCCGTATTTACTAACAGGCTACCTAATCATCACTCGATTTTTCAGCCCTATTCTGCTGATCATATTATTTGCGATCCCGCGTCTGATGGAAAGTATCCCGCCTCTAACCAAGCCCAAGCCTGATTCTCGACCCGAAGGTTTCCCCAACGGACAGGGAGGCTGGCCCCTCTATTTTGCTCCAATCGCTTTTCGTAATAATCGTTATTTTGGAACCTTATTTATGGTTGGCGTATTATTGGATGTACTTATTCAGGTAGTCTTGCGTACTGTGTAAATAAGTCCTGAAGCTGTTTCATCAACTTCCTGTAATTAAATAAAAAACGCTACCAGACCGATTGTATCCAATTTCACAAGTCGGTAGTATAATTTTTTATACGGTCATTTATCTTACCCAAAGGAGATTAATATGAACATTAATTTTGGAATGTGGCGTAAAGCATCTTGGGAACTCATCAAGATGGACAGTAAGCAGGAATGGGATGCGCTGGACGTCATCTCAAAATGGCTGATCGCCACGCGCTCAGCTGTGACGAGCGTAACAGTTTATTCCTGCATCATTGCCGGTCTGCTGGTTTGGCGGTTTGAGCCTGAAAAATTTAACTGGTTGGTCTGGCTTATAGTTACCCTTGGTTTGTTTATTGCGCATGGTACAAACAACCTGCTCAACGATTACACAGATTTTACACGCGGCGTAGATACAGATAATTATTTCCGCACACAATACGGCGTTCATCCTCTTGTTCAAAAATTTTGGGATACAAAGACTCAGATTCGTTGGTTTATGATCAGCGGATTTCTTGCCACGCTTGCGGGCGTGTACGCGCTTTTTCAAACAGAATTTAATCCCACCACCATCTATCTTTTCGGGTTTGGTGCAATTGCTTTGCTGTTTTACACATACCCCTTTAAATATTGGGGCTTGGGCGAACTTTCAATCTTTTTAATTTGGGGTCCCATTTTAGTGAGCGGCGTTTATTTTGTGCTCACAGGAAACCTCAGTGGTGAAATTGCATTAGCAGGTATACCATTTGGATTAAGCGTCGCAAGTATTAATATTGGCAAGCATATTGATAAATTGAAAGAAGATGCTCAGAAAGGCGTCGGAACCTTCCCAGTGCGGGTTGGTCAAACCTTCGCGCGTTATGTAGACATTGCTTCAATTCTATTTGCATACGGTATAGTGATTTACTTGGTAACAACAGGCTACTTCTCTACATTCATGCTTTTCATTTTATTTGCGGCTCAACGCGCGCTCTATGCTGTTGGCGCCTTATCCAAACCCAGACCCGATGGCGCACCTCAAGGTTTTGAAGCCTTTTGGCCCACCTGGTTCTCCGGCTTTTGCTTTTATCATAACCGTGCCTTTGGCGGGTTATTCATCAGCGGTCTGTTCTTAGATGTAGTAGCAAGAAGTTTTCCCGTCCAATTGCCAGTAAGTATAAATTGGCTCGGCATAATTACGATGGCTGTTTGGGGTGTATGGAAATACATTGAGATGCAGCGCGCAAAAGCTAAAAAATAAACGTATAATCAATAAAAACTTGCGAAGCCTTAAATGCTTCGCAAGTTTTAAAATTCCTTATTCACGGAGAAACTTAAATGCCAGCCCCACTTCGACCTGTTGCCAAAAGCGGTCTGATTCAATCCAAACCCGCTGGATACGTAAAATTTTCAGATAAACTCACTATGTCTTTAGATGATATCGCGAAGATGATTCAAGAACATAAAGTGATGATTGACTCAATTCAAGAAGTTGCGCTAGAGTTAACCAATTCTATCGGCACTTTGCACGGGTTAACCCTAAAATATGCAGGCATTGCCAACAACATTCTCGACACACTTTTGCCAATTGCCAAAAGTCTGCCTATTATCCCAAAAAATGTCACAGCTTTGCTTGTAAACCTTGAAGCAATTACTCAAAAGATTATTGACAATCAAGCCACTACGTCTAAAACAATTTCAGATGTACAATCTGGTCTGCGCACCGGTGATGTAAATAAGATCAAAGGACATGCTGGTGAATTGCAGTCTTTGACGAAATCCATCACCAATATGCTACCAAAATAACCCGCGCTTCTAACTCACCTGTAAGCTGATTCTAAACAACTACATTTCCTCATCTAGACAAGGCTTTCTTGACGAAATTACAAGCGTGTCTATTTCGATTGGATAGTGTTATATTTCTCGACACCATAGGACAAGTAAACACTTGTCCTATGGGCTTTATTTCAGGAGATTGAATTTATGGAAAGACGTGTTGTAGTAACGGGTATGGGATGTATAAGCCCCGTAGGAAATACAGTAAATGATACTTGGTCGGCTTTGCTGGCGGGTAAATCGGGCACAGGTCCAATTACCCTGTTTGATGCCAGTGCCCACAAAACCAAGTTCGCCGCCGAAGTAAAAGGATTTGACGCGGTAGCTCTTTTTGGTACCCGCGAAGCCCGTAAAATGGATCGTTTTACCCAGTTTGCTGTCGCCGCAACCTTAGAGGCAATGGCGCAGGCGAACCTAGTCATTGATGAAGCAAACCGTGACCGAGTGGGCATTTTGATTGCATCAGGCATAGGCGGCATCACCACCATTTTGGAGCAAGCTGAGATCATGCGTCAGCGCGGTCCCGAGCGTGTTAGTCCGTTCTTAATTCCCATGATGATTGCCGATGGCGCTTCTGGCGTAATTGCAATTCGAGTCGGTGCGCGTGGTCCCAACATGGCTATTTCAACAGCATGTGCCTCTGGCACAAATGGCTTAGGTGAAGCCGCCGCAATGATTCGTCGTGGTGCCGCAGATGTGATGCTGGCTGGCGGATCTGAAGCCGCTATTACATCATTATCCATGGCGGGCATGAATGTGATGACGGCTCTTTCTACTAGAAATGAAGATTATCAACATGCATCCCGTCCGTTTGATAAAAACCGAGATGGATTTATTATGGGCGAGGGCGCTGGTGTAGTAGTGCTCGAATCTTTAGAATACGCAAAAGCGCGCGGCGCGAATATCCTTTGTGAATTTAAAGGCTATGCAAACACTGACGATGCGCATCACATCTCCGCACCCGCAGAGAATGGCGCAGGTGCGGCGATGTCGATGCAGTTGGCGTTGAAAGATGCAAATCTAACGATTAATGACATTGACTATATTAATGCTCATGGCACATCCACACAGCTTAACGACAAAAGCGAGACCGCTGCAATTAAAACTGTCTTTGGTCAACAGGCTTATAAGATTCCTGTATCATCCACAAAATCTATGACGGGGCATTTACTGGGCGCCTCAGGCGCTGTAGAAGCGATAGCGGGCGTTCAAGTTTTGTTGAACAATATTTTGCCGCCCACTATTAATTATGAAACTCCTGACCCAAATTGTGACTTGGATTACGTCCCAAACAAGCCGCGTGAGATTAAATCACCGCGCCATGTAATGTCCAATTCCTTTGGCTTTGGCGGACATAACGCCACTTTGATATTAAGCCGCTTCTCTGAATAGGAATACTAAGGAGATTCAATGCCATACGCGCATATAACGGGTTGGGGAATGGCTGTGCCAGAGCCTGTGCTTACCAATGATGATATATCCAAACTTGTGGATACTAATGATGAATGGATTCGCGATCGCACCGGCATCCGTGAAAGACGCATTGCCCGCGAGAATGAATATCCATCTACACTTGGCGTAGCCGCTTGTATTAAGGCGTTGAAAGTTGCCAACCTTGCTCCAACCGATGTTGATTTAATTATCTGTACTTCATCTTCACCCGAATATATCTTTCCAGCCACAGCCTGTTTAATACAAGACCAATTAGGCGCAACAAAGGCAGGCGCTTTTGACCTACTCGCCGCTTGTACAGGATTTATTTTTGCAACGAACATGGCAGCTCAGGCTATTCGCAGCGGATCCATTAAAAATGCTCTCGTAGTTGGCACAGAAACGCTCTCTCGCTTTGTCAACTGGAAAGATCGCAACACCTGTATTTTATTCGGTGATGGCGCTGGCGCATTCGTGCTCCAAGCCAGTGACACCCCCGGCGGAGTATATTCAGCAGTAATGCATTCTGACGGCTCAGGCGGAGACGCTCTCTCGCTTCCGGGCGGCGGAGCCCGATATCCAGCTACAGAAGAAACGGTTTTAGAAGGAAAACATTATATTCAAATGGATGGCAAGGCTGTATTTCGTTTTGCTACCCGTGTGATGGCATCTGCCACCAAAGAAGCTCTTGCCGCTGCCAAGTGGAAAGTAGAAGATCTGCAATGGGTTGTCCCTCATCAGGCAAATATCCGCATTATCGAAGCCGCCGCGCGCGGTCTAGAAATGTCAATGGATCGTTTTGTCGTCAATCTTGAGCGATATGGCAACACATCCACCGCCTCGATTCCAATCGCTACAGTAGAAGCAGTTGAAAAAGGAAAAATAAAACCTGGCGACAAAATTGTTTTTGTCGGTTTTGGCGGCGGGTTAACTTGGGGTGCTATGACCGCCGAATGGACAGGTCCTATTCCAACCAAGCATCATGTGTACCCTGAACCATATCGCTGGTTTGGGCGCATACGTTCCCTTGCGCGCCGCATCTGGCGATATATCGAAGGATTTTTTAACCGCCGCGAGTTATAGATTTGTGGTAGGATAAGAATAAGAATTTCGAAAGGAGTATTTTATGACACGTCTTGGTGGTATGGAATGGGTTATTATTCTTCTGATAGTTGTCCTCGTTTTCGGACCTGGCAGAATTGGCAAGGTTGCAGAGGAAATCAGCAAAGGTATCAAGTCATTTCGAGATGGACTTGGCCGCGATGATAATAAAGCCGAACAACCTGAATCGAAAACTGAAAATAAATAATAGAATTCTTAATCAAAAACGACAACCATTTGGTTGTCGTTTTTGATTCTTATAATTGACTTTGCAAATCTTCAATTTCAGTGACAGGTAACTTGCAAACAAAATTCTCACAAACATATACCGTTGGTCTTTTATTGATCAATGGCTTATCGTGTAAAAGCGCAGGCGCATCTTTTTTTATTGGATAAATGGAGGCTGATACAACGCCGTCGCGATATTCTGCTCGAATTACGTTTAGCAACGCCTCAGCCTGATCATCCCACGCTTCATACAACACTGCAATTTGCTTGCTGTTTCCCAAAGCCTGATTCGCCGCTGATAACCAACGCGCGAACGCAGTCGGGTATTTCAAGGCTGAGTCGCTGACAATTTGCAGGGCGCGCTCGGCGAGATCGCGATATTTACTATTGCCTGTAAATGAAGCGAGCTTCAGCAGGGCTTCACAAGCCAGCGCATTACCAGATGGCGTTGCGTTGTCCTGAATATCTTTTGGACGAATCAGCAAGCCAGTGCTATTTAATGGCGTGTCAAAAAAACCACCTGCTGGATCTGTGAACAGTTCGATCATTTCATCTGCAAGGCTTTGCGCTTCAACGAACCATTTATTATCAAAATCTGTCTGATACAAATCCAAGAAGCCAATCATCAGCGCGGCATAATCTTCTAGGAAAACTTCATGTATGGCTTTGCCTTCGCGCCATGCGCGATGCAGCGTTCCATCCTGTTTTAAATGAGTGAGTAAAAAATTTGCATTTGTTTGAGCCACTTTGAGATATGTTTCAGCTTTTTCTTTGTCGTCTAAGTATCTTGCGCTTTCGGCAAAGGCGCTAAGCATAAGTCCATTCCAAGCCGCTAGGACTTTGTCGTCAGTATTTGGGCGAATGCGTAAGGCGCGGGCTGATAAAAGCTTGGAGTGAGATTCTGCTAATGTAGCTGGAACAGCCTCGAGGGTAATTTTGAAGCGGGCGGCGAGAGATGCATCGTCTAAGGCGCGTTGTAAAACTGTGAGTCCCTCAAAATTTCCTTTAAGGGTAATTCCATAAGCCGCTTCAAAAAAATCTGCATCGTCTTTGAGAATTTCACGAATATCATCTAATGACCATGCATAGAATTTTCCTTCCTCTCCTTCTGAATCTGCGTCCAGCGCTGAGTAAAACCCGCCTTTGGGGTGAGTTAGCTCACGCAAAACAAAATCCAAAGTCTCAGTGACGATTTGTTTGAAGAAATTATCTTTTGTGATTTGCCAGGCGTGTAAATATGCAAGCGTAAGTTGAGCATTGTCGTAAAGCATTTTTTCAAAATGAGGAATGCGCCAATGAGTATCGACACTGTAACGAGCAAAACCACCGCCAACCACATCATACATGCCGCCGCGAGCCATCGCGCGCAGTGCGTGCAGTGCGGCTTTAATGGCAGGTGAATTAAGCGAAGTGTTTTTAGTGGACAGAGCTCTTTTAAATAATAATTCAATGGTCATTGGTTGTGGGAATTTTGGCGCAGAACCCCAGCCGCCATAACCCCAATCGTATGCGCCCACAATTAACTCAGTTATTTTTTCAAGATGATCTTGCGTAAGCATGAAGTTATCTGGTGATGATTTCGCTGTAGATTCAAGATGCTCGTGTAATTGTTTGCCAACCCTTTCGATATCAGTGCGGTCATTTTGCCAGGATGCCGCAATGCCCGCCAAAACATCTTTGAAGGCGGGCATGTTATAGCGGCGCACGGGCGGGAAGTAGGTGCCTGCGTAAAATGGTTTTAGGTCTGGCGTGAGAAATACCGACATGGGCCAGCCGCCTGAGCCTGTCATTGCTACCGTGGCAGACATATAAATGCTGTCGATATCAGGGCGTTCTTCTCGATCTACTTTGATATTAATGAAGTGTTCATTCATAATCGCGGCAGTTTCTTGGTCTTCAAAAGATTCATGCGCCATGACGTGACACCAATGACAGGCAGAATATCCTATGCTGAGAAAGATAGGTTTATTTTCAGCGCTCGCCTTATTTAAGGCTTCTTCATTCCAAAGATGCCAATCTACAGGATTATGTGCGTGCTGAAGTAAATAGGGAGATGTGGATTGTGAAAGATGATTCATAACGATGATTATACTTGACCCATTATTAATGGCTTTGATTGTTGTTATAATTAGTAGAAAATAAAAAAGGAGTTTAACATGAATAAAATTATTCCAATTATTGCAGTGATTTCTTTGGCTTTATCCTCTTTGGCATGTCAATCCATATTAGGGGGCGGAAAATCTAACGGCTCTGACGGAGTTGTGGGTGATGAGCCAGCTGTTACAGAGGCGTCAGGAAGTAACGATTCCTATAACGGCGACGGCATTACCATTGGCGGTGATTCTGAGTTCCCCATGCCTTCTGGCGCTCAGAATGTGGTGACTGTCGGAGAGACGTTGACTTTTCAAGTGGAAATGTCTCTGGAAGATGCCGCGCAATTTTACCGAGATGAATTTGGTAAAGCAGGCTATACCGAACGTGACATTTTAACGTCATTCTCTGATGCAACATTTAGTATTGTGTTTGATGGACATGCGAGCGGGAAGGCAATCATTGTTCAAGGCGTTGACTTTCTAAACGGTTCGATTAATATCGCTATTACTTTGCAAGATATTTAGTTTTTAAAACATGATTAACTCCAAACTTAAGGATTCGGCCACGGATTTCACCGATTGACACGGATTTTTTGAGTATGGATCGCTACATGAGAAAATCAAAAAGCCAGCCCAAATTTAGTGGGCTGGCTTTTTGTGCAAATTTGTGAAACCTGTACTGAGTTTGTCGAAGTGTCCGTGGCTAAAAGGTTGAAAGATTAAATTCGGGGTGTGTCATGTTTCTATATTATTTGCCTTCAAAAATCTTTGTAACTTCCTTAATCTTTAACTCGTTCAACGTTTTTTCTTTTGCTTTTTGGCGAATAAACCCTTTGAGTTTGTTTATTTGCATGGCAACTCGAGGAGCGCCGTTGCTTTCGATTTCGATTTTATCGTTCGTAAATATTAATGCGCCTTGAACAATGGGCAGGTCGGTTTGGTTAATTTTCTTTTTTAAGAACTTTTCAACGGCTAAGATTTCGCTTTCCATTTCTAGTTCTGGACGCCCAATGCCTTCTTGCCCAAAAATCGACATATAGCTTTGAAGGAAACCGCCGCCCATTAGCTTCCAGCGATTTTTTATATAGGACACTTTTCCACCTTGACGATAGGGGAGCAGGATCCAAATGCCCGCAGGTCCAACTAATAAATGGGATGCGGGAGTAGTGTAATGATAAATAGAA
>VFJR01000195.1 GCA_009885945.1 Anaerolineaceae bacterium
ATTTGCAACTACTTGGTTGAGGGTGACCGTCTCAGCCTCAATATCCAAGCCGCTGTCTGCGTATTGATTTATAGAATAGCTGTTAACATAACCATCAAGGCCTTGTGCACTTACTACGTAATAGCTAAAATTTGAAGCTTGCACGTCAATATAGCCGCTGTCTGTGCATGGATCGAAGGCGTTGGCTTGGTATGGAGTGGGCAGAGCGTCGCAAAAACCTGTTACCAAACCATTCAGAAGGCCGTAACCAAAAGAGTCATCAAAAATACCGCGTCCCCAGCCGTTCTCGTTAAATTCTGAATCGGTAACGTTTACAATATCTGCTTGGAGATCTGCTCCTGTACCACCATTGTTGGAAGCGATCACATTCAATAATGTGATACTTCCGTCGCCATATGCCGCCAGCCCTGTGCCGGAGAACGAATCAATTCCAAAACTATGGTGGCCGCCATCGGGATTAATGACTAGACTCGCGTCTCCACCGCCCAGAAAGCCGTTCTCAGTAAACTCAGAATCGGTTACTTCAATATCACCACTATCGGTACGTAGAAATGCGCCATCACCGCCGTTACCATCTGCGGTTACATCATCAAGAGTAATATTGCCATCGGCGCTTGCAATAAGCCCGTTGCCGTTATAGCTGCCATAAGAAAGCTGGGTTGGTGAAGTAGTTATTACGTAACTGTAAAAATCTCCGTTATTATCAAAATCGCTGGATGTGATTTCTATAGACCCATCAGCGTGAAGTTCTGCGCCATCGCCTTTGTTATCGCTGGCGGTTACGTTAGTGAGGGTTACATTGCCATCCACATTAGCGTAAAGACCATCAAACGCGTATGCAGAGGTTGTGGTGGTATCGGTCTCGATCTCGATCTGTTGCCCATTATTCGAAAAATCGCTGTCGGTAATGGTCGTATTATTGGTATTGTTAACATACATGCCATTCGCATCATTGTGGTGCGAGTTTACATTATCTGCAGTCAGGTTGCCGCTGGTATTGGTAACACGAATGCCATCCCCGCTGGCGCTATTAACCTCAACATCGTTGAGCGTTACATTTCCGTCTGTATTTGTGACAGTAAGCCCATGGCTTGTAGACCCGTCAATGAAAATATTATTGACGGTCACGTTCCCAGCCCAATCGTTAATGGCTAAGTAACCATTAAACTCAGAGGAGCCTGTAATAGTAGTGCTATCTACTACGCCGTCCCAGCCGCCTTGAATGGTCAGCGAATTTACCGCCATGTTGGATAATGTAATGCCACTCAGCGTAAAATTCAACCCCGTGTCTGTAACGTTTGAACCGCTATCGTAGGCATCTTCAATCCAGATTGTGCCGTCTTCACCTGGATTGTTAGCTGCTAACCAGACAAGTAAGGCTGTCATGCTAGTAAAAGAAGGACTTCAATTCGGATCGGTCGGGTCTGGGGTTACCCCATCTTTGCACCAAATCGGGTCAGCTTGAGTGATGATGTCCAGCGCCTCTTCCGATGCAAGCGGCGCTACATTGCCTTCGCTATCAATGACAACGATTTGTGTGTTTTCAGGAGCTTGCTCAAATACCTCAGCAACTGTGAGTTCTTGTTCTGCCGTCGGCTCTTCAGTTACGGCTGGCTCATCGGTAGCGACCGCTTCTTCAGTAGCGACTGGTTCTTCGGTAGCAACCGCTTCCTCGGTAGAAACAGGCTCATCGGTAGCAATTGCTTCCTCGGTAGCAGGAGGAGGCGTGCTATCATCCGCAGACACATTGACCGTGTTAAATACGGAGATGATCATCACGAAGATCAAGGCAATAGCCGCTAAGTTGAACAAACGATATTTAGTCATAAACCACGCTCCCAAATCATGTTTGCATATTTGTCGATAATTGACAAATTTTACTATTGTTTTTGGAATTTTGGGTGCCAAAATTTGACGGTAGACCGAGGTCTACCGTCTGCCGTCAAAATGTCTTGCCTAATGTAACTTACTCGTCTAACAACCTTAGTTTTGTACCGCAGGTACGGCAAAAGCGGTCGCCCTCTTTGGCGCGCGCACCGCATTGATGGCAGTGAATATCTGCGCTGGTTTCGTTGCTTTGCGTATGCCTTTTGCGGTGTGTTGAGGTTTGCGCTTTATTGTTCTGAAAGTAATACACGATCGAGCCAGCCAATAAAAGCACACCAAAGAATATCAGCGCATAGGGCAGGTACTTGGTGGATGCAGGGCGCCCTGTGGTGGTATTGTCTATCGGTTTTGTTTGCACGCTCAACGCTTCCACTATCAGGCGTTTGCTGGTTTTGTCATAGGTCAATTTCTGAGTAAATGTCTGTCCCGCATTTAATGGATTGATCTTGCTGTTGTGAAAAACAGTCCCGCTCTCATCCACTGTTTTTGTAAGAGAGGGCTCGCCCAATAAAGAAACCACATCGGCGGGTTCCTGTACGCGCAAAGAAAATGCATCCACTGCGTAAGCGCCGTCCCATAAATAAGTGAAGAGTCTTTGATTGCCGGTTAATGTCATGGCTTCGTAATATTCAAAGCGATAGACCGCTGTGTTTTGCACTGCGATGGTGATGGTTTGCCAATCTCCGCTGGTGGTGGGACCTTCAAACGGAGTATTGATCATGTTTCCATTTTCTGTGACGGCTACGGCAATTAAGTTCGCTTCTGCAGGAAAACGAAAAGTAAGGTTAACAGGGAATTGTGTATCTTCAGCCGCCACAAAATCATGGATCACCAGCATGCTGGGCTGGTCATATTCGGGCCATAGCTGTACATTTAATCCAGCCAAGTGAACTTCGTTTTGTGCCGATGCAAATTGTGGAAGGGCTAAGATAATCCCCGTTAAAAATAACAAAATCAGTTTACGCATAAGAACCTCTGTAGAATAAAATATATTTTATTCTACATCTTACCATGCAGTAAATTTGGGCGTGGTCTGCTGTCAAAAAAAGTACATGGCTCAAGCCGCCGTCCTCGGCGGCGGCTTTGCAAGTAAACCTTGCGCCGAGGACGGCGCAAGGAGCAATTTTTATCAAGTAAGCAATCTCGCCTTGTTTTGTTGGGGATTGCTTCGCCCCTAAGAACAAGAACGGGGCTCGCAACGACATTACCATCTACTCTGCTGTAAGAGCGCTGATCATTTTCCAAAACATAGCATTTAGTGGGGTCGCGATCTTATGCTTTTTGCCAATGCGTACAATCGCGCCGCAAATAGCGTCAATTTCAGTGCGCGCGCCGCGTTCTACATCTTGATACATAGACGAATGATTGTGTGCGGTCTTGCGCGCAACCTCTTCGGCGGCGCGGGCGGGGTTGGTAAACGGTAATTTTATTTTTTCGGCACGCGCCACTTTTGCGGCTTCACGCGCCAAGCCCAGCATTAACTCGTGCGCGGCGGGTCTTTGCAGTAATTCACCATTTGGGATTCTTAATAAAGCGGTCAGTGGATTGATGGCGGCATTGATGATTAATTTTCCCCAAATGAGTGAACGCGCATCTTTGACCGTTTGCACATTAAACTTTGCCGAATGAAAAGCCGCTTCTATCTCTGCTGTGGCTTGACCTCGCTCCAGAGAAATGATCCCCTCCCCGCCGACTCGCACGAGCCCGGGCGCAAGCAGAGTCGCTCCAGTGGTGGTACTGCCCATCGAAACCCGAGTCCGCCCTAGGCTGCGGATGAGCGTTTCGTAGTTGCCGAGTCCGTTTTGAAGAGTCAGCGCCAGTCCATCATCGGCTAAGCATTGTTTAAGTTGATTCGCCGCGCGTTCTGTTTGCCAGGCTTTGACCAAGACAATGGCATGTTTTGCGCCGCGAACTTCCCGCGCATCATCCGTGGCGCGCACTGCAAAAGCGTGCTCTCTTCCATTTACATCAATAATGCGCGCACCGTTTTTTTGCAGGGCAAGCAATCCAGCCTGCCAAGTGCCCAGCATGGAAATATCATCCCCTGCTTCAGTTAATCGCGCCGCAAACAAAGTGGCTAATGCGCCAGTGCCAACGATGAGAACGTTCATTAACGTTGCAACGTTTAAACCGCTTGCCCTGAGCTTGTCGAAGGGTTTAAACGTTCAAACGTTGACCATTCTTCATCCGTCATTTCAACGGTGTGTTCTTGTGCGGGGAAGCGTTTGGTTTCTACATCATCAATATACTCTGTGAATGCCTTGCTCATTTCTGAGTGGAAGTTTGCATATTTTTTGACGAACTTAGGCGTGAAGCGCTCAAACAATCCCAGCAGATCATGCGTGACCAATACTTGACCATCACAGCCCGCGCCGGCGCCAATGCCGATGGTGGGAATGGAAATTTTCTTGGAGATCATTTGCGCCAAGCGTGCCGGCACAGACTCCAGCACGATGCTGAATGCGCCCGCTTCTTCGAGAATCTGCGCGTCTTCCAGCAGACGTTTTGCGGCGATTGCGGTTTTGCCCTGCGCGCGGAACCCGCCCATTTGATGCACAGATTGCGGGGTGAGTCCGAGGTGTCCCATCACAGGAATGCCCGCGCTGGTGATGGCGCGCACTGCATCGGCGCGTTCGCGCCCGCCCTCCAGTTTGATCGCGTCCATAAATGCTTCTTGAATGAAGCGTCCCGCATTTCGCACTGCTTCTTCCACAGAGATTTGATAGGACATAAAAGGCATATCGCCGATTAACATAGCGCTCTTTGCGCCGCGTGAAACAGCGCGCGCGTGATGGAGCATATCTTCCATCGTAACGGGCAATGTGTTTTCATAGCCCAAGACCACCATGCCCAGCGAATCGCCGACCAAGATGGAATCAATGCCCGCCTTGTCTATCGCCATTGCAGTGGGATAGTCATAGGCGGTTAGCATGGTGATGGGCGCGCCATGTTCCTTCTTTTGACGGAACGTGAGCGTGGTCACCTTTTTGCGTGCAGGTTGAGACGTGCTATTTGAGACAGGTGAAACTGTTGACATGGTACCCTCCGCTATAAGGTAGAGTCCTCGTCCTGCGCTATATCCCCTAGTGCCGCGCACGACTTTGGTTTAGATGTATATAGTATAACGCTGTTGAGGCGGTTTGGAGGCGGGAGGATTCCTAAGTGCCCATATTGAAAACCTGCATTTTAGTTACTGCGAAAACTTCGAAAGTAGGACAACTTCATCTACGTTAAAGTGGACAAGGGCAGAATAAAACCCCAAAGGTTCAACCTTCGGGGTTTTCAATTTACGTTTTTACTACTTCAACGGCGTTGACCCATAACTCGTCCTCGCTCAAATCCACTGCGTCGTTCCATGAGACTCCGTATCCACCCCCGTCTACTTTGACTTGCTTGAAGAAGACTTCGTTCTCCAATGCTTTGAACGGCTCGAACTTTTTCATTAGCGGATTACAGTCGTAGATTTTCTCTACGCCGTTTGCGAATTTGACCAGCAGTTTTTTATCGTTCAATGGTTGTACGGATAAAATTTTCGGGGCTTCCATTTTTCTTACTCCAATCCAGGCAGCTGCTTGAATTCGTTGGTCTTCCACATCCGCAACAATTCATCCTTGTATTCGGTTGCCCAATCTCTAACTAATTTATGCGCTCGTGAGGGCAAGTCGCCTTCCATCATTTCCAGAGTTTGGATGTTGTAGACGGCGTTATATTCTCCGTACACAGCATGAAAATGCGGAACTCCATGCTCGCTTTGGCTGAAATACATTTTGATAATGATTCCGTAGAAACGGGCTACTACTGGCATAAATTTCTTCTTTCTCTTTGCTAGGGTGTGTACTCGCTGAAATCAGCCAGCGACGCGTCTAAGTTGGGAGCAAATTTAATCTTTCCTTTAGCGCTACCAAACTTTGGCTGATTGCGCATCGTTTTCATCGATACTAGTTGAACGACCTGCTGTCCGTTTTTTGTGATGATCACTTTATCTCCGCGCATGGCGGCTTCGATCAGATCTTTGATCTGGACTTTCACATCGTCATAATTTACGTTTACTACCATAAAAATACTCCTTGCTATGATTCGCAGTATAGCATATTCTTTTTATCCGCTGAAGTGGAGGAAATTAGATTTTCCAAGCCCCAATTGACTATGATTCGACTACTGTTTGACCAATGTTCTTCCAAACGTATGTGACAGATTGCACATATATAGAATATGAGTTTTGGATTTCGCTTGTTTTTTTTTTCACAAGTGATATATTAATGAAAGATTAATTTGGGCTGGATTTGAAAAACATACAATCTATTTGTTGCTAGGGTTTATTTATAAAATGATTTCTAACAAAAATTAGGAACATGGAGAAGCAATGCATCAATCAAAGTTTAGTAAAGAAAAAATGTTTAGGGGAATTTTGTTTTTAATTTTAATGGTGTTTGTTTTGTCTGCGTGCGTGATAACGCCCTTGGGTGTAGGGGATGTTGCAACTTGGACACCTTCCCCATCTGCAACTCCAACTTGTGTGCCAAATAGTAATCCTTCAACCCCAATAGGATGGGATCCGGCTTCGCGGTTGATTATTATTTTATTCGATGAAAATTCAAATAATGGGGAATTTTTGGAATTTGCAAATGGAGAAAAGACACAAAGCGTTACCGATTTTATTGTCCATATAATTCCCTCAATTGCTAAATCTGGCGACCAAGTTTCTGTTTTTCAATTAGGGTATAGGGCGTTGGAGTATGAGGAAGCAAGATTCGTTAGAGTATATTCTTATACTGAGACTCAGCAACTTTACAATACCCCTGCCCCTAATCAAACTTTGACGCCAATTCCAATTATCGCAACTCCATTAAAAGGCCTTTCGCAAGTTCAAGCCACTAGCTTAGCAGCGCCTATACATACAGCGCATGCAGCAACTTCTACGGCATTAGCGCTTGATGATAATTGTAGAAATGAAAATTGGACCAAGAGCGGGATGCTTACGGCTACTTCTTTAGCGCAAACTCAAGCCGCAGAAGTTGCCATTTCTAATGCAAATTTAAAAGGCACAGCTACATCTTTTGTTGATATTGCGGCTGTCAAGACGCCTTACTCGTCTGATGTAGTTTATGAGGGGTTATACCATGCTTCGGTTGATCTTAAAAGTGATTGCGCAAAGTACGATAAATGTATATTGATTATTGTTGACGATTTAAATACTTGGACGTTTAAGAACCAAGGCGATTTTGATATTGATCTGACAGGTGTAGATTCAGTGTATATTATTATGCCAAACTGTAAGAGTATTAATCAGCCAAGTTGCGCGAAATATCAAGATTTTTGGAATGTTGAGCTTGAAAAATATGAGATAGGGCAAGAGCCAGTTTATGACAATGGTATTCGAGCAGAGCAAGATTTATTAGATACTATCGGGAGGTAGTTATGGCACAGTCTTTTTATAATTTTGTGAATTCTGATTACTTTGGTGTTTTATTGTTCATTTGGGTTGTCGCAGATGTTTTTTGGATAGAACGCTGGAAATTACTTTTTCAACGTATTGGACAATTAATTATTAAACCCTGGATTTTTTCGAAGGATGAAAAGCCATACGAGCCGCCGTTGTATCCGAGACCAATTATGGAGCAATTGGTTCAGGGTAGATCCGGTAGTTCGCAGCCATCAAGTGGCATAATGAAATGGATAGACGCACAAAAAGAATCAATTTTTAATTCTAATCACCCATTTGCGGCTATTGGTTTTATCGTATTATTCTTATTTTTTTTAGTGTTTTTTTTAGCAGACGTTATTGCAGTTGCACAAACATTAGTCATTTTAGGTGTTGGGCTTGGCGAATTACCTGAGTTGTTTGATAGATTCGATTATGCTGTCCTAGGAGGAGCGTTGGCATCAGCGATAGTCGGCATTTGGGTGTATGCTGACCTTTTAGGCGCGGAAAAACCTCTTTTCAATACTAGTCCGATGAATGCAGATCAGCGTAGATTTTGGAAGATAGTCGCTCTCTTCTTGTTTTTGTCGGCCTTTGTTGTCATGGCTTCCTTTGCTCTTTCAAGATTAATTGCGCTTGGAAAACTACCGTCAAACCCAACTCTCTTGATATTTCTTGACTTCATATTGTATGGATTAGTGCCAATAAATAACACATTAGGAGCAGCGCTTTGTTTTCTGGCAGCACCCCAAGGCTTTACAGCATTATTGATTCTGATAGTGTCTATCATATTTGCTGTATTTCCAGTTGTGATGTTTTTTGTTGATATCTTGTCGCGCTTCATATATATTGGCCTTGATATAGTTATATGGTTTCTGTTTACTCCGTTTATGGTGATACCTGTTGTTTTTTCTTTTTTAAAGGAGCTGGTAAGTCCAACAACACCTGAGCCTTCACCTGAGCCTAAACCTAAAAAACCATAGTTTTTTATTGCATAAATATGTCACCCGAACCTAAGTTGTCTAACAAGCCTCAGGAAAACCAGTTGCCCATGGATCCTGAGGTCATGTTTTTGTATACTGTTATTTTTATTGCCATAATATGGTTGATATGGTATTTTGGTTTTAGAAATCCAACATCTGACATTCCAGTAATTACATTGACTAATACTTCTGTTACTGCAGAAGTACCAGAAGAATATTTAACATCAGGATATTCAAATCTTCTAGGCAGGTATGCTCTTAATTACCCATCCGATTGGCAAGGAACAGAAGATAGCAGTAATTTGCAGTTTCAGCTATCAGAAGGCGCGATGATTTATGTTTACGTTGATGACCAAACAATAGATTACAGCGTTTTTAAAGCAAATAGTGAGTTGTTCTCCGTAATAGTAAATGAAGTAAATACTGAAATTGGGGGAGTTTCCGCTCAATGCGTTGAGCTTAGTCAGCCAGAATCTCAAACTATTTCTGCAATTGCATGTTTTATACCGAAAAATGGTAAAGGCTATATTATCAGTGCGGCGGAGTTGGATGGTCTGAGTGATGCAGATCGAAAGATAGTACAGCGTGAGTTTATGGATTTGCTTTTGTCTTTCAGGTTCATGGAATAGGAGAGTATGATGGAGCCTTCATCGAGGTAGTTATGGCACAGCCTTTTTATAATTTTGTGAATTCTGATTACTTTGGTGTTTTATTGTTCATTTGGGTTGTTGTTGATGTTTTTTGGACAAAACGATGGAAATCGCTTTTTCAACGTATTGGACAATTAATAATTAAACCTTGGATTTTTTCGAAGGATGAAAAGCCATACGAGCCACCGTTGTATCCCAGATCAATTATGGAGCAATTGGTTCAGGGTAGAGCTGGTAATTCGCAGCCGGCAAATCGTATGATGAAATGGATAGATGCGCAAAAAGAACTGATTTTTAGTTCTGAACATCCATTTGCAGCTATTGGTTTTATTGTATTATTCTTGTTCTTTTTAGTGTTTGTTTTAGCATCTGCTATTTCAAATGCACAAATATTAGTTATTTTGGGTGTTGGGCTTGGTGATTTACCTGAGTTGTTTGATAGATTCGATCTTGCTGTCCTAGGAGGATCGTTGGCGTCAGCGATAGTCGGCATTTGGGTGTATTTTGATCTTTCAGGTGGAGAAAACCCCTTTTCTATTACTAGTCCAATGCATGAATATCAACGTAGATTTTGGAAGATTGTCGCTCTCTTTTTGTTTTTGTCGGCTTTTGTTGTAATAGAATCCTTTGCTCTTTTAAAATTAATTGCACATGGAATACTACTGTCAAACCCAACTCTTTTGATATTTTTTGACTTCATACTGTATGTATTAGTGCCACTAAATAACATGGTAGGAGCAGCGCTTTGTTTTCTGGCTGCACCCCAAGGCTTTATAGTATTATTGATTTTGATAATGCATATAATACTTGCTGTATTTCCTGTTGTGATGTTTTTTGTTGATATTTTGTCACGTTTCATATATATTGGTATTGATACAGTTATATGGTTTCTGTTTACTCCGTTTATGGTGATATCTGTTGTTTTTTCTTTTTTAAAGGATTTGCTTTTGTCTTTCAGGTTCATGAAATAGGAGGATATGATGCGACGAAGTGTAAAGCTTTCTCTTCTCTTTTTAAGCATATTCATAATTCAACAATCCGTATCTGCCCGCCCATTGTATAGCGAGCCTTCATCGTGGAAATCCCCGCTTGCCAATAATATTGAAATTTCACAAGGTCCAGCCACCACGCTGGATTGTTCAGCGAGTTGGAGTCATTGCAAAGGCTCTTGGAATATGTGTGCTGTTGATCTCAAAGTCGGAGTTGGTACCCCTATTCTTGCTCCTGATGGCGGGAATGTAGTTAGAACTGGTTTTGATTCTTCTGGGGGCGGCAACTTCTTAGTTTTAGAACATGGCGGTCGCTCCAGTCTCTATTTGCACTTAAATAAATTTATTGTGAAAAGCGGGGAAGTAAAGCAAGGCGATGTAATCGGCTGTTCAGGAATTGGCGGCACTGGACCTCATTTACATTTTTCTGCTATGACAGATAAATCTTTGAAATCATGTATTGCTATGGACGGGATTGACGGGAATACTAATTTTTCAAGAGGTCAAACTTTTTCTACAAGTAATCAAATGAATGGTGATAATCCATGCACAGCGCCTGTTGTAATTACTCCACAGCCAACATTACCTCCATCTACAGGAACTCCTCCCGCATCTCCGCAATTGATTTCTCCCGAAAATAATCAGCAAAGAGATCAGCAAACCTCTGTAAATTTTCAATGGAACTTTGCAAATGGAGCAACTCAATATCTCCTCGAATATTCTGGTGGACCATATGGAACCTTACAATCTGGGTGGCAATTGGGAGCAGGTTATTCTGTAGGGACGATGTGGCCCGGATCATATACATGGCGGGTAAAAGCACGCAACTCGGCAGGCGAAAGCCCTTGGAGCGAACAAAGAGTCTTTACGATTGTTGAAAGCCAAACACCAATTACAACCACAAGCACTGCTACAAATCAGGTTTTAATTGATTCGACTTCAACTGTTCAGGTTCAAAATCAGGTGTCAGACATACCCGCATTGCGCTCTCCAAAAAATAATGCAATTCTTTCTCAGTCAACAGATGTCTGGTTTGAATGGGAATATGCTGAAAATGCGTCTCAATATTATTTGGAATATTGGGGTGATCCTTATGGCACGTTGAACTCAGGCTGGACAAATGATATTGCTTATCATATTGGAACAATGTGGTCTGGATCATTTAGCTGGCATGTAAAATCACGAAATAGCCAAGGGCAAGAGAGTGAATGGAGTCCTACGCGAGTTTTCAAGATAAATCAACCAGAAAATCTTGCTTCACCAATTCCCCCAGCTACAATTCAGCCAACTGCTGTCCCTCCTACTTTTACGCCGGTTTCGCCCCCAACTCAAATTCCACAGGTGGGGTTCATCCAGTTAATAGATGATTTAAGTTTAAGAACCGAATCAGGCAACTGGCCCCCGCAATCTGGCGAAAAAATAATTGCTCATATAAGAGTTCGTAATGGTGGAGATTTGCTTTTGCACGTTCAACACCTTGGCGTGCGCGGGCGAAGAAACGGTTCAGATTCTTGGGATATTGGTTTTTGGAGCGTAGATTTAAACGGTCATCAGGAATGGTCTCTTGATCCTAATAATGAGCGTCCGCTTGAGTCGGGCAATTACTCATTCAGGATAAGTTATACGTTAGATGGCTCAAGTTGGGTTGAAGTTGGAAATGAAATTAATTTTACTGTGCAATAAAAAGAAATATATTTTCCGTAAACCATGTAGTACCTTCCAGTGAATATAAGAATTCGGAGTTAAGCTCCGAATTCTTATATTAAAGCCTTATTACGTTTATTTTCTGCATATTCATTTTCTTATCCTCCATCGCTTATAATCACCTCCATGGACCCCAAAACCCTGCAAGTCCTGGACTATCCAAAGATACTCGCCCGCCTGGCGGGATTTTGTGATTTCTCGGCTTCGGCAGAGTTGGCGCGGGCTTTGCATCCAACGGATCATTATGAAGAAGCAAAGCGTTTGCAGGCAGAGACCAGCGAGGCGCGAAAATTATTTTCTAAACATGACCTGACCATTGGCGGCTCGCATGATATTCGTCCGCATGTAGATTTGGCTGTACGCGGCGGCGTGCTTGACCCTCAGCATTTGCTGGATGTGCGCTCCACGTTAATTGCCAGCCGTGATCTAAAAAAGTTTTTTGAGAAGCAGGCAGAAGAGTCGCCGCGCTTGAGTCAAATTGCAGTGGGGCTTTCTGATTCTTTCGGCATCATTGATGCGATCTCACGCGTCATGTCTGACCGCGGCGATGTGCTTGACAGCGCCTCCGAAAAGTTAGCGAAAATTCGCCGTGAGATGAAGATCACGCACGGGCGCTTGATGGCGCGTTTGCAAAAATATATCACCGAGTCCGCGCATAAATTGCAAGAGGCGATTATTACTCAACGCGATGGACGGTATGTGATTCCGTTGCGTGCCGAATTCAAAGGGCAGATCAAAGCGGTAGTGCATGATCAATCTTCCAGCGGCGCGACCTTGTTCGTTGAGCCGCTGCCCGTTGTCGAATTAAATAACGAATTGCGCGAACTTGAATTAAACGAACGCGATGAAATTCGGCGCATTCTGGCAGAACTTTCTGCAATGGTGGGTGAGCACGGCTCCGAAATTAAATACGGCATTGAAAATCTCGCTGTGCTTGACCTTACTTTTGCAAAAGCAAAATATGCGTTGGAGATCAATGCGAGTGAACCTGAATTACGTTTGAACGTTGAACGTTCTGACGTTCAAACGTTAGAACTGCTTCACGGTCGTCACCCCCTCCTTGACCCCAATCATGTTGTGCCCATTGATATGAATCCACGCCCTGGCACGCGCGCGGTTGTGATCACGGGTCCCAACACTGGCGGTAAAACGGTTACGTTGAAAACCGTTGGGCTGTTCGCGCTGATGGCGCAAAGCGGATTGCAGATTCCCGTACAAAGCGGTTCGCGCATTCCGTTTTTTCAGGCGGTCTTCGCAGACATTGGCGATGAGCAATCCATTGAACAATCGCTGAGCACTTTCAGTGGGCACATCACCAATATCATTCGCATCCTTAAACATATTGACGAGAATTCACTGGTCATCTTTGATGAGCTTGGCTCAGGCACAGACCCGCAAGAGGGCGCCGCTATTGCGCGCGCGATTCTTAATCATTTATTGGAAGTGGGTTGTACCACTTTGGTCGCTACACATTATCCCGAGTTAAAAACATTTGCACATTCTACAGACGCCGTTGTCAACGCTTCGATGGAATTTGATATTAAGACTCTGCGCCCTACTTATAAATTAACAATTGGATTACCCGGACGCTCTAACGCCTTGCTGATCGCTCAACGCCTCGGGCTGGACCTCAAGCTGGTTACTGCTGCGAAAAGCGAGATCAACCCTGACGATTTACGCGCCGACAAATTGTTGGACGATATCCGCAAGGAACGCAACCGCACTGCACGCGAACGTGAAAAACTTGAGAAGGCTCGCGCCAAATTAGAGAAGCAAACGCTTGAGCTTGAAAAACGTTTGGAGAAAATAGAAGATGAACGCCGCGAAACATTAGCCAAAGCCCGCGCCGAAGGCGAGTTGGAAGTGGCGGTGTTAAGAAGCAATATCGATTCACTTAAGTCGCATCTTAAGAAAGCAAAACAGCCGCTGACAGCCATCAAAGCCATCGAAGCGAAGATGGAAAAAATAGAAGAGAAAACAGAAGCGCCGGTGGAAAGAAAACCATCAGGAAGCAGTGATCAGGTATTTAAGTTGGGCGAGCGAGTCACCGTCAGCACGTTAAATGCCGAGGGTGTCATCACAGCTTTGGGTGAGTCAGATGCAGAGATTCAGATCGGCAGTCTGCGGGTGAGGGCGGGATTCGATGAGTTGATCAAAAAATCGAGTCAAAAGTCAAAAGTTGAAAGTGGTGCTTTGCGAGTGGAAGGAGTATCGAAGAGTCAAAATTCAAATGACCTGCGACCCGCAACTCTCGACTTAGGAAAATCCCCGGGCATTGAATTAAACCTGCGCGGTAAATTGGTGGATGACGGCTTGGATGAATTGGAGAGATATTTGGAGAAGGCGTACACAGCGCGTTTGTTGTATGTGAGAATTATTCACGGCAAGGGCACCGGCAGAATGCGTGACGCGGTGCGCGATGCGTTGAAAGGCAGTTCATATGTCTCTTCCTTTGAAGAGCCCAAAGACGGCGAAGGCGGCGCGGGTGTGACAATTGCCAAAATTGCAAACTGATGCTTTTTATGTTTTGATATAATTTTCATTATCGAATTTGAGCCTCTCTGCTCAAGGCGGCGTCCTCGCCGCCGGGGACGGCGGCGAGAGCAGAAATGAGGAGCCTTTTATGTCCATTGATGATGCGACCAAACAAATGCAAACGATCATTTCAGCCGCTTCTTCCGGCGCGATCATAAAAACAGCCAAGATGTCGGATGAAGAAGCGCGTATCAGCGTCTATGCGTCTGCTGGCGATATGCAAAAAATCAAAGATGCGACATTCCAACCTGCAATGGATATGTTGAACAAAGACGGAATGGATGTGCAAGTCTTTGTGTATGATTCAGCGGTCACACCTCCGCCTGCGTAAAGATTAATGATAAATCCTAAAGGTTTTCAAAACCTTTAGGATTTTTTGTTTTAGGATAAACTTTATTTATGTCATACAACGGATTACTTTCTCACTATCAATCATTATTAGACTTACCGTCTCACACTCGCCCTGTGAGTTTGCTGGAGGGCAACACTCCTTTGATCAAGGCTGATAATTTATCGCGCCACTTGGGCGGCGGCTTTGAGTTGTTCATTAAGTATGAAGGACTCAACCCGACAGGTTCATTTAAAGATCGCGGCATGACTGCGGCTGTGAGCGAGGCGTTAGGGCGCGGCGCAACCACTGTGATCTGCGCTTCGACGGGCAACACGGCGGCATCAGCGGCGGCGTACGCGGCGCGCGCGGGATTAAAGTCCATTGTATTGATTCCACAAGGAAAAGTAGCGGTGGGTAAATTAGCCGGGGCAGTTGCTTATGGTGCGCAAGTGATTCAAATTGACGGTTCGTTCGATGATGCGTTAAGCATGGTGGTGCAAATTACAGATAAGCATCCCATTTGTTTGGTGAATTCGATCAACCCATATCGCATTGAAGGGCAGAAGACTGCCGCGTTTGAGATCTGCGATGTGTTGGGTAATGCGCCCGATTGGTTGTGTTTACCGGTGGGCAATGCGGGCAATATCACAGCTTATTGGGCGGGCTTCAAACAATATCATGAAATTAAATCTACAGGTTTGCCGCAAATATTAGGCGTGCAAGCGGCAGGCGCGGCTCCGTTGGTGCTGGGGCATCCTGTAGAAAAACCTGAAACTGTGGCAACCGCGATTCGAATCGGCAAGCCGGCGCGCGGCGAACAGGCGTTGCAAGCTGCAGAAGAATCAAAAGGCAGAATCATCGCTGTCAGTGATGATGAAATTTTATCCATGCAAAAATTATTGGCGACACTGGAAGGCATTTGGGTGGAGCCTGCTTCTGCAACGGGGCTGGCTGGCTTGACGCATGAAATAGAAAGTGGAAAGTTGAAAATGTCGGGTAAGCGTGTGGTGGCGGTGTGTACGGGACATGGCATGAAGGACCCTGAAATTATTACAAAGGATATGGCGAAGCCGATCATTGTTCAGCCAAAGCTGGAAGTGTTGGAAGATGTGATTTTGGGATAACATGTCATTGCCCCCTAAAGGGGGTTGCGAGGAGGGTTCTTGCTCTTAGCAACGAAGCAATCTTCTCATGACAGGAGATTGCTTACTCTGCGAGTACAGTGTCGTCGGGCTAAAGCCCTCCTCGCAATGACATATACTGCATATGAAAATATCAATCAAAGTTCCTACAACGACTGCTAACCTTGGACCAGGTTTTGATGCCTTGGGTCTTGCGCTGGATTTATGGAATGAAACTGTATTTGATACAGATCAGGCAGGGATAGTAATTGAAGGTGAAGGGGTAGATTCTTTAGCGAGTAATAAAGAAAATTTAATCATTAGCTCAGCGCAGAAGTTAGCAGATATTGCGGGTAAGCCTTTGCCTGCATTTGGGATGCGCTGTGTGAATCGGATTCCGCTGGGCTCGGGCATGGGGTCTTCGGCGGCGGCGATCGTGGCGGGTGTCTTAGCGGGTAATATACTGCTTGATCTGAAACTATCCAATCAAGGATTATTGGATTTTGCAGCACTCATAGAGAGACATCCAGATAATGTTGCACCTGCATTATTGGGCGGGCTTGTTGTTTCAACAATGAATGAAAAGAAAGTGATCGCACGTAGACTGCCAGTTCAAGCTTGCGTGGTGACGATTGTTCTGCCTGAATTTGATTTCCCAACAGAAAAGGCACGCCTGGTTTTACATCAGCAAGTGGCGCTGAAAGATGCGGTGCATAATATCAGCCGCGCAGTGTTGGTGACGCAAGCTTTCGCGCTGGGTGATTTTGAATTGTTGAGTCAAGTGATGGAAGATGCATTGCATCAGCCGTATCGATTGCCGTTAATTCCTGGCGCGGTTGAGGCAATGAACGCCGCGCGGGAAGCAGGAGCGGCATCTGTTGCGCTTTCTGGGGCGGGTCCTAGTGTAGCGGCTTTTGCCTCGAAGCAGGATCCAGCTATCGGCTTGAGTATGAAGCGGGCGTTCCTATCAGCAGGATTAAATTCGCGAGTGTTTGAGTTAGGGGTTAGTGAGCAGGGCGCGCAGGTTCAGCTATTTTAATTTTAAATTCCATTGTTTTGCAAATTTTAAAACACAAGTGCGAATGTGAAAGGCATGCGGATCTGCTTTGGCGCGGCGGGCTTTGATGAGCTGCATTGCGTCCATTGGGGAATGCCCTTGCGCGATGAGAATGCATGCGCCCATGGCAACACTGCGATGCGCGCCGTATGCGCAATGCGAATAAATTTTCCCGCCTTTGCGAATGGTTTCTAATGCGGCAAGTACACCGCGATGCAATAATTTAACGGGCAGTTGTATCAGCGGGATGTCGAGAGTGGGCAGCCAAAGCATGGGCATGGGCGGGTTGTGAGCATCTGTGATGGAGCGCGATTCCATGCGCATGTTGATCACAAGGTTAACGCCCAATTCGCGCAGTGCGTTGTAATCGTTGATGGAAGGAGTTGTGCCGATGATGAGGTCGTCGGTGATGGGGGAGAAATCCATTGAGGGAATGGTAACATAAGTGGAAAGTAAAAACTGGGATCGCACGTAAAAGATACTCTTTATTTGGCAACGTGTGATGGTCCGCTGTATTATTGCAATGTGACGTTATGATGATTTTTCGAAAATGGTGTAACGAATATCTCTGATTACTTTATGGTCCCCATTTGAAATTTTGGGCGTACGGGTGAAGCGGGATCATTGTTTTTTGTCCATCGGTGTAATACAACTCTACTGCGCCGCCTTGATATACATCTTGAATGGGGGCGTTGGCAACGATCACAAAACTTCCGTCTGGAGACCAGAGCGCTTCATTCATAAAGTTAAATGTCTCGGGACGCAGGACAGTGCGGTTGGTGATGCCATCAGAAGAGGAGCGCACAAGTTGTAAAGCGGGGCGATTGATCATGTCTGACCCTGCAGGTGCGGTGCCATAAAAATAATACAGTTGTCCGTCTGGCGCTAAAAATGGCTCATCAGCCAGGTTGACTGGGTTTGAGTCGAAATTGCCAGAAAGTAGAGTTGTTACTTGCCCGTTTGATGCATCAACTTTCCATAAGCCTGCGTTGAACATGCCGAAGGTTGGGCTGGCAGAATAAAATGCGGAGTAATCGGATGACCATTCAGTATCGCCGCAACAGATGATCGCGCCTTGCGCGCCTGTCAGGCGTACGAGTGCGCCGCCGTTGGGGTAGTAAATTGCGGCAGAGGCGCCTTCGTAATATCCAAGTGTGACGATCAATTTGCTTCCATCTGCTGAATATTTTTCGGGCCAAATTAATTCATCTGGGAAGATGAAACCGCCGCCAGAATCTGTGGTGCGGTCTGCAAGCACTAGGTTAGATTGACCTGTAGCGATTGAGTAAAAATTCAAGCCCTTATAACCATAGGCAATGGTTTGTCCGTTAGGAGAAAAAACAGCACGAGTGATTCTATTAATGAAGGGATTGTTTTGATCCACTGCCCCGCCATCCAACAATACGGCGCGATTGCTGCCATCTGCGCGGATGTTTAGCAATTGATTGTTAGCAACATAGACAACACTGCCATCTATGACGGATGCATCGTAGTCAGTGACGTTGGATGGTTCGAAGGTGATTTGTTTAAGGGTAACGCCATCTTTATCAAGGCGATGTACTTGTAGATGTCCGACAGAGTCTTGGGTGAGGAAGTATAACGAGTGCGGGAGCAGGCTTGAGCTTGAGGAGGGAGGCGGGGCGTTATCTGCTGGGGCGGTTAAGGCTTGAAAAGTCAACGCAACAATGGTTTCTACATTTTGCGGCGCGGGTTGTGTTGCGCTGGTTGGGGCGGCACAGGCTAAGATGGCTGCCAGAAGAATACAAAATGCAAAAATATAGCGCGCTTTGTGATGCATGTTAAATTTGCTCAAAGTGTTGAACGGGAACGACGAATAAGGTGGCTTTCTTTTCTGTGGATGTGCCGAGCTTTTGGCGCATGAGTTGAATGGCTGAATCGACTTGATTGTCTTCTACGCCAAGCAGGATGGTAACTACGCCGCTGCGTAGAAATCCGCCGGTAGATGCGATGCGTGTGATGCGATAGTCGCCTTCGGTCAGTGCTTGGGTGAGGGCATCAGCGTCGTGATCTTTGATGATAACAATAATAAGTTTCATAATTTTCTCCCAGATTAAATTTGTTCAAATCTTTCGACGGGCAGGGCAAAAACGGTTGCGCCTCCGACCGTGACAGGGACAGGCGAGGGCATAGGCATGGGTGTGCCTTCCATGGGCAGGGTCATATATTCTACGCGCTGACGACATGCTTTTTCAAGCGCTTCCAGCGCTTGTGGTTCTTTGTCTGACGGCAAGCCGATTAATAATGTGGCATTGCGCCGACCGAGAAAGCCGCCTGCGCTGGAGAGATAAGTGACTGTTGCGCCAGTTTCTTGCAGTACGCGTGTAGCGGGTTCAAGGTCTTGTTCTTGTACGACGGCAACGAGTAGTAGGTGGATTTGGTTTGTGTTCATGAGTGCCTCATTTGTAGTGATACGTAAAGAGTAAAGCGTAAACGAAAAAAATCTTTTTTACCGCCAAGGCGCGAAGAGCGCCAAGTTTTTTTGAAAGGCACCAAGAAGAGCGCTTGGCGGTTCCTGCGTAAGGTGAGTGAATAATTTAGCTAAGTTACTAGCCGTCCGACACTTTGTCAAATATCTAATCCGTTGGTTGAGTAGGCGGCGATCTTCCGCTGTATCGAAACCAACAGAAGATAAAAATACTCTTGGGACGAGTTGTTTTCTCGCACTGGTGGTTTCGATACGCCCATCGCAAAAACGCTCAGGGCTACTCAACCACCGCTTTTCTCAAAACTGTCGGGTCGCTAGATAAGTTATATATTTTCATCATATCAGAACTTGGGATCATTATCAACATTCATTAGCGCTGAATCAATTTCGCCGAGCAAAGCATCGTAGGTCTGTTCGGTGATGACGCCATCGCGCAGCAGCCCAGTGAGCGCGGCGCGTTGAGCGCGCAATCCTTCACGGCGGACAGTGTCGAGTTCTTCTGCTTCCACAATTGGGTCAGAGGACATGGCTTTTTTAAGAGACTCAGTTAAGCTATTGCTTTGTTCTTTTAGCTCATTGGATATTTTTTCCCAGACATGCTCTGAGATCAAGCCTTCTTGCGTGCGGCGGCGCAGATATTCATGTGATGCGTTGCTGGTTACCAAACGTGCATGACGCAGTTCATATTCATCTTGAGCAGGCGAACGTTGAATTAAATTGAGAGTACGCGTCAGCCAGTTCATGGAGATGCCTTGCACCAGCAAAGTGAACAAGGTTAATCCAAACGCCATGGCTTGCAGTCGCCCGCGTTCGTCAGCGAAGATTCCTTCTCTGGGCAGACTCAGCGCGAGGGCAAGGGTGATCGCGCCGCGCAATCCGCCCCAAAATAAAACATGTTTCCATTTGGTTGAAATTTCCCGCGCGAATAATGAAAATCCATATACGCTTGCGGCGCGTGCTAACAATGCGGCAAGGATCGCCCAGCCGATTGCCTGCCAATTTTCAACCAGTGAGTTGAGGTCAATTGCTAAGCCGATTAATAAAAAGATAAATGAGTTGGCGATAAATGCGGCGTAATCCCAAAAATTTAGTACGACGATGCGCGTGGTGGCAGACATAGCGCGCGAACTGACGTTGCCTGTAACGATGCCTGCCACCACAACCGCCAGCACACCGCTGACATGTAATAGCTCGGCAACAAGATATGAACCAAATGCGATCACTGTGGTGAGTGTGGCTTCTACAAGAGGCTCGTCAATGCGATTGATAAATTGTGAAAAGACTGCGCCGCACACTGCGCCAACTAAAATGCCGCCGCCCGCAATCGTAAAAAATTGTCCCACGCCTTGTAAGAAATTGAAATGCCCGTCAAGCGCGATTCCCAGCATAACGCCGAACATGACGATGGCTGTACCGTCGTTGAATAAACTTTCCGCTTCTAACAATACCTGAAGCCTGCGTGGTGCGCCGAGGCGCCGGAACAAGGCGACGATTGCGACCGGGTCCGTAGCGGCGACCAATGCGCCGAATACCAACGCGGCAGAGAGAGTTAATCCCGTGCCGAGCGAGACCACCCAGCCGACCATAAAGGTGGTGAGAATTACGCCGGGTACAACCAATAACAGAATCAGCCAGATGTCGCGGCGCAGATCATCAAAGCGGATGTGAAATGCGGCTTCAAAGATCAAGGGAGGCACGAGCAGAGCTAAAATAATTTGTGGTGAGAAGGTGAATTTTTGCGGCGCGATTAATGTAATGATGAAGCCGATAATCACCAAGCCCACTGTGTACGGTACGCGCAAACGTCTTGTAACAATTGCAACAATAGATGCAATTAATAAAGAGATAACAATAACTTCTTCTATGAAGAAAAGAGATTCGTTTGTCATGGCGAAAGTATAATGCGGAATTACATTAGTGGTATGGATTATATGTCGTTGCGAGCCCCGTTCTTGTTCTTAGGGCGACATCGTACTCTTTAGAGTAAGCAATCCCCGATTTTACGGAAAATTGCTTACTCTGCGCGTACAATGCCATCTGAGATGAAAGCCCGCTGTTTTGATTTGAAAGTGGCTGTATAATTATCGGCAGGGTAGTATATGAACTCGGCAACAATTGAACGAGTGACAAAAGCAGAAAGCGATTTTGCAACAGCAGGGCGTGAATTTACACATTTGACAAAGCATCGAATGATTAGTTAAATTTCAACAATACAAGCCGCAGAATCAGTAATTTCCACACTCTTGCCATTGGGGAAAGTTACTTGTGTACTATTCAGTCCACGCAGGATGGTCAGTCCTTTGTAGGAAATGGTAACGGGCCAGGGATATAAATTTTCACCTTCAAGGCGAATGCGGGTGGGGGAATAAATGGTGATGCCCAAGGTTTGTAAAAAGAATCCAACGGGGGCGAGTCCTTGCAGTGCATTGCGTTCGCCGATGGGTGTTCCTTTTTCGGCGTGGTAGCGTTGGGCAAAAGCATGGTTGCGTTTTAGGTTGGGCAAAATGGCATTCATGATGCGCGCCATTAATCGCGCGGCTTCTTTGCGATGTCCATATTTCAACAAGCCTTCGCCGATCAAAACATTCCAAGGTAAGTGAACGCTCATCGCAACTGGATCAGTTTCAGGGTCAGGCGGAAGCGGGATGGCGGGATATCCGTAGGGGCGATTGAATCGTTCCGCGTCTAATAATGATCTGCCTAATAAAACTTGGGCATGTTGTTCATCGGGGATGCCCGCCCACAGCGGAAGCGCCAGCGTCAAATCTTCTCCGCTGGTATCAATTGTTTTAATAATGACTTTATCTTTTTCATCGAGCCCGCGTATATTCACACGCCCAAGCCGCGCATATATTTTTTTTGTTACAGCCACCAGCCCGCCGCTGCGCCATTGAAAATGATGATCTTCTATTAATTCAGATTCGCCCTTGATGGGATATTCGCCCAATTCCACTTCGGGGCGCTTCGCCGCTGGACTTTTGGTTTGAATCTCGATCAACAGCCGAGTCGGCGCCTCGAACACCATGCGTGGACGAATACTGCCGGGACCTTTGCGCTTTGCCGCCACTTTGCCCGTGGAAGTTAATCCTGTTTCGTGATCGCGATAACTATAAAAGCCAATGCGCGCATTCCAGCTTTCGTGCAGGGCGGTGCGCACATGTTCGGCGCCTTGATGCAAAAGCGGCAGGTCTTCACTTCTATTTAACATTTCTGCCATGCGGATGAGATAGGTGGCTTCGCGATATAACATGGCGTGTAATGACGGGGAATGCACCAGTGAAATATCCAAGCCTTGCGACCACGGATTCCACGTGTCGAAGATAGGGTTGTCTTCAAAACAACTTTGCAGAACATGATCCCATTCCGGCGCGCCGTCGCTGTCACGGTCATGCGCGGGAGAGAACCATGCTGAGAAAAATTTTATGAGCTTGTCGAAGTTTGCTTCAATAAATTTTATATCATGTGTGTCTTCGTAATATTTCCAGGCAAGGCTGGTCAGCAATGGCGCGGCAAGAAATTTACTGCGGTTGCCGTTTAGCCCAGGGCGGCTGTCTATAGAACCGTTTTCGCTTTGTGTGCTGAAGAAATTTTGTAATAAGCCTTTGATGATGTGCGGTGCGCCCGGCAATAAATTTGCAAGATAATAACTTTCTAGCGGGGCTTGACCGTTCCATGAGGGAGGGTAATCTGTTCCATCACCTTTGTGTGAAAAGCCGTGTTCAATTCCGCGCGCCTGCACAAAACTGGGTTGAGGTAATTTGTCGTTGCCTGCCATGAATAATCCCAGCGCGGCTTTTTGGCTGAAGGCTAAAGCGGCATCCCAATCGGTATCGCCGGTGCGAATGTCAATGGTTTGTGATTCGTTGGTGCGTTCAATGCGCGCACGTTCTGCTTCCCAGGGGCGGGCGGCTGTGTGACGCGCAAGTTCAAATGAAGCGGGGATGCTGTCTAATGAGGCTTGTGAGAAGGTGATCTGGCGAGTCGCGCCGGGACCAAGCTCGAGCTCGAGTAGAAGCGAGGGATGAGGTCCGGGACCATGTTTAGGTCCGCCGGTCATAAAGATCACGGGCACTAATCCGCCAGTTTGTCCGGCTAAGATGTTGACCATCTGTTGTTGAATCGGGGTGAGGGTTTGCCCATCTAATGGCGCGAGAATGCCGCAGACTTCTAATTTGATTTGGCGTGTGGCGTTGGTGCGGTTGACGATGTTCAAGCGCGCCGCAATGCTATGAGAATCTGGAACCCAATATTCTATATTGGCTTCTAGGTTTTCGAGAGGTGAAAAATCTAAGGTTATGAAGTTGGGATAAAAACGGCGCAGACTTGGCAAAACCGAAAAAGTTTTAGGATCAGTTACAACACTGCCCGCTTCTTGAAAGCGCAAAAAAATGCGCATGGAACGTGCGCGCAAGCCATAGGTTGTGTTTAATGAAAGCGAGGCAGGTTCGCCTGTGCCTAATTCAAGTTCCCAGATGTGGTCGTTGACGTAATCTGGAGTCGTCAGGCGAAAATCTGCCGCCAAGGTCAGGGAAAGCGGGTCGCCAAATGTAAGGTTCCAGTCGCGCATGGGTATATTGTACGGGTGAATGGGGAGCAGGTCAAACGGGTATAATTTGGGTTATTAGTTGGGTAGTTTAGCTAGTTTAGTTAGTTAGCTAGTCAACTGTTCTTAACTATAAACTATAAAACTAGGAGACTACTATGGCTGGCTTATTTTTTGAAGAGTTTTCAGTAGGACAGAAAGTGACGACTGTGGGGCGCACGATCAGTGAAGCGGATATTTTCACATTTGCGGGTCTAACTGGCGATTTCAACGAGATTCACACAAATGCAGAATTCAGCAAGAACACTCAGTTCGGTCAACGCATCGCTCATGGACTTTTGGGCTTGTCTCTCGCTACGGGCTTGATCATGCGCACAGGCTTTTTAGAAGGCACTGTCTTGGCGTTCCGTGAAATTGTCGAGTGGAAGTTTGTAAAGCCGTTCTTTATCGGCGATACAGTCACAGCTTATTTAACGATCTCAGAAACAAAAGCCTTGCCGCGCATCGGCGGCGGTTCGATCATTGCGGCGATTGAGGTTAAGAATCAAGGCGCTGAGGTTTGTCAGCGCGGGTCGTTGAACTTGTTGGTATTGAGCAAGCCAAAGTAATACACATTACCTAATGCGTATTACTTTAGAACGTGGGTATTTATATAAATGAATGATGACACTCAAAACAATAGAAGAAAAATAATAAACTCCGAGGAAGATACTCACGCGGATTTTCTCACCCGCCCTGAAGTGGATGAGAACAACATGCCTCGTCCGCCGCGCCAACGCATCACCGAAAGAGATGTGGAAGGAACGCGCGTTACGCCTGCCGCCTACAAAGAGCCGACCACTTCTTCTAAAAGAGTAAACGCTCCGCGTCCTCAAAAATCTGCTCCAAAGAAGCCGCCCTTTCGTTTGCAAAATAGCTGGGGGTGTCTCACGCGCGGGTTTATTATTTCCTTGTTTGGGGCGATTGTTTTTGGTTTATGCGGCGCTTCTATTTTTATTTATCAATATTTTTCGATTGCCAATACTTTGCCCGAGATCGGCGATCTGCGTCAACGCGCTTCTCAATTTGAGACCACGCGCATTTTAGATCGAAATGGAAGCTTGCTCTATGAAATTTTAGATCCAAATGCGGGACGCAGAACCTATATCCCATTGGAAGAGATTTCCCCGTATCTGCTCGCGGCGACGATTGCTACTGAAGACAAGGATTTTTATACCCACCCGGGCTTTGACCTGTATGCCATGACTCGCGCGCTATGGCAAAACTATCGTAGCGGCGGAACAGTCTCCGGCGCATCCACCATTACGCAACAACTTGCGCGCGCGTTATTACTCTCAGCAGATGAACGTGTGGAGCGCAGTTATACACGCAAAGCCCGTGAGATTATTCTAGCAACAGAAATTACCCGCCGTTATTCTAAAGATGACATTCTTGAGTTGTATCTCAATGAAATTTATTATGGCAACCTCGCCTATGGCATCGAAGCCGCCGCCGAAACCTATTTTGGAAAATCTGCCAAAGACCTGACCCTTTCTGAAGCGTCATTTCTGGCTGGCTTGCCGCAATCTCCAGCTGTATACGATATTCACACCAACCGCGAAGTGACATTGATTCGTCAACAGCAGGTCTTGGTCTTGATGTTTGAGTTAAGCAATGAAAAAAACTGTATCACAGTTAGCAACAGTCTTAATCCTATTTGTGTGGACGCAACATCCGCGGCAAATGCCGCCAGTGAATTAAAAGTATATAACTTTATTCCCTTGTCTTTTGATGCAAAGTATCCGCATTGGGTCATGTATATTCGTAAAGAGCTTGAAAAACTATACGATGCGCAAACCATTTACCGTTCAGGATTCACTGTTTACACTACGCTTGACCCCAAATTGCAAGATGAAGCACAGCGCCTAGTAACCGAACAAGTTGCGGCGCTGGCAGATAAAAATGCGCACAACGGCGCGCTGATTGCAATTCGACCATCTACTGGTGAGATTCTTGCGATGGTGGGCTCGCCTGATTTCAATAACGTAGCGATCTCCGGGCAAATCAATATGACCGATAGCCCCACGCGCCAGCCAGGTTCATCTATCAAGCCGCTTACTTATGTCGCCGCGTTTGAAAAAGGCTGGACTCCCGCCACCTTGATTTGGGATGTGCCCACTGATTTTCCCGATGGCGCCAATCCGCCTTATGTGCCGAATAATTATGATGGCAAATTTCACGGACCTGTTACGGTGCGTGTGGCATTATCCAATTCATTTAATATCCCTGCCGTCAAAGCCTTGCAGTTTGTTGGTATAAAAGATGATCCCAACACACCAGAAAAAGATGGTTTTATCCCATTTGCTGAAAAATTGGGCATCACCACTTTAACGCGCGACGATTATGGTTTTTCACTTACCTTGGGCGGGGGTGATGTCAGCCTTTTGGAAATGGCTGGAGCATATTCTGTATTTGCCAATCAAGGTCAAAGAGTTGTGCCAGTTGCCATTCTTAAGATTGAAGACTTTCAGCATAACGTTGTTTTTGAATATCAACCTGTGCAAGGCGAGCAGGTGATTCGCGCCGAACATGCCTATCTAATTTCGTCTATTCTTTCGGATAATAACGCTCGCTCCTGGATGTTTGGGACTGGTTCTGTTTTAAATTTGCCTTTCCCAGCTGCAGCCAAGACCGGTACAACAAATGATTTTCGCGATAATTGGACGATGGGATATACGCCTGATTTGGTGGCGGGTGTGTGGGTGGGCAATGCAGATTACACGCCTATGGTTAACACTACAGGCACATCCGGCGCGGCGCCGATTTGGTCTCAGTTTATGCAATTTGCTGTGCCTTATTTGACTAACGGCGCGCCGACAGCTTTTAATCGTCCCGCAGGAATTATGGATGTTGTAGTTTGCAGGTTATCTGGCGCACAGCCATCTTCTTTTTGTCACGATCAAATCAGTGAAGTGTTTGCCAGCGATCAAGCACCCCTTAAGCAAGGGCAGGATTTGATTCGCAAAATTGACATTGACCTATGGACAGGACTGGAAGCATCTGAAGTCTGTAATGATTTTACGGATAGTGAAAATGTATTGGACGTAGATGATGAGTGGGCGCGTAAGTGGTTTAACACAGATGATGGGCGTAATTGGCTTGAAGCTCATGGCTTGGGGCGTAAACCTGTTTATGCGCCGGAACGTGAATGTACCAAGGATGACCCGCATCCTGAGATTGAATTTAATATGAAGGATGCGCAAACTATTATTAGTAATTCTTTGGAGATTAAGGGAACTGTCTCTGCGAAGGGCGGAATCAAGGCTTGGGTGTTGGAATATGGTCTCGGAGCAGAGCCAACTCAATGGTCAATGTTGAACGAGGGTAAACAGGAGATAGAGAATGGGATTCTGCATACTTGGGATCTGAACGGTATTCCCAATGGGTTAGTTACATTAAGAATTAGATTAACCAGCGGCTATGGTGAAATTTCAAAAACGATTAAATTGAACATTGATATTCCTCTGCCAACAACCATACCAACTTTTACACCAAGCGCAACTGCTACTTTACAACCAACAGATATGCCTACTTTGACGCCAACAGAAACTGTAACACCGTCATTCACCCCTACACAAGCGTCAACAGCCACCGAAACGCCAACAGCCCTCCCGTAAAAAATCCCCCAAAAGTAATCCCTATTTAACCGTGATTTTTTTGGTTTTTTAGGTATAATGAATAATGGTTGGAGAGAGAAAATGAATAAAACTTGGCAGGGATGGTAGTATGGACCACCAAACAACAAAAGAGAGAATAACAAGTTTTGCTTTTGAATTAGAAGAGACAGATGTTAATGTATCTTCTGATACTCCTGAAGTGCTGTTAGTACCAGTACAACAAGAGTATTATGACTTAAGCTATACCTGTCTTTTCGTGCCGCGTTTTCCAAACCACCAACTGATCGGCGATGTTGCGGAGTTTTTGCCAGACTGGCTGCAACATATTTGTATTGCCTATGGTTGGCGCCTTGAATTTATTCATATTGATGGGGGGCACTTACAATGGGCTTTGCATGTACCGCCTTCTGAGTCTCCTGCACATTTCCTTCAAATTGTGCGTACGCAAACATCAAAGTATATTTTCGAAAATTTTGGGCGCATTAAAAATGAAAACCCATCGGGGGATTTTTGGGCTGCTGGTTATTTTATTCGTCCCGGCATTTATTCTTTAACCGATGAGACAGTGAAACAATATATTGGCTTTATTCGCCGCCAACAGGGGCTTTTTAGTTCGTAAATAAATTCTACGAATCAAATGGCAATAAAAATAAAACATAGCAAGGCGTTCGACGAAGGCATTGCTACATTGATCGATGAAATTAAGCTTGCGATTCAATGGTCGCGACCGAGCATTTTGTTGGCAGTGCATACGTCTAAGCGGGGGCAAGATAGGGCAATGGACACACTTGCCCTAAAAATACAAAAACAAAATCAGCAGATTGTGCATATTCAAATTGAAAACGAAACCAACATCCTGAGCCTGTTTCAGAAGCAGGTCGATTTTAGCAAGAGTGTTTTTTTTATTACAGGGCTGGGTGAAAAGCAAGTGGTGTACTCATCCTTTAATTTGCACCGCGAATTTTTTGTGGAGCAAAGTATCCGTGCCATATTTTGGCTGACGGAAGCCGAATCTATAAACTTGCCGCGCTTTGCTCCGGACTTTTGGGCGTTTCGTCATCGGGTGGTGGAGTTTGCGCCGGGGCGGGTTTCAAAGAACAGAGTTTAGCTACATTTGTGCTTTGAGAGTTCGCAAGCCAAATTTAATGATAAATTTAAGCACTATACATGAATTTGCATGGCATTTAACCTGTTGTCAATAAAACCTAATGGTTATCTGAAAGTACTATCAAGAACAACTCAAGTGGAATTATTTAAAAAATATGAATGAAACGTTATTTATAAATGGTGGTTTGATACTCCTTTTGGCAATGGGGGCTGTGATTGCACTGTTAATCTTCCAAAATGTAGGGCTCCGTAAAAAAAATGTACAACAAGCACAGTCCACACGTGATGTTGTTGTGGAAGGCATGGACGAAGGCTGGATGGTCGTTGATAAGAGCGACAATATTATTGACTTAAACCGTGCTACCGAGGAAATGATCGGCTTGCTGCGCGAAAAGATATTAGGCCAGCCCATTAATGTTGTATTAAATGATTGGCATACGCTTATCAAATCGCCGGATGATACAAAAGAAATGGAAATGCGCCGCAGCGTCAAGGCTCAAAAAGATTGGCGTTACCTTAATATTCGCATTTCAAAATTAAATGATAACGAGCTTGGATATTTGATTGTTTGGCGGGATATTACCAAACGCAAACTCGTAGATGACGCGCGTCAGCGCGCGAGGGATGAGCTCTTTGTTTTGCTAAATGCCATTTCCAGTGC
>VFJR01000204.1 GCA_009885945.1 Anaerolineaceae bacterium
CACTCGGGGCAGATGTCACCGATCTTCATAACTGGTGCGCTTGTGGCGTGATGCCCGCCGCCGTTGCCAGATACTATTTCTTCAACTGATTCGCCGTTCTTTTCGCGCAGATAAGTATCCAAGACCTGACCAATGCCATCAGGTAAAGAACGCACGCGGTTGGGTCCAAAGCCAAGTGAACGTCCGCCGCCGATGCCTATCAATTGCACAATGATCTCGCGCATACGGTCAACAGGTGCGATGGGGGATGACAAGCGCAGAATGTAAGAGATCAAACGCCCGATCGCTTCAGAGACCGCTGCAATTTCAGAACCAGCCTTGGCGGTATTAATGAACGCTTCAAAGGGTTGTGTCCCGCCATTTTCATTGATCGTGATAAAGGCTTTGCCTACAGGTGTTTCGGTGGTGTATGTTTTGCCTGTCAATGTTTTGGGGCGCGCCTTTTTTGTTTCGTGCCAAATTAATTTTTCCTGAGGTTTTGTCTCCGTTGACATGGCGCGTCGTTCTGGTCCTGAGTACGCAGTAACTTTTTTGTCAGCGGTAGCTTTTGTTTCAAGGACTACTTTATCGCGAGAGCCAGTCACGTAAACAGTGATGCCTTTACAGCCGAGTTCCCATGCCATCAGATAAGCTTTTGCCACATCTTCTTCGGTAGCGTTCTCATGGAAGTTCACGGTCTTTGAAAGTGAATTGTCTACAAAGGCTTGCAATGCACCTTGCATCAAGACATGTTCCTCAGCAGTAATGTCAGAAGAAACAACAAAAGTGTCGCGCACCGCTTGCGGAATTTCAACAATATTTTGGCAAGTGCCATCGTTCATTACCTGTTCTACAATTTCTTGGCGTTTTTCTTCGCCAAGCCCAAGTTTTTTTAGGGCTTCGTCAAAGCGCGGGCTGGCATAGGTTAATTTTAGATCTTTGCCATTGTCATTGACGTGGCGTATATACGCCAGTGCGAACACAGGTTCACAGCCATAGCCTTCACAGCCTGCCACAGTGGCGATAGTACCAGTAGGCGCGACCGTTGTTTGAGCCGCATTACGAATGCCGTGGGTTTTGATTCCTTTGACGATCGCTTCCCACTTAACCGTGGGCATGTTCCAGTTATTCTGATACTGAATCAGCGATTTGGGCGCTTCCCACTTTAGGTTTTTCTTGTCGTACAGCGAACCTTCAATGGCAGGGAACGCGCCGCGTTCTTCAGCCAATTCAATGCTGGTTTTCATACAGTGATAGCGTACAAACTCCATCACTTGCGCGCCAAACTCTTGACCTTCTTTTGAGCCATAGCGCACGCCCACGTGATACATTAAATCTGCCAGACCCATAATGCCAAGCCCGATGCGGCGCGCGCGAACTGCGGCTTCTCGCAATTGAGGCACAGCGGGCACATACGCATTCGCTTCCACAACATCATCCAAGAAGCGCGTGGATGTGACAACAGACTGACGCAGCAATTCCCAATCTACGCTGTTATTTGGTCCGCAATGTTCGTTGAGATTCACGGAACCGAGACAGCAATTCTCATATGATCCAAGCCATTGCTCGCCGCACGGATTTGTCGATTCCAATTGATACAAATGCGGAACAGGATTTTGGCGATTCGCCGCATCTAAAAATAACATACCGGGTTCGCCATTGTGATGCGCCTGTTTCACAATTTTATTAAACAACTCTCGAGCACGCACTTTTTTGTATACTTTTATCTTTATACCAGCGGCCTCTGCTTGTTCCATTGTGCCGTTGAAATTCTTTTCTTTTAGGTCTTGCAAGTCAGGGAATCGTAATTCCCAATCGGTGTCGTTTTTTACCGCTTGCATAAATGCATCGGTAATACCCACAGAGATATTAAAGTTTGTAATTTGGTTTTCGTTGATCTTGCATTCAATAAAATCTTCCACGTCTGGATGATCCACGCGCAAGACCGCCATATTAGCGCCACGTCTGGTTCCGCCCTGAGCCACCTCTCCAAAGGCGTGATCGTATACGCGTAAGAATCCGATAGGTCCAGTTGCCTGCCCAGCAGAAGTATTTACCACAGAGCCTTGGGGTCTTAATCTTGAAAATGAAAAACCATTTCCACCACCTGTCTGTTGAATCAAAGCGGCATCACGCAAAGTCTGGAAGATGCCCCCGCTATAACGTCCCATATCATCGTTGATGGGCAGTACAAAACATGCCGCCAACTGTCCCAGGGGAGTGCCTGCGCCTGTAAATGTAGGAGAATTAGGAAAAAATTTCTTACTGGATAATAAATGATAATACTCAACTGTGCGTTCGGCTACATCTGCACCCCATTCTTCTTCAACCTTGGCAACATGATATGCTACGCGCCAAAACATTTCTTCAACATTTTCAGCAGGCTTGCCGTCGTCTCCGCGGCGCACATAGCGCTTCATTAATACCTGACGCGCATTGTCTGTCAATTGCGCCTTTGGCAAATCCTTTGGCATCGGAGGCGTAGGCAAAAGTCCGTTCTTTGCTTTCACTTCAATATTTTTTGCTACCATGGAACACTCTCCTCAATAGGGTATAAAACATAAAACGGCAATACTTCCCTGCGTCAAGAGAGAAGCCGCCGTTTTTAATTAACTATCTAGTAAATGATCAATTTCTTTGCGGATGGATTTCAAATCATCCAGCCCTAAATATACGATCGCGTAACGAACATAAGCAATTTGATCCACTTCTTTTAAGGTTGTCATAACCAGATCGCCAACGATGCGCGAAGAAACCTCAGCTTTGCCCATCTCCTGTAATCGCGTTTCCACATTGCCGATCATGCGCTCAATATCCGCCGCCGAAACAGGGCGCTTGGCGCAGGAAATGCGAATCCCGCGCGCCATCTTCTCGCGGTCAAACTCCTCACGTCCGCCGTCCTGCTTCACAATGAGAGGGGTAGCAAGAATTGGACGCTCGTGACTGCTAAAGCGCTGACCGCACTTCAGGCACTCGCGCCGACGCCGAATCCCGCCGTGGTTATCACGGGAGGTGTCTAAAACCTTGGAATCACTGTTTTGGCAATAAGGACAACGCATGGGTTAACTCATTCTTAGAACAAATGTAGCCACCATATATGGGCGTAAAGGCTCTGCATCCCCGTATATATGGTGATTGTGTGGGCATTTTAGCACGTTTGTCTATTTTGAATCTTAAAGAATTTGATATTTTAAGATTCACGCTTAAGCTCAGATATTGATTCGATTAAATTGTCAATCACCAATTAGATTGCAAACGCTTCCGCCTTAACTGGAAGTTGATTCTGTTTCGATTCATATTTCGCAAGCCGACACAAAACCTGCTCGAGGCAGAAAAACTTTCAGAATCGCCAGAGCAGTTTATGGGTCGGATGATGCGCGGCTATTCATCTCAAAAATTATCATCTTTGACAAATCCCCCTCGCCCTGCTATACTGAAAACTGTTTGATGTTGACTTTTCCTGCCCTTGAGGCAGTTTTTAGTAAGATCGCAATGGTAAGAAACACTCCTCGCGACCGTGAAAGTTGAAGTCAGTGAGGGCTTATTTTTTTAATTCGACCTATATCAGACCTTACCCGCCATGAGCGGTTAAATAATATTTTAATGATACAAGAGGTATACAATTTTATATGAGTAAGAACAAGTTAAGAATCATTCCCCTGGGCGGATTAGGGGAAGTTGGCAAGAACATGACGGTCTATGAATACAAGGGCCAGATCATGATTGTTGATGCCGGCATTATGTTCCCTAAGAACGATATGCTCGGCATTGATTACATTATTCCCGACTTTGAATATTTGCGTAAACGCGCAGATAAAGTAGCGGGCATCGTCATTACCCACGGACATGAAGATCATATTGGCGCAGTTCAGCATTTGATCGCAGAAATTTCTGCGCCGATTTATGCCACGCCATTAACCTTGGGGTTGATCGAAGGCAAGTTACTACGAAACAACGCCACCCATAAAGCAGAATTGGTGACGGTTAACGCCGGTGAAAAAATTACTGTCGGTCCCTTCGACGTTGAATTTTTTCATATTTGCCATTCTATTCCCGATTGTGTTGGTTTAGGGATCACTTCTCCCGCGGGTTTGGTCGTTCATATGAGCGACTTTAAATTTGACCAAACCCCCGTAGACAACTGGCCCACCGATTATGCAAAATTATCTGAGTTCTCACAGCGCGGCGTGGATTTATTGCTGTCTGATTCAACCAATGCAGAACGTCCCGGCTGGACTCCATCAGAAATGGTTATTGGTCCTGCCTTTGACAAGGTATTTGCCGAAGCCAAAGGACGTGTGATCGTAGCTACATTTGCTTCATTGATTTCGCGTGTTCAGCAAGTAGCCGACGCTGCACTCAAGCACGGACGCAAAATGGCGCTGGCGGGTCCCAGCATGGTAGATAATGTAAAGATTGCGCGTAAATTAGGCTATCTTGATATTCCAGATGATTTACTAATTTCTATAGACCAAGCCTCACAAATGCAAGACCATAAAGTTGCCATCATGTGTACAGGCTCTCAAGGCGAGCCGTCCTCTATCGTTGGCAGGTTATCGGCTGGTACCAATCGTCAATTTAGCTTAAACACTGGCGATACCATTGTTTTATCTTCACACCCCATTCCCGGCAATGAAGAAACGATCAGCAAGACGATCAATCGTTTACTGCGCCGCGGCGCAAATGTCATTTATGATGCCATAGCCGCAGTGCATGTTTCTGGTCACGCCTCACAAGAAGAACAAAAACTTTTGTTCAATTTAGTGCGCCCAAAACATTTTATGCCTATCCACGGTGAATTGAGACAGCTCTCGCGCCATGCCAAACTTGCAGTTGAAGTGGGCATTCCAGAAGAAAACGTGATCGTTGTAGAAAATGGTCAGGTAGTGGAATTGCAAGGCAACAAGATATTGCTTGGTGAACGCATCCCCGGAGATTATGTCTTCGTAGACGGCGAATCCATTGGCGATATTGATTACGATGTCATGAAAGAACGCAGTCAGCTAGCCAGAAACGGCATTATGCTGATCGACTTAAGCGTGGATAAACTTTCAGGCAGATTACTGCATGACCCCGAAATTATCACGCGCGGCTTTGTAACCTCTGAAGACGCGGAACAGCTTATTCCAGAAGTACGCAAACAGATCATGAACGTGGTCAATGGCGGGGGCTTGGATAATGAAAAAGATATTATCAACGCCGTCAAGAGTTACCTGCATCAAGAAACAAAACGGCGCCCGATGGTGTTCGTGACATTGAGTAGAGGATAGTGATTACAAATCTGCCCGTTGATGAAAATCAGCGGGCAGATTTATTAGGCTATATCGGTAATTAAAAAAAACGCCCGAAGGCAAAAACATGCCAACAATTCTCTTTAATAAACCTTACGGAGTGCTTTCACAATTTACAGATGAAGGCACGGGACATCCCACCCTCAAGCAATTTATCAATGTGCCTAATGTGTACGCCGCAGGCAGGTTAGACCGCGATAGCGAAGGATTGTTGTTATTAACAGACGACGGATCTTTAATTAAAAATTTAACAGACCCCAAACAGCATATTGAAAAAACATATTATGTTCTGATAGAAGGCGAGCCTACGCCTCAAAAGCTGAACCAACTCTCCAGCGGAATCCAGCTTAAAGATTTCTTCACCGCCCCCGCGCTCGCCCGCCTCATTCCAGCCCCAAGCCTGCCAGCCCGCCCCAAACCTGTCACGCCGCATGGACCCACTCACTGGCTAGAAATAAAATTGCGCGAAGGCAAAAAACGCCAAATTCGCCATATGACCGCCGCGGTAGGATTATTCACCTTGAGAATATTCCGCACAGCCATAGGCGAAATTCAACTTGGCGATTTGGAAGTGGGCAAGTGGCGGGATGTAAACCCAAAGGAACTCGCCAAGCTAATTGCTAAAAGCTAACACCTAACAGCTACGCACTAACCACCAACCCTACCCCAGCTTCCTCTACGATTCTTGGCACAATCTCTTCCCAGCCCACTGCCATAATGTGAATGCCGTGTACCCCTTGTTTGGTCTTTATTTTTTGAATTAACTCAAGCGTAATTTGCACGCCTTCCTCTTCTGCATTTCCTTTTTGCTCGGCAAGTTCCATGCGCTTCATTACTTTATCGGGGATAAAGATGCCGGGCATTTTGTCTTTCATGTAAGTTGCCATCTTAAAGCTTTTCAGCGGGCAAAGCCCAATTAGAATATGAACCTTATCCAAAATATCGCGTTTGGCAATCTCATTTAACCAGTTGTCCAAATCGTCGGCGTCTAAGACTACATTGGTTTGAAAGAATTGCGCGCCTGCGTTTACTTTCTTTTGCTCGCGCAATGCCTGAAATTTCATATTGGAAGCAAATGGAGAAGCCGCCGCGCCGAGGAAATATTGCGGCGGAGTTTTAATTTCACGTCCATCCAAATACTTGCCTTCATCGCGCATTCGGCGCAATATCCACAGCATCTGAATCGAATCTACATCTACAATGTCCATGCGTCCTTTGGGTCCGGGTGAAAGTACCATGCTGTCGCCAGTTAAGCACAGCATGTTGCGCACACCCAAAGCCGCCGCGCCAATGACTTCAGATTGCAAGCCTACGCGGGTTTTATCGCGCGCGCTAATTTGCATAACAGGCTCTGCGCCTTGTTCAACGGCGATCTTACTGCAAGCAATCGAAGACATCTTTGGAATCGCTGAGGCGTTGTCGGTGAAGTTAAGCGCGGTTACATATTTCTTAAAGAGTTCAATGTTATGAATCAATTTATCGGTCTTCACTGAAAGCGGGGGAGAGACTTCGGCAGTCACCACGAATTCACCAGCCTTGAGTCTGCGCTCTAGTTCTGATGCAGGCTGAGTATATTTTGGCGCGTGATATTGAGAATCACCTTGCCACCAATCGGGCTGACGAACCGGCTGTAAGATAGATTCAACTGTCTTGGCAACAGAACCAGCCTCAGCCTTGGTAAGACCCGCGACGATATTTTTCACACCAATATTTTTCGCCTGAATAAAAATATCTCCCCACGCATCCAAGCCGGCTTTGTCCCAATCCATGGGCGGCAATACTTCAAGTAATAATGCTTCGCGCCCCAGTTTGAATGATCGTTCATAAATCTTATACCAAATGCATGGGCGCGATTCATCTACATAACATTTTTCGGGGGTAGAGCCGCCGCAGGGTCCGTTGCGCAAACCCTTTGGGCACTCCATCGGGCAGATCAGCGCAGTTTCGGAGAGCAGACAATTGCCGCACATGCGGCAACCAAATAGTGGACCCTTCCAAGCGAGTTCGATTTTTGCTAAAACTCGTTTTTTGAAAGGCACTTTTTTAAACGGCATAAAAGGAGCTTGCCAGCGACGACCTGGTGTAAAGACGGACATTCAGCCTCCGAAATTGTGCATTATATATTATATATAATTTTACTCCTGATTCTAGATTTTTGGGAAGGTATAATTTTGCCCATGAAATACTGGATGCTACCCCTCGCGCTTTTTTCTTTAACGCTTTGGCACGCCTCGGCGCAAGCCTTTGGCTTGATTCCGTCCGATCGGGTTTTGGCTAAGCCTATGCACAGTCCACTTAAGATCTCTGCCGATGATCTGATCGCGGCTGTAAATTCATATCGCGCCTCCAATGGGCTTGCGCCTTATAGTGTTAGTTCTATATTAACCGGCACTGCTCAAAATCATGCAAATTATATGGCGGCAAATGGTTATGTTGCTCACGAGGGTCCTGGCGGCATTTCTGTGACCGAGCGCTTGTTGAATGCCGGCTATCCTTTGGCTGGCGATCTTTCACTGGGCGGGTTTCGTTCTGAAAATATTATTTCAATTAATTCAAATGCTACGGCTTCTCAGGTTATTAATTCTGGTGCGTGGGCAGACCCTGCGCATCAAGGTACTATGCTTTCGCCTAATTTAACTGAAATTGGCGTGGGCGTTGCGGTTAGCGGCGGGCTTGCTTATATTGTGTTTGATTGCGCGCTGCCTACAGGGAATGGTCAACAGCCCGTGTTTACTCCTTCGGTAGGGGGTACGCCGGGCACTGCGCCTGCTAACGAATATATTGTTCCTATTACCATTTCTACTGCGCGCGCAGATGGCGCAGTGGTGCACAATGTTCAATCCGGTCAATCCTTATGGAGTATTGCCATTGCGTACGGTGTTAAAATAGATGAGATACGTGCTTTAAATAAACTTGGTTCAAATGATATTTATCCAAATCAAGATTTGATCGTTAAGTATGAGTTGACCGCAACGCCTATCCCGCCAACTGCCACAATCACTTACACGGCAACTCAGCCAATCTCTACGAATACAATGTTGCCTACCTCCGAAATTTTTACCTCTACCTCAACACTGATGCCCTCACCCCAGACTTCAAACAATATCGGCAATGGAACTTTTGTTGTACTTATTATTTTAGTAGCCTTGCTCGCCGGCGGAATCGGTGTTTGGCTGGGAGTGAGGAAGTCTGAACAGTAATTTTTCAATCAAGTAAAAGTTCATTTGTCGGAATCTAACAAAAAGCCCTTGACGGATTTCCGTTTATGCCTATAATCGTGCGAAATAACACACCTATGAATAACGTCTCGCTCTATATTATTGTCGTCCTTATTTCGGTCCTTATTATTAAGGATCAATTTTTAGTTAGGATGGCAATGGTGAGAGTACGAAAATAAATCACTGAGTAAGAACGAAGAGCCGCCCTAATCACGGGCGGCTCTTTTTATATACATTTATAAAAACCTGACAGGTCTTAAACAAGAGTCTCAATTAATCAGACACCTGCAGAGACCTGTCAGATTTGACCTAACATACATAAAGAGGAAACTTATGTCCGACTTAAAAAAGAACAGCCACGCCATTACCACAGGCCCCAACCGCGCGCCTGCGCGCGCCATGCTTAAAGCCGTTGGCTTTACTGATGATGATTTGCGTAAACCCATCATCGGCGTTGCCAGCACGTGGATTGAAATTGGTCCGTGCAATTTTCATCTGCGCCGACTTTCGCAGAAAATAAAAGAAGGCATCCGCGCGGCGGGCGGCACGCCGATGGAATTTAATACCATCTCCATTTCAGATGGAATCAGCATGGGCTCAGAAGGTATGAAGGCGTCATTGATCAGCCGTGAAGTGATTGCCGATTCGATTGAGTTGGTGGCGCGTGGAAATCACTTTGATGCAATTGTTTGTCTTTCGGGCTGCGATAAAACCAACCCGGGCGTGATGATGGCGCTGGCGCGGCTCGATATTCCCGGGCTGGCTTTATATGGCGGCTCGATCAACCCCGGCAAACTTGGTGAAAAATCATTGACCATTCAAGATGTATTTGAAGCCGTGGGCGCACATTCCGCTGGCAAGATGAGCGACAAAGATTTTATGGATGTTGAAAATTTAGCCTGCCCTGGCGCAGGCGCGTGCGGCGGACAATTCACCGCCAACACCATGTCTACGATTATGGAATTTATCGGCATTTCGCCAATTGGTTTCAACAGCGTAACTGCCATGTCTCCAGAAAAAGATCAAATTGCATTTGAAACGGGGAAATTAATTATGGAAATGCTTAAAGCGGATTTACGTCCCTCACAAATTTACACACGCAAAGCCATTGAAAACGCGATTGTTTCTGTCGCGGCGACAGGTGGCTCGACCAATGCAGTTCTGCATCTTCTGGCATTAGCCCGAGAAGCGAATATTGATTTACACATTGACGATTTCGACGCGATTTGTTCGCGTGTGCCGCTGATTACCGACATCAAACCGTTTGGCAAATACATGGCGGCAGATATGCACGCGGCGGGCGGCATTCCTTTCTTAATGAAGAGACTCATGGAAGGCGGATTTTTGCACGGAGATTGCATGACCGTCACAGGCAAAACCATCGCCGAAGCCGCGCAGACGGGTGTAGAGACTCCTGGTCAGCAGGTGATTTATCCGCTGGATAAACCGCTCAAGCCGAATGGCGGCTTGGTTATTTTGCATGGCAATTTATCTGAAGAAGGCGGCGTGCATAAAGCCGCGGCGAATAATGTTAAACAATTTACGGGACCTGCGCGCGTCTTTGAACGCGAAGAAGACGCGATGTTAGCCGTCACCGATAATAAAATTGTATCTGGCGATGTGGTGGTCATTCGTTATGAAGGTCCCA
>VFJR01000181.1 GCA_009885945.1 Anaerolineaceae bacterium
AGATCGGTGTGGCTGCGAGTCAGATCTGAAAGTATGCCGATGATCAGGACTGAAGTGGCAGGTTTTATCCAGTGTTTGATGCGCTCTTGTAGCCAGTGAAGGAATTTGCTCATCCTGCTGCTCCCGGATAATTATAAGGTGAGAGTAAAATACCATAATAATAATCCCCTTTTCCCTCTCAAATCCGGGCGGATGAACCAAGTAGCCAGCACAGGCGAAGGATTTCGTCCACGACGCTGACAAGCGGCTGGGTTGCATCTATGACGATGCCGTCACTGGGTATGTCTTCTTTTGTTCGATGCAAGCGCGCAACAAGTTCCTTTTCCTCTGGTTTTCCGCCCCAGTCAGTTGGGTCGCGCGCCACGCGCTCATCCATCCGCCGAAACAGTGTATCAAGGTCAGAGACATCCAGCACAAAAACGCCGTCCAATAGTTCGAGGAATTTTTCAAAATTCCTCGAACCACCGCAGAAGAAAGAGATTGCTGTGCTGTGATCAGCGATCACAGATTTAACCTTGTCTATATCCCAAAGGTGATGTTCCTGTTGCCATACGGCTTTGTCCCGCTCGCTCGCATGGACAGGTTCATGGACCGGTTCCCCTGTCTTTGGATCGCCTCTATATTTCAACTCTCGGTCACCGTGGAGGACATGATAACCGCGACGCTGCAATTCTTCAGCCACCGAGGTTTTGCCCGTACCAGAGACTCCCTCGATCAGATAATTTATCTTACCCATTGTCCTTACCTCTTGGGTGTATTTGTTGGATGATTTGACATATTTACGTCTCTTCTAATCGCCTACTCTCAAATTTCCTATCGCGTGTTCACATTCAGTCTGGCGAAAGGCTGGCATGTAACTACGGTTTGTTCGACTCAATGACGTACAGATTTAGCCTTCCGATGGATTTCGCTAAACGCCCAATGGTTTGCGTACGCGGACTAGCCCTGCGGGCATGGCGCTGGGGCGGCGGCACTAATTTGATGAAACTCGGTCTGGTTTTATTCGTTGATGCGAGCATAGAAATAACTTTTATTCTCAACAGCGTCATCAAACGTATATATATCTTGATGACGATTTAACCATAGGTAATTGAGCATGGCAAAATCGCCACTTGTCCCGGCAGTATGCAATAGTAAAACTCCAATCAAATAAAAAGCATATTGTTGGAGGAGAATAACACCAAGAACAAGGATACTGTTAATAACAAGAAACGGTGTTATTGCAACCCAAGTAAATACAAGCCTGTTCGCTACAAAATGATGAGCAATTGCGTAGGCATAGGCTTGACGCAGAGACGCGCCGAAGCGAATATCTTTAGCACCTGCGATTTTATAAACGAGCCCATGAAGCAGTTCGTGAATTGGCAAGAGAACAAAAAAAGAAATTACAGCAAACCCAAACCTTGAAAGCCACTCATCAAAAGAATATTTTTCTTGAAAGCCTGCCCAAAACCAAACAATGAGGATTGCAAGGGAAATGAGGTAGTGAAAGATAGTCACCCAGGATTTTCTTTTCCAATAATATTCATTAACAAGGGGAATTAAATCTTTATGCCCAAGTTCTACAAGAAGTTGGAATTGGTTGTTGTTTCTTAAATCAGAAACACTTGGTTGAAGCATTATTTATTGTTCCTTTAGAAAAAATAGATGATTAGCGGTCTATTACTGAGAACTAGACTCGTTCTTTGTGACTGTTTGAGAATAGGTGTCTTGCTCGTTAGATATTTTTACTTTAGAAAGCCACACATACACGAGAAATGCCAATGAAACACCACCAAAGGTTGCGACAATATCGTTGATGTCAAAATAAAGATTCTTGCTATCAATTTGAATAAACTCCCATACGATAAGACCAAGTGTGGTGAAGATGGATACAAAGAAAAAAACTTTACGAGCTTCACCTTTGTTGGTATTTTTTACAACCTTAGGCATAAAACTGGCGAGAATGAGCGGCATTGCATAGCCTGCTGCGACATTTGGCGATACGCCGAGAAGGAATTGGAGCAGGGAATTAGAAACAGAAATGTTTACGCGTGCCCATTGTGTGACATTCAACAATGCCAACCCAATCATACCCATTGCTGCAAGAAGAATTGCAAACGATATTTTCTTACCAAAATCAAACTTATACATCGCTCATATCCTTTAATTGGTGCCAAATTCTGGAAACCTACGTAACATCTCAAATAGTCGGGGAAAGCGGGGTGTTACATTTAGGGCTCGTAAACAAAGCAACCCTGTGCTGGCTACTTACTCATCCGCCCAGATTTGAGCGATAAGTGATAGAAACCTTCCAGAAATAGCTATAAATTACTTAACTGAAGAGATGAAACACCTTGCCCAAGCGGCAAAACCATATTGCCTGGGTAAATTACGTATCCCGGTAAATTTTTTTCCTTGAAATCT
>VFJR01000043.1 GCA_009885945.1 Anaerolineaceae bacterium
CGTAAGCAAACGAGAAACCTTATTTACATTTCTCCGTAAGCATAATTATCAATTAAGTCTTATAATCACGCCTTGCTTTAACCCTTCAAAGTTAATTTGGTATTCTTGAATACAATAAATGGATATACCTTCGTAATATTTAGTTGTAAATTTGATCAATGAATACCGTAAGTTGGAACTATGAGTCACCCTGAACAGCCAGACCATACACAACCGAACACCCAAAAAAATCCACAACCATCTATATTTGAGAGAAAGTCCAGCCACCAGCCAGAACGCACTTTGCGTTCACGCTTTATTGGCAAGGCTCTCCCTACTGCAGATGCGGGCCACGAGACCATAGGAAAAACGGTCGGGCTGGCAGTTTTTGCATCCGATGCGCTTTCATCTAATGCCTATGCCACTCAAGAAATTTTGGCAATTTTGGCAGCAGTTGGCTTGGAAAAAGGATTAGGCTACGTATTCCCGATCTCCATTGCGATTGTTCTACTCCTAATCATCGTGACAGTCTCCTATGAACAGATTATTCACTCATACCCAGATGGCGGCGGTGCCTATATTGTTGCCCGCGATAATCTTGGCGAACTCTCTGCCTTGATTGCGGCGTCAGCACTGTTAATGGATTACATTCTCACAGTTTCAGTTTCCATATCATCCGGGGTGGCGCAAATTGTTTCAGCCTTCCCAGCCGTATTTGAATATCGAGTTTACATTGCTGTAGTAGCAGTCTTCTTTATCATGCTGATCAATCTGCGTGGTGTAAGAGAATCTGGTGCGACAATTGCCATCCCAAGTTTTATGTTCATTATTGTTATGTTCGTTACGATAGCAGTTGGGTTGGTCAAATATTTGAGCGGCTCACTAGGCGTTGTGATTGACCCGCCTGAACTTGTTGAAGTGCATGTTGGACTGACAGCCGTCACCCCATTCCTGCTTTTACACGCATTTTCAAGCGGCACATCCGCTTTGACAGGCATTGAAGCAATCTCTAATGGGATTACCGCCTTTAAGGAACCCCGCAGTAAAAATGCGGCAATTACGCTAATCTGGATGTCGGTTATTCTCTCCAGTCTGTTTCTTGGAATATCATTCCTTTCGGCTCATATCTCTGCGGTACCCTCCGAATTTGAAACTGTTATTTCGCAATTGGCGCGTACTGTCTTCAACGGTCAAAACTTCTTTTATATCGTCGTAATTCTATTTACCACTATCATTTTGCTGCTTGCCGCAAATACAGCCTTTGCTGGTTTTCCGCGCTTGAGCGCAATCATGGCAAAAGACGGCTTTTTGCCTCGTCAATTAACGTACCGCGGCAGTCGGCTTGTTTATACACGCGGCATTGTAGCATTAACAATTATCGCATCCCTATTGATAATTCTTTTCCAAGCTAGTGTAACGCGCCTAATTCCTTTGTACGCCATCGGTGTTTTCCTTTCCTTCACCTTTTCACAGTTTGGCATGGCATTCCGCTGGTGGAGATGCGGACATCTTAAACTGGGTCAGGAAATCGTTGAGGCAGGTTCAACCTTGCGCTATGATCCTCGCTGGAAGTTAAAAATGGTAATGAATGGTTTTGGGGCAACATGTACCGCGTTGGTTATGCTGGTTTTTGCTGTTACAAAATTTGTAGACGGCGCCTACGTTGTACTAATTCTCATCCCTGTTCTTGTTACTATTCTATGGTCGATTCACCGCCACTATGTCAAACTTGCAGCAAAACTCTCCTTAGAAAACTTCGGGGCATTGCCGCCCCAAGCATCGCGCCATCGCATCATTATGCCTGTCAGCGGCGTACATCAAGGCTCACTGGCGGCACTGCGTTATGCACGCTCTCTTTCAGATGATGTCACGGCATTGCACGTTTCCACAGACCCCGAGGAAACAAAACGTGTGCGAGAGAAATGGAATTTATGGGGTGAAGGTGTGCGTTTAGTGGTCATTGATTCTCAATATCGCCTATTGCTTGAACCTTTGCTTGAATACATTGACGATATTCTAGAAAAACGCCAGCCGGGTGAAATCATCACCATTGTTGTGCCCGAGTTTGTATCCACTAACAAATTCAGCGGGGCTTTACATACAAACACAGCCAGTATATTAAGAAACAACCTGCGCTATCAAGAAGGTATTGTAATTACCAACGTACCTTATCATGTAAAAGAGAACATCTAAAACCGTCTATCGTCTTACAAGTTTTATAAACAGTGTTGAGATGGAAAACTTGTGGATGTTTTGATCATTGAAAAAACTGTAAGGAGAATTTTATGAATTTCGTTGTGATCGGATGCGGCCGTGTGGGCGCAGAACTTGCTTATAAACTTTATAAAAGCGGTCATCAAGTGGTGGTAGTTGATGCCAACCAAAAGTCCTTTGAAAGATTAGCGCCTGATTTTCGCGGACGTACTACCGAGGGTCCCGCTCTTTCCAAAGACACCATGGACCGCGCAGGGCTAGATAAGGCAGATGGTGTTGCAGTCGTTACTAACATAGACACATTGAATGCCGTCATCGGTCATACCGTACGCACTCAGTATCCAAATGTTAAACAGGTTTTGGTGCGCAACTACGATCCCGCCATGCGAAAAATGCTTGAGACTTTTAATTTGCAACTGGTCAGTTCCACAGCTTGGGGCGCAGAACGCTTGCAGGAATTGTTAATCGACCCTGACTTCCGTTCGGTCTTTTCGGCAGGAAATGGTGAAGTAGAGTTATATGAATTTACCATCACACCAGAATGGAACGAGCGCTCAATTTCCGATTTAATATCTGCCTGCAAAGACATCACCATGGTTGCTTTAACACGCGCGGGGCATGCCCACATGCCGGGTGTTATACCAACCTTTCAAGCTGGTGATATTTTGACCGTCAGCGCAACAATGGAGGGCGTAAAGGTTTTACGTTCGCAATTACATGGGGTGGAGGCTTAAATGATTAGCAAGGATAATAAAAAAATGTTTGTGATGATTGCCGGGGGCGGGCGCACTGGCTCACAGCTGGCTCAGTCACTGGTGGCGCAGGGATACAATGTGCGTCTGATCGAGAATCGCGCCGAGTTATTACCTCGTTTACATCGCGAACTGGAAACTGAAGTAATTTATCAGGGAAACCCTGCAGACCCGCAAGTGCTAGAAAACGCCGGCTTGCGTGAAGCTCAGGTAATGGTTGCTTGCACGACAGATGATGCAACCAATTTGGTTTTGTGCTACATGGCGCGCGAGATATTTAATGTAACCCGCACCATTGCAAGGATCAACAACCCTAATACAGCCTGGTTATACAACAATATATTCCATGTAGATGAGAAAATTAATCAAGCAGATGTCATGTCACGGCTGATTCAAGAGGAAATGTCGCTGGGCGATATGATGACTTTAATGAAACTGCGCCGCGGGAAATATTCCTTTGTAGAAGAAAAAGTACCGCCCGGCGCAAAAGCGATTGGCGTTGCGATTAAAGACCTAGGCTTGCCAGAACAATGTGTGATTGCGGGTATTTTCCGTAACGGGCAGATGACTCTGCCGCGCGGGATTACAACTTTAATGGAAGAGGATGAAGTCCTTGCTATTGCAGACCCGGAAGGCGCGGTTGCACTGGCAAAACTACTGGAACCAGCTGAGTACCCTGCCAAACCCAGGAAAAAGTAGATGGGTAGAAGCAAGCCGCAGCGAGGCTTGAAGCGGGTTTATTTTTCAAATCCAAATTGACCGATTCGAGATTCACACGTTATAATAGCCCGCTTGTAAAAAATTCGAATGCTTGTTCTCCATGCGGAGAATTTCCCTTAATGGGCTGGCGTAATTATCTAAAATGAGGAAGTAAAGAAATGACGAAGCGTACATATCAACCCAAGATCCGCCGCCGCGTGCGTGTACACGGTTTTCGACAACGTATGTCAACTGCTGACGGACGCGCCGTGTTAAAGCGCCGCCGCCTTAAGGGTCGCTACAAATTAACCACCAAGTCCAACGAGCACGTAAAACGGACCCGCTGGTAAACGCGCGTATGCGCGGGATAATTTTGCGCTGAGGCGCCGGTGCAACGTAAATTTCGATTGACCCGGTCTGATGACTTCAAGCGGGTGCGGCGTTTGGGTAAGTCCTACGCCCACCCGCTTGCTGTCTTGGTAGCTCAACCCGCTGAACATCCATTTACACGTGTAGGGGTTGCGGCAGGCAAAACCACTGGAACAGCAGTACACCGCAACCGAGCAAAACGACTGCTACGCGAGGCACTGCGGCCACTATTACCAACGCTCGCTTCAAGCTGGGACTTGATCTTGATTGCCCGCCCGGCGCTTGTAAAGTCTACGCTGACAGAAACCCGCTCTGCGCTAAAAAATTTACTCCGTCGCGCAAAACTAATCCCATTTGATGACAACTAATTTCCATATGCACGATTATCCAAATGAGCCGCGCCTACGCGATATGCCGCGCACACTGGGGAATTTTGCGCGTATTGTTTTACTCTCGCTCATTCGTTTGTATCAAATGACTCTCTCACGCATGATAGCGCAGAACACATGCCGCTTTTACCCATCTTGTTCACACTATGGCTATCAAGCTATTTATAAATATGGCGCGTTCAAAGGTTCGCTCATGGCAACTTGGCGCGTTTTTCGCTGCAACCCATTTACCCCCGGGGGCTACGACCCTGTTTTGTAAGGTTGTATTCAATATAAAAATATACCGCTCACTATAAATTTTTGCGGTACAAGGAGTACGATGAAAAAAATTGTTTTGGTTTCACTATTATTGATCAGCGCAATATTGTTGAGTTCCTGCGCGGGGGGCGGGTCTACACGCGGCACAGCCGGTTGGACAGGGCTAGCCGCAGATGCTGATTATGTTTACATGGCAGATGGAAACGCAGTTTATGCTATAGACTTAAAAAATGGACAGGAAGTTTGGCGTTTCCCTGCCGAGTCTTCCACTGCTCAGGTATTTTTTGCTCCGCCCGTTTTAACTGAAGATGGGCAAGTACTGATCGGCAGTGAAGGCACAGATCATTCCTTTTACAGCCTTGATATTAAAACCGGCAAGGAAAATTGGGCTAAATCCTTTACAGAAGCAAAGGATCGTTGGATCGCTTCTCCACTGGTACATAATGAACTCATCTACGCTCCCAATGCAGATGGATTTTTATATGTGCTCAACATGGAAGGCAAACTAATTGATAAGATCGACTTAGGCGGCGAACTTTGGACAGCTCCTGTCACTGATGGCACAAGCATTTATGTTACATCTCACGCCCATCAATTACAAGTGGTTAATATCGCAACCAGAAAAATAACACAAACTCTGGAGTTAGACGGCGCCATTCCCGGCGGATTAACCAATGGAGAAAACGCAATCTATTTCGGCTCGTTCTCAAAAAAACTAACTGTCATTTCAAATGGAAGACAAGCCACACTGACAGAAACTCCAAACTGGATTTGGGGTGCGCCCTTATTAGATGGTGATACTTTATATTATGCCGACCTGAACGGAAACGCATATTCCTATAACCTAAGCTCTGCACAAAAAAACTGGGAGGTTGCTTTAGGAACTGCGATCATCGCCAGCCCCGTTCTATTTGAGGGCAATCTTATCGTTGCCACAGAAGGCACAGGAAAAGGCGCATTATCAGGTACTATAATTGCTCTCAACACAAAAGATGGCAGCCAAGTGTGGGAATATGCAACCGAAGGCAAGGTATACTCCAATATGATTACAGCCAAAGGATTGATCTTGGTCTCGCCTATGTCTGCCGAATTTCATCTTATTGCTCTGGATATGAATGGTAAAGAAGAATGGACTTTTACCCCAGGTCAATAAAAAGGAAAGATATTAATGAATAACTCCAAATCAAATCAGGCTGTACCTCAGGTATCAGCATCAGGCTCTGTAAAAACAATACTCGTTATCACTATTCTTGCTCTCATTGCATGGCAATGGAATGGCTTTATTGCTATCTTTGTTAATGCTTTGGTATTAATCTATGGTCTCGTCGGCAACAACTTTGGGCTGGCGATCATCATCTTCACCATTCTTATTCGCGTGGTTACCTGGCCTCTCAACGCCCAGCAAATGAAAGGCGCGCAAGCCATGCAAGAATTGCAAAGCGACAAAGAATGGCAAGCGATTCAAAAGAAGTATGCAAAAGATCGTGAAAAGCTAGCCGCAGAACAAATGCGTATTTATAGCGAGCGCGGCATCAGCCCTTTTGCATCCTGCTTACCCACCCTAATTCAATTTCCAATTTTGATCGCCTTATACAATAGCGTTTCACGCGCGTTAGCAAACAACCCCGTCAGCATGTTGGATTTTTCGCGAAAACTTTATTCCTTTGTAGATACATCTGCCTTGGTGCCGCTCAACAGCCACTTTTTATGGATGAACTTGGGCAAGCCAGAAGGCATTCCCCTGCCATTTGATGTTTCCTTCCTGCCAAATGGATTTCCTCTTTTGGCTTTGGTCGTAGCAATAACAACCTATGTTCAAGCCAAACTTACCATGCCGGCCAGCGCCAATCCAAACGATCAAAGCGCTGCAATCTCTGCTCAAATGGCAATTATGATGCCAATTATGCTGGGTTGGTTTGCGCTTACCTTTCCATCTGGTGTAGCAGTATACTTTGTCACTAGCAACTTGCTTGGCATTGCACAATATGCCATACAAGGCAAAGCCAACTGGAGCAATTTGTTGCCCGGCGGCAAAAATAATTCTATAACAAAAAAATAGGGAGTTACTTATGAATGAGCGAACCACACTCGAAGTTATCGCTCCAACTGTTGAAGAAGCCCTCATGCAAGGGCTTGCACAACTTGGGCTAACCGCCGCAGATGTCTCTGTTGAAGTTTTAGATTCTGGCAGTAAAGGTTTGTTTGGATTAGGCGGAAGACAAGTACGCGTCCTGCTAAGCGTGAACCCTCCGCCCGGCTCATTGAAAGCTAAAACAGCACCCGCCTCCAAACCAGAACGGAAAGCGGCTCCTGCTCAAAAGGCAGAATCAAAGCCCAAGGCGTCCACTCCTGCTTCTGCTACAGTAGAGAAGCGCGATTCATCAAGACCAGCTCCCAAAGAAAACAAGCCTGCTCCAACTGCAGCCCCTGTTTCGCTCAAACCCACAGTACATGATGAACTGATCGACAAAACAGAAGAGCTCATCTCCAAACTAATTCATCTAATGGGCATGCAAGCTCAAATCTCTGCCCACTACGCCGAGGACGACCGCGCAGACCGTCGTTCCATCGAAGTGGATATACGCGGCAATGACCTAAGCTCCCTCGTTGGTAAAAACGCTGAAACATTAAATTCACTTCAACATGTTGCCTCGCTTATGGTCGGCAAAGAAAGCGGTCAATGGGTCCAGCTCACGATTGATATTGAAGGCTTTCGCGCCCGCCGTGAAAAACAATTACAACAATTAGCAAATCGTATGGCTGACCAAGTGATACGAACCAACCGCAAAGCTACCCTCGAACCCATGCCATCTGAAGACCGCCGCATTATACACATTGCCCTGCGCGGGCACCCAGCTGTTTCCACCGAAAGCGCTGGTGACGAGCCGCATCGCAAAGTTGTCATTCTGCCCAAAAAATAATAATAAAAAAACTCCGCATAAATAACGCGGAGTTTTTTTATTAAACAATGGTAGAATTATTTTACAAATTAATAACGATCAACAAGCGGCGAAGTTGGTGAAAACCCAACACTGTCCCGCAACTGTAAATTAGCCATTAGTACTTTAGCAATTAGCCCAACCGCTAAAAGCTAACAACCTAAAAGCTAACAAGTCAGGTCGCCCGCTCTTGATCAATTCACCATACTCTCGTGGAAAGGAGGTGGAGGATGCTAACTTAGCGACCCTCTATCTCCCCTGTCATTTGGCAGGGGATTTTGATTCATCATCTTATTATAAAAATTTCTTAGGAGAACACATGGTACGCAAAATTTTAATTTCGACCTTATTGCTGGCTCTATTCATCACAGGATGCGCCCCCGCTTCCAAACCTACCGAAGCGCCTGTTCCTGTTTCTACAGAAGCTCCCGCCACCGAAGCATCGTCCGCCATTGTTTTGAGCGACGGACTGGACCGCGAAGTAAAACTAGATTCACCCGCCCAAAAGATCGTTTCACTTGCCCCATCCAATACCGAAATATTATTTGCAGTCGGCGCTGGCGCGCAAGTGATCGCACGCGATGACTTTTCAGACTACCCCGAAGAAGCAAAAGCATTACCCGGCGTCGGCGGCTCGATGGGAGAATTTAACATCGAAGCCATTGTCGCCTTAGAACCTGACCTTGTACTTGCATCTGAGCTAAACACACCCGAGTTCATCAAATCACTAGAAGATTTAGGTATCACAGTCTATTATGTCGGCAACCCAAAAACATTCGAGGAGATGTATCAGCTTCTTGAAATAGTAGCCCAGCTTTCAGGTCACGAAGAAGAAGCGCAGACATTGGTAGAATCGCTTCAGGGGCGCGTCAAAGCAGTGGATGAGAAAATCATGCCATTATCATCTCGCCCAACTGTTTTTTACGAATTAGACGCTACTGACTCCAATAAACCTTGGACATCTGGTCCCGGTACATTTGTAGACTTGCTGATCAACCGCGCCGGCGGATTCAATGTTGGCGCATCTTTGGATGGCGAATGGGCGCAAATCAGTTCTGAAGCGTTGATCGCCGCCAATCCACAAGTCATTTTATTAGGTGACGCGCTATATGGTGTCACAGTTGAATCTGTTGCCGCTCGCCCAGGTTGGGATGCAATGCTGGCAGTACAAAGCAATGCCATCTTCCCCTTCAACCCAGATACCGCCACCCGCCCCGGTCCACGCCTTGTCGATGCGTTGGAAGAATTGGCAAAATTGTTACATGGTGGAGCGTTTCAATAAAAAGAAGTTACAGGTTTGCAGGTTGAAAGTTGCAAGTCAAAACCTGTAAACCTGTTATTCATAATTTACTTCGTCTATTCTCACTCATGCCCCGCATCTCTTATCTTTCTTCTTTCATCTTTCTTGTAATCGCTCTGACCCTTAGCATTGCGATTGGATCTGTATTCATTCCACTTAACGATTTATGGAATGTACTACATGGAAAAGGAAGCGCGGTCATGCAAAGTATTATTTGGGATATTCGTATGCCGCGCACAGTGCTGGTCTTACTCACTGGCGCGGCATTAAGTATTAGCGGCGCATCGTATCAGGGCTTATTCCGCAATCCGCTCGCGGATCCATTTCTTATTGGGGTTGCATCAGGCGCTGGGCTTGGCGCTGTAATTGCATTATCGATTAAATGGCAATATTCATTCTGGGGCTTGATAGCAGTTCCACTTTCTGCATTTGGCATGGCATTAATTACAGTAGTCATCGTGTATTTCATGGCACGCATTGGTCAAACAGTCCCCACTACAAACTTGATTCTTGCAGGCGTTGCGGTTTCCTCTTTTGCAACATCGTTAACTTCATTTCTTATGCTGCGTTCATCAGATGAATTACGCCGCGCACTAGGCTGGATGATGGGCGGCTCTATTCAAAATGGTTGGCAATCTGTTTTTGCAATTTTCCCTTTTCTCATCATTGGCACAACAATTCTGCTTCTCAGCGGACATGCACTTAATCTCCTCCAATTTGGTGATGATCAAGCTCAACAACTTGGATTGAACGTCAGCCGCGCCCGCGCCTTGATTCTGATCGCCGCATCACTCGTCACAGCTACAGCCGTTTCTTTCTCGGGCATTATCGGCTTTATCGGCTTGGTTGTTCCTCACCTTATGCGCCTATGGTTCGGTGCAGACTATCGAAATTTATTGCCGCTTAGTTTAATCAACGGCGGAACAGCATTATTACTTGCAGATATTCTTTCACGTGTCGTGCTCGCCCCGCAAGAAATCCCCGTTGGCATCATCACCGCCCTAGCAGGCGCGCCATTTTTTTTGTGGGTGTTGCGCAGGTCAAAAAATCAAGGCTTTTGGTAAACGCATCATATAATACCTGCTGCATAATAACAATTAAAATATAAATATGCTTACAATAAAAAACATCTCCGTCTTTTATGGAAAACGACAAATCCTGCATAACATCAACTTGGATGTAAACCCAGGGGAAATTCTCGCGCTGATCGGTCCCAACGGCGCGGGAAAATCAACATTGATCCGTGCCATCAGCGGAGTCATTCCCATTAAAAGTGGTGATGTCTATGTGGATGATATAAATATTACATCTCTATCCTCTATGCAGCGCGCGCGAAAAATATCAGTGGTACCGCAAGCTGTATCAGTGCCGCCAGCCTTCACAGTTTGGGAAACGGTTTTGCTCGGACGGACACCCTATCTCAATTTTTTGGGGCAAGCCTCAGCGCAGGATGAGGCGTTGGCGCATCTCGTACTTGAACAGGTAGATTGCCTTCATCTGATAAACTCCCACATCACCGAAATCTCTGGCGGTGAACAACAACGTGTCCTGCTGGCTCGTGCGCTTGTGCAAGATACACCAATTTTATTAATGGATGAACCCACGGCTCATCTTGATTTACGCCATCAGTTAGATTTATTGAAGCTGATCACCAAACATGCCCGTGAAAAAAATATAACCGTACTAATTGCACTGCATGATTTAAATCTAGCATCTCTATTTGCAGATAAAATTGCTATTGTTCAAAATGGGCAACTTTGTGTAGCAGGCACGCCCAAAGAAACACTTACAGAAGAAATATTAAATTCAATTTATAACGTACCGGTGCGTATCAGCCATCATCCAGATACCGGTACGCCTTTGGTTATTCCACAAATTGGATAACGAATCATCCTCTTTCAAGGAGAAAAAATGAAAAAGGGATTGCTTATCGTAAATACAGGCGACGGAAAAGGAAAATCCACCGCTGCGTTCGGCATGGTCTTGCGCGCATGGGGACGTGGTTTTCGCATTTGCGTAATTCAGTTTATAAAAGCAGAAACAGGGCAATGGGGCGAGATCAAAGCTGCGAAAAAACTTGGCATCGAATGGCATACAACAGGCGATGGTTTTACGTGGACATCCAAAGATATGGACGAAACCATTGCGCGCGCGCGTCGTGGCTGGGAACTTGCCAAAGAAAAAATATCCAGCAATCAATACGATTTGATCGTGCTAGATGAATTTACTTACACAATGGTATACGACTGGTTAAATATAGACGATGTAATGGAATGGCTGCGCCTCAATCGCCCCCCAAACCTGCATCTTGTAATCACCGGCAGATCTGCCCCTCAAGCTTTAATTGAACACGCAGACCTTGTTACCGAAATGAATCCCGTTAAGCACCCTTATGATCAGGGAATCGTAGCACAGGCAGGAGTCGAGTTTTAAGGGATTTTTTATCCCTGTAACTCTTCCCACTGCGCCAGTGTACCGTCCATTTCTTTTTGCACACGATCATATTCTTTCGCTAGGTTTACCACTTCACCAGCATCTCTCGGAGGATTTCCCAACTTCAAGCCAAGTTCGCTTAGCAGCAACTCAAGCTCGGCGATCTTTTTTTCCAAGCCTTGCACTTGAGTGCTTTTTTTTCTATCATCTTTTTTACTCGCGCTTTTAGTACCTGCGCCTTTAGGTTTTTCAACAACAGTATGCAAATTATTAGTAGCTTGTTTCTGCGCCGCCATAAATGCTAGATATTCTTTATTTTCGCGCTCTGCTCTTTGTTCTGAGTATGTTCCCTTAAAGACAGTCAAATGAGAATCATCCACGTCAATTTCCCATATCTGAGTAGCAACAGCATCCACCAAATAACGGTCATGCGTAACAAGCAGGATCGTTCCATCGAAATCATCCAAAACCGATTCCAATACTTCTTGAGATGGAATATCCAAGTGATTCGTTGGCTCATCCAATAACAAAAAGTTTGTATCCTGTAAAGCAAGTTTCGCCAGCGCCAAACGCCCGCGCTCACCGCCAGAGAGCATGCCTACTTTTTTATGCACATCATCGCCGCTAAATAAATATTTACCAAGGTAATCGCGGATCTTGCCCGGCAGCCATTGCGGCGTCACGGTTTCTATTTCTTCGATAATTGTGTTTTTAGGATTCAAGCCTTCGTGCGCCTGCGCAAAATAACCAACATGCAAGCTTGTGCCAAGGATCACTTCGCCGCCTAGTGGTTCAAGCTGACCCAAAATTGTTTTCAAGAATGTAGATTTCCCAGCACCGTTGGGCCCAATTAAAGCAACACAATCCTGCCGTCGTAGTTCAAGGTTAGGAGTTTTAAATAATAATTTATCTGGGAAGCCCACTTGTAAATTTTTTGTACGAATCACCACATCCCCTGAGCGTTTTTCAGAACCAAGCCTCAAATGTAAATTAGGCAATTGACGTACAGGTGACCGCAACGCACGGATACGGCGATCTGCCTCATCTACCCCAAGGATAGAGGTCGTTACAGAAATTTCGCCAGCGGTCTCGCTCCATTTTTGATTGAGCGCTGCTTCAAAGCCAATTTGTTCAATGGCTTGGATAATGCGCGACATTCTTTTTAGTTTGCCCTTGGCTTGTAAAACGTTTTGACCCGCCACATTTTTTCTGATGTATTCCATTTCCTTCATCAATTTTTCTTTTTCGCTTTCGAACACTTCTTGCCTGCGGGCAATTCGTTCTTCACGTTGTTTTAAATATGCGCTGTAATTTCCGTTATACATTTCATAACCGCCAGGCAGTAATTCCAAAATAACGTTGCTGGCTTTATCAAGAAAGTAACGGTCATGTGAAACAATAATGGCAGAACCTTCCCACTGATTCAAATACCCCTCAAGCCATTCCACGGCGCGAATGTCGAGGTGATTGGTCGGCTCATCGAGCAGAAGCAAGTCTGGGTTCGAGAGCAGGAGGCGCGCTAAAAAGGCGCGGGTGCGCTGTCCGCCGGAGAGATGGTTTAAAGATAAAGTGTAATCATCTTCATCAAACCCTAAACCAGTAAGCACTTGTTTGATGCGTGTGGTGTACGTATATCCGCCGCGCCGTTCAAATTCTTCTTGCAATTTTCCATATTCTTCAAGCACTTCAGGCTGAGTCGCCATTAACTCTTCAAGGCGGTGCATTTCTTCCTGTTGTTTAATTAATTCATCAAAGGCAGAATGACACGCATCCCAAAGCGTGCCCGCCATTTTAAAATCTGCCTCTTGCGATAAATAACCGATTCGAACTCCGCGTGCGCGGGATACTGACCCCGCCGAGCTTTCATCTTCGCCTGCAACGATTCGAAGTAATGTCGTCTTGCCCACCCCATTTGGACCGACAAGCCCCAAGCGTGAACCCTTCTCAACAGAGAAGGTTAGGTTAGCGAAAATATCAGTCGCACCATAAGATTTTGTAAGAGATGACAGAGAAATAATTGACATGTTTTGTTTTCTTTAAACGACTGTGCATTTTATCTTAATTTGTGAAATTAAGGACAAAAAAACAAGCAGGGAGTTTTTTCAATCTCCATTGCTTGTTTTGTGAGCGACAGATACTATCTTTGTATTAGTGATTACTTAGCATATTATATCTAACAATCCTATTATTTAACCGTAATATTAACATTCAATGCGCAAAAGTAAACTTTTCCAACTCGCAGCTTCCACGTGATAGGAATTGTCCCTATGATAGTAGCTTCCATGGGCACTGAAATTGTGATTTGTTCGCCACGATTAACATTCTTATCAATATCATAATCAACTTCAAACACCTTTACATTACCTGCCGCATACACAACATCAACTGAGGTTTGACTCCAATCGGGTCCTGTATTATTTACAACCCATTTAATTGTAAACCCTTGACCTATAGCGTAATCCATATTTGGCACGCGTTCTACCGATACTATTTGACAATTGTATCCCGCTGGATTCGTGAGGTAGGCGTTATCTTCCACTAGTGCCGTTTTGGTTTTCTTATTCGCCGGAGTGGTTGCAGCCACACCTTTCCTAGGAGTTTTAGTAGGAGTTCTAGAAGGTGTCCACTTTGGAACTATATATAAGGTTGGAGATTCATAAACAAAAGGAATGGATTCGCCAGGCAATGGTGTTTTATTCGATTTTGTTGGCGCCCCTCCAAGAGGAGTGTTAGTTAATGTAAACGTGGGAGTATAAAACTGAGACGTCTGTGTACCCGAAACACCTGCAGTTTGAGAGGCAGCTGCTATCGCTGTGTCAAAAATAATAGTGTTAATTGCTTCTGGTGCTAATGGGCTTGAGGTTGGGACGTCTGGCAAAGAGGCGGGTACTGTATAAATTGTGCGCAAAAGCACAAAAATAATCGCACATCCCAACAGAAAGAATATGCCAAAACCTAAATACAATCTATTATTTTTCTTTTTCATTTCATTAATATTGTAATACAGGTTCGGAAATACCCGAACCTGTATTGAATATAAAACTACTCAAATGAGACGATAATTGCCTTATAGGGTTTACAAAATCTAACGCCATCTCCTTGGATAGCCCATTGCATCAAAAATGTTACTGGGTGATCGTAGGTAACCCCTTCACTGGGAGATGTTGCATCCAAGCGTAATACAATGCTTTCTCCAGGGGCTACATTCACCCCAAGAGGATAGGCTGGGGTGCTAGAATAATTTGTGCCAGTGAAGAACGAAAACATCCATGTTGCATCCCATTTTATTGTACCGGTGTTTTTGACAGTCCATGTGATATCAAATTCTTTATTGGGTTTAAATACCGTACCATCTCCGGGCTTCTCATAGGTAACTGTACAATTATATTTTGAAGGGGTTGGCTGTGGTTTACTACCACCTCCACCTCCACCACTACTTGGAACATTCGTTGGAGACGGGATAAAAACCGGTGTAAGCGTGGGAACAGGCGTTTCTGTGGCGGTTGGAGTTAAGGTCACTTGCGCTTGCAAAGTTTGCGCAACAGATGTTCCCACCTGATTTTGGGTATCAATCGTTTGTGCGACTGCTGTGTCTACTTGAGCTTGGATGTCTACAGGCGTATTTTGCACCTGATTTGTATCCTCTGTAGGGGTGGCGGTAGTAATACACGCACTTAAGGATATTGCAAAAATAAGCAAAAGAATAGTCAATCGATTCGTGTTACGCATATTTCATCTCCTTCATTATTGGGTATGGAAAATTTAGGACTTTCCATACCCATTATTAAACTATTTTGGTTCGCTTGAACCAATACCAAGCGGTTTCCATTTTGCTTCATCTTTAAGGCGATGTTGCAATCCGCCACGCTCATGTAACGCATCAAAGCCTTCTGGCTTGATGAACATATTATCACCTTCAAGCAAACCTGTAATCCCAGACTGACCTGGCTCGGGTCTTTTATTCTGACAAAACGCACAGGTCTTTGGATCATGTGACTTATATTCGGACGGCTCTTCGTACGAAGATATATATCCTTCATAGTTACGAACAATAATTTTGTGGTCAGACATGCTCATAAGGTAGTTGGGCATAACTGGAATCTTACCACCTCCGCCGGGCGCATCCACGATAAATTGTGGAACTGCATAACCAGAAGTGTGACCTCGTAAAGCTTCAATAATCTCAATGCCTTTTGCAACAGGTGTGCGAAAATGTCCCGAACCTTCCACAAGGTCACATTGATATAAATAATAAGGGCGCACGCGAATACGAGTGAGTTTTTGAACTAACTCGCGCTGCATATGTACGCAATCATTGACACCTGCGAGCAATACAGATTGGTTGCCTAAGGGAATTCCAACACGGCTCATACGATCACATGCATCGGCAAGCTCTTGTGTAATTTCAACTGGGTGATTGACGTGTATGTTTAACCACAATGGGTGGTACTTGGCCAGCATATCACATAATTCTTGAGTGACGCGCATGGGCATAAAAACAGGCACCCGTGAACCAATACGGATGATTTCAATGTGCGGGATTTCACGTAAACGACTGAGCAATTCTTCCAAAATTTTGGGGGCGAGTACAAGCGGGTCGCCGCCAGAGAGCAGTACATCCCGAACTTGCGGGGTGCGCTTAAGATATTCGATTTGCATTTCAAAATCTTGGCGGTTAAAGGTTTGCCCTGGGTCACCTACAATGCGCGAGCGGGTGCAATAACGACAATAGGATGCACATTGAGTCGTTACCAGCATGAGAACTCTGTCAGGATAACGGTGAACAAGCCCGGGCACGGGAGAGTGGCGGTCTTCCGCAAGCGAATCTTCCATCATAGATGTAAAGGCATTCAACTCCTCAGACACAGGAATAATCTGCTTGCGAACTGGATCATTGGGGTCTTCTGGATCAATTAAGGAAATAAAGTAGGGCGTTACATCCACACGAAATAAACCTTGTGTATTTAAGGCTGTACGCTCAGACTCTGTGAGCGTAAGTACTTTATCAATATCTTCAGCAGAATTTAAGCGATGGCTTAATTGCCAGCGCCAATCGTTCCATTTTTCATTGGGAACGTCTGCATAAATTGGGGCACGTTTTGAAATTATAGGGGTGGGCATTTTTCCTCCGAAAGTTTTGGGATTGAACTTAAAACATTACAGGTGCATACTATGCACACGGAGGGTCATGGTCAGGACGAAAAAATCCTGCGGTTAATAAAAATACATCTTGGAAAGACATAAATAACATTGTAAAAGCAAATGAGAAGCGGGTCAATGTGCTTTAACCTGCATGGTATAATCTCGGCGCATTTGAAAAATTCACCATTTATCTAGGTTTAAAAAATTGAAGGAGAACGAATATGTCAGGTCATTCAAAATGGTCAACGATTAAGCGTAAAAAAGGCGTGGCAGACGCAAAACGAGGCGCCATTTTTACACGTCTTGCCCGTGAAATCGTCATTTCATCCCGCGAAGGCGGCAGCGACATTGATTCTAATTTTCGTTTGCGACTCGCAGTAGATAAAGCTCGCGCAGAAAACATGCCCAAAGATAACATCGAACGCGCCATCAAACGCGGCGCCGGCGAAGATAAAGATGGCACAGTGTTTGAAGAAATCACCTTCGAAGGGTATGGACCGCATGGCTCGGCACTGATGGTCAACTGCGTTACAGATAACCGCAACCGCACAGTCCCGGAGATGCGTCACGCCTTCACAAAATATGGCGGCAACATGGCAGAGCCCGGCGCGGTGGGTTGGCAATTTGAGCGCAAATCATATTTCGCCTTCCCCTCTAGTCAATTCTCTTTTGATAAAGCCTTTGAACTCGGCATCACTGTAGGCGCTGATGATGTAGTAGACGGAGGCGAAACAATTGATATCTATGGTCCCGTCGAATCCTTCAAAACCATCGCTACTGCACTTCATCAAGTCCACGTTCATCCAGACGAAGCCGGCTTGCGCATGATCGCCAAACAAGAGATCGAACTGGATGTAGAATCAACTTTGAAGTTCATGAAAATGGTTGAAGCCATTGAAGAACTCGACGATGTGCAAGATGTTTTCCACAACGTCAAAGTTTCAGACGAAGCGCTTGCCGCTCTTGAAGCTTCTTAACTCATAAATTCAGATTTCAGAATTCTGAAATCTGAATTTTTTATCCCATGACCCTCGCCCTCGGAATTGACCCCGGCACCGCCACAACTGGATACGGACTAGTGCGCCTCACCCGCGACGGAGACTTGGTCGCTGTTTCCTACGGCATTATCTCCACTCCAAAAGAATCCACCCCAGCCGCGCGATTGGTCATGTTATTTGATCAGCTTAATAACCTGCTCAAGGAATACAAGCCCGATACAGCCGCAGTAGAAAAATTGTTTTTTCAAAGCAACGTCAAAACTGCTTTAGCGGTAGGGCAGGCGCGCGGAGTCATTATGCTGGCATTGCAAAAAGCAGGCACTGAGCCTTTTGAATACACCCCCAATGAAGTCAAACAAGCTGTAGCTGGATATGGCGGCGCAGATAAAAGACAAGTTCAAGACATGGTGCGCGCATTGTTGCAGCTGGAGAAAATCCCCAAGCCCGATGATGCCGCAGACGCACTGGCAATTGCCATTACTCATTTAAATACAAAGAGATATGAATAATCTACTCATTATGAGATTGCTTCGCAAAGTGCGCTCGCAATGTCATATAATGACCCTATGATAGCAACCCTGCGCGGAGAAATTACCCAAGTTGAAGACACCGCCCTCGTCGTTGAAGTTGGCGGTGTGGGATTGCGAGTCTTTGCGCCTGCGCCTGTGCGTGGGCGTGTAAAAGCCGGCGAAGCCGTATTTTTGTTCACTCACCTTGTCGTGCGAGAAGATGCGTTGATTCTCTATGGATTTGAATCTCAGGCTGATAGAGACCTCTTTAATATATTACTTGGCGTAGATGGCGTCGGTCCAAAAGTAGCCTTGTCGGTTCTATCTACAATGACCTTGGATGCCGTACAACGCGCCGTATTTGCTGAAGAAGCAGATATTATGAGCCGCGTACCCGGTGTAGGCAAAAAGACTGCCCAAAAAATTGTTTTGCATCTCAAAGATAAATTAAAACCATCAGACCCTCTCGCAAAATTTGCGGCGATGACTGATGTAGACTCGGAAGTATTGGCGGCGTTGACTTCACTAGGCTATTCAGTGATCGAGGCACAAACCGCCATTCAATCACTACCAAAAGATGCACCAAAAGATGTGGGCGAAAGATTACGTGTGACATTGCAATATTTTACAGGTTAATTTTTTTACGGCTTGACTGATACTGCAGGCGGATTAAATATCCGTCTGCTTTTTTATAAAAAGAGGAATATATGCAAAAAAATAAAATCGCCTTCATTGGTCCCGGTGTTATGGCAGAAGCCATGATTGCTGGCTTGCTTAATAAGAAGCTGGCAAAACCTGAGAATATTATTGCATCCGGTCCACGCGAAGAACGCGGCGCTGAACTCTCTAAGAAATATTCAATAAAGGCAACCATCGATAATGCGTCTGCTGTTCATGATGCAAACATCGTTGTGCTTTCTGTCAAGCCGCAGAGATTAACAGAAGTAATGAAAGGACTCAAGGGCATTCGCTCAGAGGCTTTAGTCATATCTATTATTGCGGGTGCGAATATTAAAAAGTTAAGCACAGGCTTGAAGCATAAAACAATTGTGCGCTCCATGCCAAATACCCCAGGGCAAATTGGCGAAGGAATTACAGTTTGGACGGCTTCGAAAGAAACCACAGAAGAACAGCAGGAGATGGCGCGCGCCATACTTGGCGCATTAGGTGATGAAGTTTTTGTAGAAGATGAAAGTTATTTAGATATGGCAACGGCATTATCTGGTTCTGGACCCGCGTATGTTTTTCTGTTTACCGAAGCTCTGATCGACGCGGGCGTACACATGGGCTTTCCCCGCCGTATTGCAGAACAACTTGTATTAAAGACGATTAAAGGTTCTGCCTCATTTTACGAATCTGCACAAAGGCATCCGGCTACTTTGCGAAATCAAGTGACCTCCCCCGGCGGGACTTCGGCTGAGGCGTTGTATTATCTTGAAAAGGCAGGCTTTCGTACAGCGATCTCAAGAGCTGTCTGGGCGGCATATCAACGCTCGCTGGAGTTGGGCAAGGAAAAGCCCGGGCATATTCCAGAAAATCTATCTCAGGATAGTGATTAAGGAGATTAACGATAATAGATACTACCAGTTATTGTTTTTTTCATACCCCAATCTTATCAACAAATCGCCAGTGACATCTTTAAATAATTTTTTATGCTCCTCTGTGAAATGTTCATACCACTCGCCTGTTTTTCCTGAGCGGAAAGTGGGTGATCTCTGTGGGTTAATATTGTCTTGTAGGATTTTCACCCGTTCATCCCTAGAAAGGCTCAGCGTGGTTATGCGATCAGAAAAATGGCCTACAATTTTTATCAAGGTATCATGTTGATGATTGATCAAGTCTTCATACTTGATCGCTAGAATTGTGGGGTGCTCAAGCCAGCCAGTAAACAATGAAATATATTTACCTATGTCTATTCCATATTTCAATTCGGCAAATCCTTTGATAGTTGCTTTTATTCTATCTTCCATTCTAAGGGGTTGGAGATATGGATGAATATAACTATTTGTATCAATATCTCCAAAATAATGGCAATATGAAATTATAATGTCGCGTGGATCACGATAAATAAAATAACCAAAAAAATTATTACTTAAGATCAATTTTGCAGTTTCGGGATAATACACTAAGTGAGCTACACTAACATCCATTGGAAGGAGTGAACTTAAGTACCTTACGGCATGACCTACAGGTAAGATTTCCCCAGTTTTGAAGTCGCGACTGTTAAACACAAAAGGAATGCGCGGTGCAAAGGGAGAGAATTTTGAAAACCCAGTTAAGATTTGAGTGAGCAGGTGGGTTCCACTTTTCGGGATGGAAATGCCTAATATGATTGGCCAGCCATCTTTCGGCTCGGCAATATTTTTATACTGTGTTTTATGTAATTTATGCTGAGCCCAGAAAAAATGAGTGCGCAATATTTTTCTTAAGTTGGGCGACAATAAATTATATAATTTACTTTTCATTGCTTCGACCTTTTCGTGTCCAGCCAATCATTATTCTTCTCATATCCTAATCTTATTATTAAATCCCCAGTTACATCATTAAATAATTTCCTGTGCTCATCGGTGAAATACTCGCGCCAGCCGCCTGTTTTGCCTGAGCGAAAGGTATGACTTTTCTTCGGTTGAATCGCATCCACTAAAGTGGATAATGCTTTTTCTCGCGGTGTAGGGATTTTATAGCCTGTCTTTTCCACTTGATTGAGCATGGCGTTCAGTGTGGCATCTCGATTGTTGATCAAATCTTCAAAGCGCAAACACATTACATTTTTTTGTTCCAGCCATTGAAAGACGCTTTCATATCTTTGTTTAACACTGACCATTTTCAAGCCGTTTTGGTCTATACCGGTAATAGCGATATTTAATCTTGCGCCAAAATCAGGCAATGATTTGTAATATTTATGCATCCCATGCTCTTCGTGCATATCGGTCGCGAAGAACACCTGTGAGACGAGCATATCCCTTGGGTCACGATACATGAAAAAGTTGGCGCGCCCAGCCTCGGTTAAGAAAGAAGCGTTTTCTTTTGTGGCGTCCACATATCCCCAACCGATCACGCCCTTTGGCAGATTCTGTAAATCGCGTAGGATTTCTTCATTTGTTTTTCTTCGTCCATTTTTCTCAATGGTTCTGACAGGTTCTGCATCAACGTATTGATAAGGCATGATCTGCGTAAAGCCATTAAGAATCTGCAATAATAAATGTGAGCCGCTCTTTGGTTTCGAGTTTCCAAAAATAGGCGGCGCTTCACTAAAAGAAAACCGCTTCCACCGTATGATGGCTTGAGCGGTTTTCCCTGCAGGTCGTAGAATTTTCCTTGCTTGTTGAATTAATCTCATTGAAACATTTTACGAATTACGAGTTACATAATAATTATTCACTAATAACACGGCGAAGTTTCTTCATCGGACCTTTTTCCGATTCGTAAACTCTTTTCACGCCATCGCCAAGTGAGGCTTCGGTAACACGAATGTATTTGACAAGTTTTTCAAAACCGCCTGGCTCTACAGATGAGGCATGGTCACTGCCCCACATCGAGCGGTCTAGAGTGATGTGACGTTCAATGGATGTGGCGCCCAAAGCAATTGCAACAGCAGAAGGCACGAGCCCAACTTCATGACCTGAATAACCAATTGGGTTATTTGGAAATTCTTTAAGCAGAGTTTCGATCATACGCAGGTTTAATTCTTCGGGTTCGCACGGGTAAGTGCTGGTGCAATGCATGATGACAAGGTTATCCGCGCCCACAACTTCTACGCCACGCTTGATCTGATCCATTGTAGACATGCCAGAAGAAATAATAACGGGCTTGCCTGTCTTACGCACATATTTTAATAAATTATGATCAGTCAGCGATGCAGAAGGAACTTTATACGCGGGGGTATCAAATTTCTCCATGAAATCAACAGAAGGTTCATCCCAGACAGAGACCATCCAGTCAATTTTCTTTTCTTTGCAATAGCGGTCAATCTCGCGGTATTGCTCTTCGCTGAACTCAACCTTATAACGATAATCCAAATAGGTAATATAACCCCAAGGTGTTTCACGCATTTGCTTTTGTTGTTCGAGCGGGGTGCATACTTCGGGTGTACGCTTCTGAAACTTCACAGCATTTGCGCCGGCATGTGCCGCGGCATCAATAATCTTCTTTGCAACATCAAGATCACCATTGTGATTAATACCTACTTCGGCAATAATGTAAGCAGGATGCCCATCGCCCATCATTCGATTTCCAAATTTAATTTCACGAGCCATTTTGTTTTCTCCTTATGTTTTACGTATTATGCATTACATAATACGTGATTCGCAATATGTAATTTATTTAAAACGCTCTACAATAATCTCACAAACTTCACGGATCGCGCCATAGCCGCCATTCTTTTTTAACACATAATCTGCCGCGCGCAATACTTCAGGATATGAGTCTGCCACAGCCATTGCCCAGCCTGCAATTTCAAAACAAGGCAAATCATTGATGTCATTGCCAACATAGACCACATTGGCAGGGTCTACATTTTTTTCTGCAAGCAATTTTTTGAGCGCCTCCCCTTTTGCAACAATTCCAACTCCATGAATTGCTTCAACACCCATTTTTTTTGCGCGAGCCTGCACGACCGAATTTACCTCAGATGACAAAATCATGACTTCGATTCCATGTTCGCGCAGTTCCCTAAATCGCATCGAATCCGACCTCGAGGCGGCTACTGTTTCCCGTCCATCTTGATCGGTCCAGACGCGGTTATCCGTAACGACCCCATCGAAATCACATATCAACATTTTAATTTGCTTTGGCATAGTACGGCGCGCTTTGCCCGGCGAAACCATTTCCAAGCCGCTATATACCAACGCCTCATATTTTACCCAATCTGCAGGAGTATCAATATCCACAGTATATTTTGGGTCAATCGTTATTGGGTAAATGACATCACCTGTTAACGAATGTTTCTGAACAATGGTGGCATAGCGTATCGTATCAATATGACCTGTTTGCCAATACACAGGCGGCAAAACCTGACGAGGCGCGTTATACGGCTCAGCGATTCCTGCAAGTTCAATCAATGGATTTAATGGTTTATTGTCACCATTGAATCTCCACATCTTAAACGGGTTTTGCGCGGCAGGCACAACGCCGCGCACGCAATCTGCATCTGCGTGGTTTATTAAAATGCGAATCGAATCATCCACCATTCCACGCGGGCGAATAGGGGAAGTAGGACGCAATTGCACAATCATCTCTGGGCGATAGCCTTCCACCTCTTCAAGAAATTTGAGTGTATGTTCAAAGACAGGCAGGTCTGTGGTTTGGTCTTGCGCAAGCTCGGCTGGGCGCAAGAAAGGCGTCTCTGCGCCATATTCACGCGCCACAGATGCAATTTCTTCATCGTCTGTTGAAACAATCACGCGAGTTACCAACGATGCTTGCTTTGCCGCGGCGATACTCCACGCAATAAGAGGGTAGCCAGCAAATAAGCGGATGTTCTTACGCGGAATGCCTTTGGAGCCGCCGCGAGCAGGAATAATAGCAAGAACTTCTGTCATTACCATGCAGTCCAACCACCATCCACAATAAGGTTATTACCCGTCATATAAGATGAGGCATCAGATGCAAGGAATAATAATGCGCCGTTCATCTCATCTTTTTTTGCCATACGCCCAACGATTGTTTTAGCAGAATAGTTTTTCACAAAGTAATCATCGTGATTATTGAAGACGCCGCCAGGTGTAAGTGCATTCACACGAATTTCGGTTTCTGCGTAGTACGCCGCAAGATATTTTGTAAAGCCCATCACCCCAGCCTTGGTGACAGTGTAATACACTGGTTTATATGCCACGCGTTTTCCATCTTTAATATAAATTCGTTGGTCTGGACCATTGAGCCCATAAGTGGAACAAATGTTAATGATACTTCCTTTTTTACCCTGAGCAATCATCGGTTTGACGCAAGCTTGAGTAACTAAAAAAATGCCGGTGAGATTAACATTCAGCGCCGCATTCCATTGATCTAGTGGATAGTCTTCAAAGGCGCCGGGGGCGATGCCTTTTGCCGCCGCATCTGGATCAAATTTGGGGTCAAGCGCTGCGCTATTGACAAGCACATCTAGCGAACCAAAAGCGGCAAGCACAGTTGAGACCATAGCGTTCACAGAATCAGGTTTTGTAATGTCTGTTCCGACAGCAATAGCTTTGTAGCCGTCTTTAATAAGTCCCACAGCTACTTTATCAGCTGCTTCTAGGTTGATATCAACCACGGCGATGGAGGCGCCTGCTTCAGCAAGGGTTTTGCAAAATTCTGCACCCAACAAACCAACTCCACCAGTCACAACTGCAACACGATTTTTTAGCTCAAATTTTTCTTGAATTTTCATCATTCCTCTTTATTAATTCTGGAATCAAACAGCTTGCTATTTGATTTTCTTTAAACTCGTTCAGCGAGCTGAACGACTCCAGAGGTTGCATTATGGTTTAACATACATTACAAAAGGACCTTCACGAATTATTTTCAAACCATCACCAAGACGTTTGTAATATTTTTCTTCTTCAGCGTCCATACCATTACTGAAAAACAAGACCATAACAGCATTATCATCTATGACATTTTGTCTTATTTTTTGCGCTTTATCTTCACCTGGCATTAAATAACAAACTCGTTGAGTATAAAAATAAACCGCCTCTAATTGGTTGGTATAGATCACTGTTTCTGCTGGCAGGTTTCGCACAAGCGCAAGAATTTTGGAATCATACCATTTGTAACTAGCATATAGCTGCCCGCCCCTGCCCAAGTATTCCACATTTTGTTTTTGGGCAACAGAAAAATTAAAAAGAAATAAAATGCCAACAAGCGTGACCATTAATGCCCCTGTAACCGATGATCGTTTCGCAAAATAGCAACAGGCAATAACAACTAGAAACAACAATGAGACGAAAATTGGCGCAACAATACGAAGCTGGAATTTAGTGGCTGGGTCGAAAAAAGTCATCGTCACGATGAGGGAAGAGAAATACCCCAAAATATAGAGCGCATGCGTAAAAGGTATTAAAGGCGGGCGTAATGCGGATTTAGGCTTAAGGAAATATCTTATTCCAACAAACAAAACCCATGCAAAGAGAATACTTACTATGACTGACGCAAAAATAAAGATTGTATCGCGCGAAAGACTTAACATGTTCGTTGGCATAAGAAATGCTGAAAACTCGCGTAAGCCCGTGTTAATGTTACTCTGCACAATAGGATGCCAGCTTGCCTGACGATTGGTCACAGAGCCGCCTACAACAGAATTGCGAATTGACCAGCCAAGGATCAATGGCAATGTACTAAGTATAAAGATAATGGAACGAATAATGCGTTTACGCCATGTCCCATGGTGGACAAAGAGAACAATAATGCCAGTCATGATTAGGGCAAGTGCCGCATAACGTGTTAGATAAGCAAGACCCGCCAAGATGCCAGCCAGAACGATATATTTAATCTGATCGCGCTCAAAGTAAAGGTCAAATAAAAGGATAATGACAAGGGTTAAGAAAATATATTGCGGTTCACTCATTGCCATGGAGTGAACCTGTAAAAACCCCGGGGTTGCAACAAAAATAATAGAAGTAAATATAGACGCGAGCTGCGACTTGGTGGCACGCCAACATAGAAATCCCAGTAAAAAAGCATTGCCCCCAAAATAAAAAGCATTCAATATTCTAGAAATGCGCAGCGGGTCGATTTGGGTGATAAAACCCAAAAAAGCGAGCACACCAGGAAAACCCGGCGGGAAATGCAAGATGGGACCTTTGCTGATAATCCACAACTCGCGGTATCCATCACCTGAAACAATGCCGCGCGCGCCGTTGATGTACGCAACTGAGTCGTCGTTGAGCCCCAGCCCCTCAGGGGTGGAAATTAAGAGCAACCAGACTCCAAAGATGAAGATCAGCCCAAGAGGCAGAATCAGGTTTATGGTTAAGGATGAAGCGAGGGGTTTTAATCTGGCGAGCATGAGTATTACGAATTACGCAATACGGATTACTTAATTCGTAATCCGTATTGCGTAATAGAATCTTAATTGTGGGGCAAGAGGAAGCCTTGCTCGGTTAAATAGTTAACAATGGCGCGGGCATTATCTTCAGGCGTTGAGTTGAAGCCTTGAAGTGTAATCTCGGGGTTGACGGGCGGCTCGTAGGGGTCATCTACGCCGGTGAAGCCCATTGGTTTGCCATCTTGCATAGCTTGGCGTGCCTTAGCATACAAACCTTTGACATCACGTTGCTCACAGACCTCAACAGGAGTGTCCATAAAAACTTCGATGAAATTCTCACCAACCATTTTGCGGGCTTCTTCGCGTGTTGAGCGATAAGGGCTAATTGCGGCGCAAACCACCGCGCCACCTGCATGAACAATTTCGCCAGCAACAAAACCGATGCGAATAATATTGGTGTCGCGATCTTCTTTGCTAAAACCAAGTCCCTTTGAAAGATGGGTACGAACAACATCGCCATCAAGGATGGCAGTTTCACGGCCGCGCTCGAGGAGTAATGTTGTTAACACGGATGTTGTGGCAGATTTGCCAGAGCCGCTTAAGCCTGTGAACCAAATTCCAAAACCTTGTTTGTGGCGGGGTGGATACATCTCACGCAAAATTTCTGCGGTTTCGGGGCGCGTAAACCATTCGGGGAGCAGTTTGCCTTTTGCGAGATAATCATCGCGCACTTGTGTGCCGGAGATATTAGCAACCTTTGCGCCTTTAGGCACATCTTTTTCTTCGACATAGCGGCTTTCGTCGGGAAGATAGACCAACATTTCAAACGGAACCATTTTGACGCCGAGTTCTGCTTCGTGTTGAGTCATTACTTCTTGCGCATCATACGGACCGTAAAATGGCTTGCCCGTTGAATCGTTACCGGGTCCCGCATGATCGCGGCCTACAATGAAGTGATTCGCGCCATGATTACGGCGAATAATGGCATGCAGCAACGCTTCTTTGGGTCCAGCCATACGCATGGCAAGCGGCAAAAGGCTGAGCATGGTGCTGTCTTTATCGTAATAATTTTCAACGAGCGCCTTGTAGGTGCGTACGCGGGTATAGTGATCCACATCGCCGGGCTTGGTCATGCCGACGACCGGGTGAACAATGAGAGAGCCATTCACTTGCGCGGCGGCACGTTTGGTCAACTCTTCATGAATGCGATGCAAAGGATTGCGGGTTTGGAATGCAACAACATTATCATGCCCCATTTTCTCAAGCATTTCGCGCACTTGCGCGGGGGTGTGTCGCAGAGGAATAAAGTCGTAATATTTTGGCAGATTGACTACTTTGATGGGACCTGAAATACAAACCTTGCCCCAACGCGCAATTTCTGAAACCATGGGGTGTTTTGTGTCTGTGGAACCATAAGCAAGCGCGGCTTCGGTGTTTGCATCCCAGTGATAGACTTCGTTAAGAGTCATGACTGCGATTAAGTCAAAATTTGTGTTGCGTAATGCAAGTTCTTCACCGACGGTGGGAAGCTCTTTAGGATCAGCTGTCAGCGTGATGGGAAGCGGGTAGAGAGCTCCATCAGCGAGGCGCATTTCTTTTAATACGCGTTCATAATCGGCTTTGCCCATAAATGTATCTAATGGGGAAAATCCGCCAGTGGCTATCAATTCCAGATCGCACAAATTGCGCATGGTTATTTTGATGGAAGGAAGTTGAGCTGCGCGCTGAATTAAATCTTCGCGCTCCTTGCCTTCGACCAGTAAATTAACCAGCTTGCCTCCATAAGGAGGGATGAGTTTTGCTTTTGCCATTTCTTTGCTCCAAAAAAATATAAACTAAACTTTAGAAGTCTACTTGTTGATAAACATATACATTAAGACAGAGTTCCTAAGTTTTATCTTGAAAGATCTCCAACAACGCTGCGAAATTATACTCCAAAATTCAGCGGGTGAATTTTGGAGTATGGGCTTTTTACTGCTTTCAGATTTGAGCTATTCAAAGCAAAGTATAGCAATAGCATCCGAACGGTTTTTTGAGGGGAGGCTTTCCATGTCCTTAAAAATCTCGCAAACTTGTTTTTTGACCAAGCTATTTGTTAATTTGGTTTGAATTTCAGCCAGATGTGACAAATCATTTTTGGTTGCATACGCTTGTAAAAATGGTATCCATTCAATTTGATCCTTAGGGTATAAGCCCAGATTAAAGGCTTGCCCCGCTAGGCTGACTATTTCGTCCCAATTGTCTGCCTGGCGTGCCAGCGCTGCTTTTTGAAAATAAAAGCACCAGGAATGTTCGGGTTCAGCCCCAAAAGGGATTAGTGGGGGAGCGTGAAACGCATCTTGAGTAAGAATATGATCAGCTTCGGAATGCATGCCAATTTGAATAATTCGATTATCTTCAAAAGTAGAGTATTCTGGCTGGCTGCCTAAAATCACTTGAACGCAAGAATCATTGGAGGGCAGTGTCAATATTAAGATATTGCTGTAATTTGAATATGTTCGAATGCTTCTTCTATTTCTGAAGTCTTGTTTTTCACCAGCCAAAATCTTTTGAATTGTCTCGTCATTAAGCACTAATGAATAAATGCTTGGCTGGGGATACTCTGCTCTCATTGATTGCGGGTAATAAATTAGGTTTGCAGGACCCCAAACAAAATAGTCCTCTTGAAGGGCGATATCTGCGTAATTTACGACAAGGGTTGTACGTTGTTCTAATTGTGGAATACGCCAGCTAACCTGCCACCAGAATTGGTTGATTAGGTTTGTTTCGCGCACTTTTGCAAATCCATTTGCGTAATGAGTCAACGATGCAGATAAAATCAGAATACTAAACAGCAGGTTTCTTAATCTCAAATTATTAATATAGTTCAGCAAAGCAGGCAATAGCAATGCCGCGCCAATAGATGCAATCAATGTATATCTTGAGTAATTATGAAAATCAACACCTCGACCAGCCAAAAGAACTGGGAATAGCCCAAAGACAACAACGCCTACACCCGCTGTGATTGCCTCACGTCTCCACATCAATTCTTGGATTGATGCCGCTGTTTCATTTTTTGGCATTATTCTTGAAGATACCCGCAAGATGATCAATATAAACAACACGACACCAATAGCGGGTAACCAGTCTTGAATATTCATATTCAAAGAGAAGTTATACAATGGTAAAAACCAAGCGCGTAGAAGTACATCTAAAAAATCATCAAAGAGAGTGGATAAAAAATTAAGGATGAAATTTAAAGGCGCTGATAACAAGCCGCTAAGCTGCAAACCCGCATCAGTTGCGCTTCTTTTACTTTCAAAGTAAAAAAGCCTCCACGCTAAGAACACGATGGGAATCATCAAAACAGGGAGTGAACATTTAAAGAATTTTATTAACCTATGCCAGCTTGATTCATTAAATCGAAACACAATGATAAAAACACAAGTAAGCCTAAAGAATTCCAGCCCTATGTACCATTCAATTTGACCAAGGTAAAACCAACCCAGCAAAATAGAGAATAGATAAAGTAATATTTTACGCATCCGGTTCGCGGCTTCGACTGCCTTGATCGTTAGAGCAATGGAAAACAGCCCCGCCGCAAACCCAGCTTGATGACACAGGTAATCAATCGCATTGGGTTGGGATAAAAAACCTGGATACAACATAAACAAAAGAGACATCCAGAAAGTAGTACGGGGAGCATCGCGCCAAAGAGTACGTACAATCCAAAAGAAAGAAAAACCGCCGATCAGCCGAAACAAAAATGCACTCAGGTTGTAATAGATCGGATTTGAGCCAAATATAGTGTACGCCGGTATCATTACTAGCGCGCGCAACGGACGATCAATACTAAAAATGCCCCAAAACACCTGCGGACCTTGTACTTTAGCCGCGTACATCAAGTACCAATCATCATTATAGTAACCAAATTTAGGCACAAATATCAAGTAAGTCAGCGCAGAGATAAGTATGACAACTAGGCACTCAATAAAAACTTCGGAACGAAGGAATAATTTTATTTTTTGCATTTTCATTAACCATTAATGAGCATCAAACTTCAAATTTATTTTACTCGCAGTACTCTCTGACTTGTGAATTGCGGCGGCAAGCTCTTGTGCATGAACACCGTCTTGCAGTGTACAAATAGGCTCTGCGCTGCCACGCACAATATCAGTAAAGTGCTGAGTCTGGGAGAGAAACAATTGATTACGCTCAAAGCCTGCGGGCGGATGAAACGATTCGATTTGCGGCGCAGATAGATCGTTGCTATATGTACCAAATTCGGCGGGCATTTTATGAAAGTGTAAAACGCCATCAGCGTTGTCCCAGCGCAGGGTGCCTTTTACGCCAACAATTTCAAAATTATGCACAGGTGGTCTTTGGAAAAAATTTAAATGCAGGCCGCCAATTGCACCGCTTGAAAATTTTAAGCCGATTTCAGCCACATCTTCAACATCTATTTCAAGCGGGGAGATATGCCCGCTGAACGACCATAGGGATTCAATTTCACCGAGCATGAAACGGAGATAATCAAGCGGATGAGTTAACGTGACGATAACTCCGCCGCCAAGATCGGCACGAGCGGCATAGCTCTGGCGATAATCTTCCCAGGGATGCCATTGCGGCAGATATTCTCCCCAATGAACGTGGGCAGTTAATATTTTGCCAAGTTCATTTGCTTGAATCAATTCGCGCGCTTTATTCAGTGTAGGGTGATAACGAAATTGAAACCCCACTAGAATTTTGCTGCCACTGTTTTGCGCGGCAACCTGAAGTTCATCTACTCTATTTAAGGAGTTGGAAACTGGTTTTTCTAAAAGGATATGGCAGCCTGCCTGCGCGGCAGGAATGGCTATATCCAAATGCAAGGCAGTTGGATTGGCAACAATGACAGCATTTGGTTTGTGTTTTTTAAGAGCTTCTTGTAAATCAGTTTCAACTGGATAGCCCGCCAACTCATCATCGGGTAAAGTAGCCTGATGAGAACGAAGCAAGATGATGTCTTTTTCAGCAAGAGAAATTAAGTTACGGAAATGACGCCTGCCAATAGAGCCGAGTCCTGCAATCAAAAATTTCATTTTAGCTAAACAAAATGCCAGAAATAGTAAGAATGCTAAAAAAGACGAGTACCGTTACTGCACTGATTAAAAACTCGCGCGGTTCGCGTTTATCTACAATTTGAATATTGGGGTGAATACCTTCTACTGCCCAGATGGGACCAGCCATCCAGCTAAAGATCAAGCCGCCGAGCAAGCCGCCAATGTGTCCCCAGTTATCTATGCCAGGGATATTGCCAAGCACAAATAGATTAAGCGCTACAACAAAGAAAATGTTTCCAATGCCGCTTCTGGCTTGTTCGCCTAGTATTTTTCTATTTTGAAATAAGAAAACACCTTCTGCGGCAGCCAAACCGAATATTGAGGTGGAGGCGCCAATCGAAATGCCATCTTGTGGACCCACTAAAAACGAGAAGGCGTTGCCAGCAAAACCAGCAAGTAAATATAGAAGAATAAATCTTTTATAACCGTAGAATTTTTCGAGTTGTGAGCCGAGGGAATATAAACTATACATATTGAACAAAATATGGGTAAGAGATCCATGTAAAAGGATGGGTGTAATCAATCTCCATACCTGCCCAGCTCTGATGGAATCATTAATACGCGCGCCAAAAAGCTCAAGCCAATCAAGTTGATAAACGGCGTAACCATATATACCCACGCTGGCAACCTGTAGGATGTAGAAAAAGATTGTGATGCCAATAATGATAAAGGTAAGGCGGGGAGGAGAAAAAGGAAACGGGACACGCGTAACTTGTTGAGCAGGAGCAGGTTGAGGCGCAGACGGAAGCGGTTCTTTATCTACAGGAGAATTGTTCACAGGGTAACCTTTCGTTGTTGTACGCGATGATGTTCGGCTTCAATAATGGAACGAATGGCATCCACAGTTTCATCGAGATGGAAGTCGCGATTGATGACGACGTAATCAAATGCTTCGATGCGTTGATGCTCCTTGCGCGCGGTGGCAATACGTAGTGCAAGCGAATCGTTGGTTTCGGTCTTGCGGTCTCTCAGGCGTCTTTCTAACTCTTGCTCATTTTCACTGGTGATAAAAATAAGCAGCGCCTCGGGTGCAAGCTTACGGACAGTTTCTGCGCCTTGCACATCAATGCGCATGACAACATCATTTCCGCTGGCGAGAGCGGCGCGCACTTGGTCTTTGGGGATGCCTTTGTAATCGCCATAAACGATGGCGTATTCAATCAAATCATCATCTTCGATCATGCGCGCGAATTCTTCGTTGGAGAGGAACCAATAATCTTTGCCATGTACTTCATTATCTCGCTTTGCGCGCGTAGTGGCTGTAACCACAAAATGAAAGGGCAAGCCGCGCTCTTTCATACGCTGCATAACGGTGTCTTTGCCAGCCCCGGAGGGTCCGGATAGGATGATCAGTAATGGGCTTGGGGTATGTATGGTGAATTCAGATGTCATGCTTTATTTTAGTATATAAACAGAGAAGTGCACAAGCAAACAGGCGGTGTAAAATAAAGAAGTGAAATGATATGGGTGTGTTTCAAATGAGTTGAAGGATGGAACGTCCCGAAGGTTTTCTCGAAGGCTTTGACCATTTTTCAAACCTTTGGGACGGTTGTTTCAACTGAAATGAAACGCGCGTAAATTATATTTTGATTTAAAAACGGAGAAAGCCATGCCTGTTTATGATTACGATTGTAGAAATTGCACAAAACGCTTTGACATCTTCTTGACTTATGCCGAGTATGGGACCAAAGTTGTTAAATGTGTCCACTGCGGCAGCGACAAAGTAAAGCGCCGCTTGAATAAAGTGCGTATCGCCAAATCTGAAGAAAGCCGTATGGAAAGTTTGGAGAGCAATTTTTCGGGAATGGAAGGCTTGGATGATGACCCACGCGCGCTAGCGCAAATGATGCGTAAAATGGGCAATGAAGCAGGCGAAGACCTGCCGCCCGAATTTAACGAGGTCGTAGACCGTTTAGACGCTGGGCAATCACCTGAGGAAATAGAATCTGCTGTGCCAAATTTGGGAGCGGGCATAGATGCTGATGATTCGTAGCCATTGCCTATATGTTAGGACTTACGCAAACCCCATTTTAACCAGAGATAAACAGAGATGAACAAAAACAAAATCTTTTTTTACCAAACGTGTTGTGTAAGCCTATGTTAAAGATTCGTGTGGAAAATTTCAGGTACAAAGTCACGTGATATAATGCCGCACTATGGAAGATAAAATGATACCTACTCAAGAAGAAGATACTATTACATTTAAGCGCACTCATTTCTACTCTGTATTGGTTGTGATGGCGTTTGGGCTTGGCATTCTCACAGGATATTTTGTGTGGGGACGCGGCGCAACAACCCAATACGCAGTTGCTCCCGCTCAACCTCCATCAGGAGCGCTTGCCGAAGCGCCAGTCAATGCCGCCCCTCCGGAATATGTCCGTTACGATATTTCAACAGATGGGCGTCCAAGCACAGGTCCCGCAGATGCACCTATCACCATTGTGGAATTCAGTGATTTCCAATGCCCATTCTGCAGACGTTTTTATCAGGAAACATATCAAGCCTTACTGGCAGCATATCCTGGTCAGATCCGTTTTGTGTATCGCAACTTACCGCTTACATCGATTCATCCAGAAGCCATGCCATCCGCTATCGCGTCTCTGTGTGCGCAAGAACAAAGTGCAGATGTGTTCTGGTCTTTTCACGACAAATTATTGAGCAATGAACAACTTAACCGAGATGTCTATCTTACCTACGCCAGCAATCTTGGCTTAGACATATCCAAATTTGAAGCATGTTTAGACAGTGGCAGTTACGATGCCATCATCAAAGAAGATATGGATTTCGCGATTAATATGGGCGTAAACTCCACACCTACCTTTTTCGTAAATGGATTAGCCATCGTTGGCGCGCAGCCATTATCAGCCTTTCAGCAAGTTATAGACAAAGAATTGGCTGGAGAAATTCCGTAATTTAAATCCATTGGAAGCGGGTTGATTAATGAAAAAATTTGTGGCAATTGCAGGCAACATTGGTGTAGGTAAATCTACTCTCGTCTCCATGTTATCCAAAAAATTAGAGTGGGAACCATTTTATGAACCTGTCGCAGAAAATCCGTATCTTGCGGACTTTTATGGCGATATGTCCTCTTGGTCATTTCACTCGCAAATATTTTTTCTTACCCATCGCCTACGCTCCCATTTTGATTTAGGCTTACGCGACGGCTCCATCATTCAAGACCGCAGTATTTACGAAGACGCCGAAATCTTTGCACAGAATCTGTACATTCAAGGCAGTTTACAGCAGCGCGATTATCAAACCTATCGCGAACTCTACGAAACAATGCTGCGCTTCCTCCCGCCCCCGGACCTGGTCATTTACCTGCGAGCCTCTGTGCCCACTCTGATGAATCGCATCTCCGGCAGAGGACGAGACTACGAAAAGTCCATCGCCCCCGAATACCTTGAAGGCTTGAACACCCTCTACGAATCATGGATCGAAAACTTCACGCTCTGCCCTATGTTAGCCGTCCCCGCCGACGATCTTGATTTTGTTGCTCATCCTGGACATCTCAACTTGATCGCTGCTAAGGTGGCAGATAAATTAATGGGCAAGGAAGAAGTTGTGTTTGAGGCACACGAACTCGCCAGAGCCGCAGACGATTAAATCCAAACACTATGCATAGAATATAAAAACTCGGAGCATTTTCAGCTCCGAGTTTTTATATTCACTTTTTCTTTTATTCCGCCGCAGGCAAAACCACAAAAAAAGTAGAACCCACGCCGATGGTCGATTCAACCCAAACCCTGCCATTGTGACTATCTACAATAGATTTAACAATCGCTAAGCCAAGTCCTGTGCCAACAATATCATCAGATGCATTGGTTGCACGGTAAAACTTCTCAAAAATACGGCTTTGCTCATTTACTGGAATGCCAGGACCTGTATCTATTATGTTAAAAATAACCTGACGATCTTCGCTTCGTAAATTAATTTCAACAGTACCGTGAGTAGGCGTATATTTAATAGCATTTTCCAAGATATTATCCATCATTTGACGAATGCGAATTGGGTTAGCAGTGACAGATGGAATTATGTCTGCAATCTTTGCGTCCACTACTATTTTCTTCTTTTTCACCTGCCCATCCAGTGCGGTTAACGCTTGTTGCAGAATATTTTCCAACTGCACTGATTCGCGGCGGGTATCAAACCCTGCTTCCATACGGCTCAAATCCAACAAATCGTTCACCAGCGATGTAATGTGTTTTACCGCATCTTCGAGACGGCGCATAAAATCTTTTTGTTGTTCGTTTAATTCCCCAACACGTCCAATCAATTCCGTATACCCAAGCACAGCAGTAAGCGGCGAGCGCAAATCATGCGACACAGTATTGATGAACTCGCTTTTCACTCGATCTGCTTCCCGTATATATGTTATATCTTGTAACGATAGAACAAACCCAACGTTTGGAATAGGGCTAAGTTGGGTATTAAAGACCTTTCCACCATCAAAATCAATTTCATGATTTTTCAGAATTTGATCGTCCGCTCGGCTTAATAAAGCGATGACCTCCGGATGTGCGATCACATCTAGTAATAAGCGGCCAATTGCTTTGCTCTCGTCTACTTTAAAGACTTGGCAAGCAGTGTTGTTGATTAAGACAACCTGCTTGTTTTCATCAAGAATAATTACCCCGTCTCGTGTATTGGCAAAAATTGCTTCGAGTTTCGCGCGCTCTGCTTCTGATATTTTTGCTTTTTCTGCCAGAGAAGATGTGGTCTTTTTAACTTCACGGCGAAGCCAGTCTCCCAACTTACGAGCGCGAGCAAGGCTGGCTTTTACAGCGTTAACAATGTCATCAGTTCGCAACGGAGGGTAAATATAGCCGCTCAACCCGCTGTACAGTACGGCTTTGGCAATATTACTTGTATCTTTTTCTGCATAAAGCAAAATAGGCAGTGTCGGAAAACGGTCCAGCATAACTTCCGCTTCTTCAAACCCATTCTTGCCATTGAATTTTTCCCCAATGAGTACCAACGAAGGCGTTGATTCAGCCAACGCCTTAATCAGTCCGCTTGAGTCATGCACAATCGCAACTTGATACCCCGCCGCTTTCAGCGCAGGTTCCATTAGCTTCAATATAGGGGAGGCGTCTAGCGCCAGAAGAATTAATTCGCGTTTAGGCATAAATAAAAATGTAATCTATTAATTTTTTGTGTCCGCAGGATGAGGAATCGTATTTTCAGAAGCGCGCCCTAAGCGCATCAATGAAGTATGGATCGTTTGCAACGCTTGGCGGTGAGGCTCACTCAATGTACTATCACCCAGCAAGGAATTTAAAGGAAACATAGATGTTTGAATTTCTTGGCGAATGGCGTTACGCGCCGCGTCCAAGGCTGCCATACGGCTCTTTTCGCCGGCGCGAGCCATTTCCATGTTAGTTTCCACCGCATGGAACAACCGCGCATTAACCAATGAAATTGCCGCGTAATCTGCAACGGCTTCCAACAAAACCAATGATGCTTTGGAAATTTCTGTATCTGCTTTACGCGCAATAATCAGCAAACCAATCACCTCGCCGCCCATTTTCAATGGAATCACACCAGCAGATTTCCCCAAGCCTGCAATTTTAAACTTTTGCAAAGCAGCGCCATTCATTACCAAGCTTTCGCCAGAAAGCCCAACCATTGAGCTAATGCCATCATCCATAGGCTGACCCATTTTTTTTGACCATGCGTCAGGCAAACCCCGATGCGCAGATAACAAAAACGCCTTTGTCTTATCATCCTTTAATACAAACCAAGCAACTTCAGCTTCTGCAATTTGCAATGAACTTTCCAAAATACGGTCAAAGATCATACGTTGATCAGGGCTAGAGACAATTGCCTTGCCAATCGTCAGCAAACTAGTCAGGTCACGCACCCGCCGTTGAAGTTCATCATTCATACCCTTCACTTGCACATCTAATTTTTGGCGCGCACGTGTTTCGTGCGTTTGCCTTAATGCGCGCTCCACCGCAGAAACCACCTCTGCATCACGCGCGGGCCAAAACAATACATCTGTGGCGCCAAGACGAAACGCTTGAATAATGTCGCCTTCCTGCCCTTTTTCTGCAATCACCATCATGGGCAGTCTTATCCCTTGCGAAGCAAGTGCAACCAGCAGGTCTTTCCCGCTCAAGCCTGGTAAATTTAAATTAAGCAGAAGCAGGTCTGGGGGCGATTGAAGCGCTTCTTTTATCGCAGAGCCAGAGTCACTCACAATCGTTACCTGATATCCAAGCGGCTGAAGAGATTGCCTGCCTATTAAATCGCTGATGTCTGGGTCAGTTTCAATAATGAGAATGCGTTCCCCGGTGGGTTTCATATGTACCTATAATATTTCAAGTTGGGATTTGATTTGTGGATTGTAACACTATTAACACCTCAGGTACAATCAAGGCATGAGTGCCTCTCAATTTCGTAAGCACAATATTGCCGTGATCATTCCTGCTTATCGCGTAGAACGTGAGGTTGCAATGGTATTACGCGGATTGCCTGATTATTTGCGCTACATCATCGTAGTGGATGACGCTTCGCCCGACTCAACCTCCGCGCTGGTAGCTGGTATGGCAAAAAAAGACAAACGCATTACGCTGATTCGTCACTCGCAAAATCAAGGGGTGGGGGGCGCAATGGTCACTGGCTTTAAAAAAGCGCTCGAGCTTAACGCCGATGTCATTATTAAAATTGACGGCGATGGGCAGATGGATCCCGCTTACATCCCAGCATTGATCACACCCCTGCTTGGCAATCAAGCAGGATATGTGAAAGGCAATCGCTTTCGCGATTTTACATCCTTGAAACAAATGCCCATCATTCGGCGAGTGGGCAATCTAGGCTTAAGCTTTCTCACCAAAGCCGCCACAGGCTATTGGAATATTTTCGATCCTACCAATGGCTTCTTCGCCATTGATCGTGAAACACTTGAGCAATTGCCTCTGGATCTAATAGATCGCCGTTATTATTTTGAAACATCCATGCTCTCGAATTTATATTTACTCAATGCAATTGTCCTTGATGTATCCATTCCCGCCCGTTACGGCACAGAAATTTCAAGCCTGTCCATTCAACGCGTACTGTTTGAATTTCCATATAAACTTACGCGTACACTTCTGCGGCGAATTATCCTAAAATATTTTCTGCTCGATTTTTCAATGACATCCATTTACATACTCACAGGAATTCCGCTGTTGCTATTTGGCTTATCTTTTGGCATCATCAAATGGATTCAATATGCCAACCTTGGTATCACTGCACCCACAGGCACTGTGATTTTGCCGACTTTATCTGTTATCCTTGCAATACAAATTTTACTTTCTGCCATTGAAATGGATGTAAACGCCGCGCCGCGTTCTCGGTAAATCATGTCGCTGCGAGGCGCTCTTGTTCTTAGCCGAAGCAGTCTCCGCATCACATGAGATTGCTTACTCTGCGAGTACGATGTCGGCGGAAAGAGCACGAAACCGCCTCGCAACGACATAGCTGAGTAGTTAGAATAAAAAAATGAATCCGCAACCCTATATCCCAGGATTAGGACCTGCTGAGCCCGGTCCCCTTTCTCGATTTTTACCGCCTCTTGAACAGGGAGTTATCTCAACTTGGCTGTCGCTTCAATCTTTAAAAGGAAACTGGCTGCTGGATCCATTCGGCTTTTCTCCACGCCTGATCATTGAAGCGGCACGGGCTGGGTATCGCGTTTTGGTAACTGCGAACAATCCAGTCAACCGTTTTTTAATAGAGACCTTCGCCAACCCGCCCGCCGAATCAGAATTTGTTGCGGCGCTGGCAGATATCGGCGCAGTCAAAAAAGGGGATGAAAGACTCGAAGTTCATTTTCAATCCTTATATAGTACAACTTGTGAAAAATGCAGTCAGCAGATCCAAGCGGAGTCTTTTTTATGGCGCAAAGGAGAAGATGCGCCCTATGCGCGTGTTTACGAATGTAAGTATTGCGGCGACTCAGGCGAAAGAATATCAACAGAAGATGATCTAGCGCGCGCAAAGAAAATTGCTGCAACCGATATATTGCACCGCTCACGCGCCTTTGAAAAAGTTGCCGCGCTACACGATCCAGATCGTGTTTACGCAGAAGAGGCTATTGAACATTATTTGCCGCGCCCTTTGTATGTGTTAACCACGATTATTAGCCGCTTAGACAGTTTGAAATTATCACCTGAACGCCTGCGGGCATTGCACGCTCTTTTACTAGTAGCTTGTGATGCAGGTAATACTTTGTGGGCGCATCCCGCAGAACGCCCGCGCCCAAAACAATTAACCACTTCAACTCAATTCCGCGAGCATAATGTGTGGCTTCAGCTTGAGCGTGGACTTAGTCTATGGACAGAAACAGGCTCATCTGTAGTATGTGAAGCGTGGCCCTCTAAAATTCCAGAGGAAGGCGGCATCTTAATCTATGAGGGGCGATTAAAAGAGTTGGCGCATGAAGTCAAAAAAGAAATTCCTGTTGCCGCTGTGATCACATCTGTGCCGCGACCCAATCAAGCCTTTTGGACTCTCTCTGCATTGTGGGCAGGCTGGCTGTGGGGGCGCGAAGCAGTAGAGCCATACAAAGTTGCGTTACGCCGCCGCCGTTATGATTGGGGTTGGAATGCAACGGCATTGAATTCTGCGTTTCATCATTTAAGTGAGTTACTGCCAGATAACACGCCCATGTTTGGTTTATTACCCGAACCCGAGCCGGCTTTCTTAACTTCTGTATTAAGCGCTGCGAACACATCGGGTTTCTTATTGCAAAGTATTGCGCTGCGCACAATCCATGATCCTGTTCAAGTGATTTGGACGTGGAAGCCTATAAAGCGTACACATAGTATGCGTGATGAAACAAAAATAAAAAAAGCGATGATTACTTTTTTACAAAACAGAGGCGAGCCTGCAGGATATTTACATATTCACGCGGCTGGGCTGATATCCCTTACAAACGAAAATGCTTTAAAGCAACCTGCTGAAGAATTTGATGAATCAATACGTAATACACAGAACTTACTAGAGTCGATTTTAAAAGATGATCTCTCTTTTGTGCATTACTCAACAGGGGAAGGTGTAGAAACAGGTATGTGGGGCTTGAACCAGCCGAACACAGAAGAGTCATTATCAGACCGCGTTGAAATAGCGATTGTTACCTTTCTGCAGAAAAATCCCGACGCACTATTTTTGGATATCGAAAATGAGATCAACCCGAAATTTACAGGATTAACTACACCGTCTAAAGGCTTAATCTATGCAATTCTTAATTCATATGCATTAAAAGAATCTGGGTATTGGAATTTACGTGCAGAGGATATGGCTTCTGCGCGAAAGGATGAACTAGCCAATATGTATGATTTGCTAGATGGCATAGGGAAAAGACTTGGTTATCAAACTGGCAGAGATGAAAAAACTTTATTCTGGGAGGATGATCAAAAGCCCGCATTTTTATTTTACCCGCTGGCTTCGGCTTTAATCGGGCGCGCGCTGGACGCATCGGCTGTGAACACGATCATTGTTTTACCGGGCAGCCGCGCCGCGCTCGCCGCTTATAAACAACAGCGCGATCCTTCTCTTGCGGCGCGCACAAAAAATTATCGAATAGTAAAGTACCGTTTGTTACGAGCCATTGCTGAACTGCCAATTTTGACACGCGAGACATTTGAAGAGCAGCTCGCCAGCGATCCTGTTGAACATTCCAGCGGGCAAATGATGATGTTTTAAATAAAAACAAAAACTCCGAGACTAGCATCTCGGAGTTTTTGTTTTGAGAGCAGAAAATTTATCTGCGGTTTCTTAAGAAAGTGGGGATATCTAAATCATCACTATTGATCGCAGATTGTGAAGCGGCTTTGTTATCCAATGAATTGGAACGGACCTCTGCATTGGAGCTGACCGATTCGCTTGGGCGTGCAAAAGGCGTATTGGCAACAGACATAGGCTTGTCTTTATGAGGGAGGCGTTCCAAAGGGCGGCGAAGGGCGGCGCTCCGTTCAAAGCCAGTGGCAATCACAGTGACACGAATCTCATCACCCATTTCAGGATCAATCACTGCGCCGAAGATCATGTTCACGTCTGGATGGGCTGTTTCACGAATAATAGCGGCGGCTTGGTTGACCTCAAAGAGAGTCATATTGTTGCCGCCGGTGACATTGAAGAGCACACCGCGCGCGCCATCAATGGTGATATCGAGTAATTGACTTGATATAGCTTGCTCAGCGGCAATCTTAGCGCGATCGTCACCAGAGCCTTTACCAACAGCCATTAATGCCGCGCCGCCTTCAGACATAATAGCGCGCACATCTGCAAAATCCAGGTTGATTAAACCGGGGATGGTAATAAGTTCTGAGATGCCTTGAATACCTTGATGCAAAACTTCATCCGCCATACGGAAGGCATCTTGCAAAGATGATTTTTTATCAGCAAGTTGTAAGAGACGATCATTTGGAATCGAGATGAGCGTGTGTGCATGTTCCTTCATCTTCGCCACACCAGCTTCAGCAGATTGTGAACGCTTGCCGCCTTCAAAGGTGAACGGACGAGTGACAACGCCAATGGTCAATGCGCCGCATTCTTTTGCAACTTGAGCCACAACAGGAGCCGCGCCAGTGCCAGTGCCGCCGCCCATGCCTGCAGTGACGAAGACCATATCTGCGCCTTTGAGCGCAGCATACAATTCATCAGCAGATTCTTCTGCGGCTTTACGACCCACTTCGGGGTCCCCGCCTGCGCCGAGTCCACGTGTTAATTTATCGCCAAGACGTATACGCACAGTCGCTTTTGAAAGGGTCAGCGCCTGCGCATCGGTATTGCATGAAATAAATTCCACACCTTGAATACCTTCTTCGATCATACGGTTGACGGCATTTTGACCGCCTCCGCCCACACCAATCACTTTAATGCGGGCAAACGATTCCACTGGTACTTGAGTCTTTTTTGTTGAGTCCATGAGGTATCTCCTTACAAGCTTAGTTCTGATTTTAACAGACTTATTTTAAATTGAGGAGGTTTTGCTCCTCTTAATTCACATTTCTGACCATATCTTTGTCCCTTAAAAAGGGGTGAAATGTTGGTGGTTGAGTAGCCGCGCTTTTGTTCTTTGCGGCGTATCGAAACCACCTGCCTGCTGGGCATTGGTCTTTACGGCAACAACCTCTTCATCCAGCCCTTCACCACATCGAAGTTTATCGTTCGATCTCCTCTTTTACGGCGGCGGCTGGAAGCGGCAAGATCATGCGCGTGCATAGTCAATGCCCAGCGCAATAACCCAACGCTTGTGGAATAAGAGGGTGAATTTAATTTATCCACTAGACCAATCAGATTTTCAGGCGCGGCTGTGCGGACCGGCATACCCAAGACTCTACTGGCAACTGTCTTAATGCCTGGCAATGCAGAAGTACCGCCAGTCAGCACCATACCAGCAGGTAATAAACCATCATAGCCAGAGCGCTTGATTTCCTGAAGAATTAAACCGAAAGTTTCTTCGACGCGTGCTTCAATGATATGCGCCAAATCATGGCGGCTGATCTGCACTGGATGATCCTCGCCAAATGGACGAATGCTAAAAAACTCTTCGCGTCCCACATCTGCTCGAATGGCATGACCTTGCTGTTTCTTCACTTCTTCAGCTTGTTGCACAGCCAAACGTAGCCCATGAGCAATATCCTGCGTAATGTGATTGCCGCCCACAGCCAGCACCATGGTATGCCATACATCGCCATCTACATAAATAGCCAAGTCTGTTGTGCCGCCGCCAATATCGCACACTGCAACACCCATGTGGCGTTCTTCTTCAGTTAACACAACTTCAGCAGATGCAAGCGGGTTCAAAACAAATTGTTGAATCTCTACCCCAGCCGCACCCACTGCCTGACGCAGGTTATCTACTGTTGCACCAGCCGCAGTAATAATATGTGTTTCCACTTCCAATTTATAACCGTGCATTCCAACAGGAGTACGAATGCCCGACTGCCCATCCACACTAAAGCCGCGTTGAACAACATGCACGATCTCGCGGTCATGCGGAATGGCAACTGCTTGCGCTTGTTCCAACGCGCGCGTTACATCCACAGTGTCAATTAATCCGCTGGGCACGCCAGATGCACCGCGACTATTGATCGAAGAAACATGCGCGCCCGCCAAACTCACTAAAGCAGTATTAATCTCCAAACCAGAAGTATGTTCTGCTTTTTCAACAGAACGGGTAATGGCGCGTGAGGCGGCAGTTAAATCAACGATCATGCCTTTCTTAATTCCGTCCGAAGGCTCGATGCCAACGCCAAGAATGCGAATCGTCTTTTCATCTTCCACACGCCCCACCAATGTGCAGACCTTGGTCGTGCCTACATCAACGCCAACAATTATTTCATCCATTAGGGTTCCATCCGATAATAAGGCGCATCGGGATATGCCACATTAATCAAAGCGGGATACACACCGCGTCCAATCAAAGTATCCACCAAAGCTTGATACACACGCACCTTCAAAGGCACGTCTTTCGGGCTGCTGCCAAAAAAAACTTTCCAACCACGCGGGTCTTCCCAACCTAGTCCACTACGCGCATCATAGATCATCGGCATTCCAGCGGGCACGCTCGGTGCAAATATTTTAATCGCGCCCACTAAATTTGGATCAACGAACGGCGGAGGTGAAAGCGGATCATCGGTTATTGCAACACCTGATGGCGGCACAGACAAAGCCACCACCGTGATCAATCCTGCCACATCTCCGCGCGGGCGGAAAGCCACGCCCGTTGAATCGATCCATGTGAAGCCTTGATTCTGCTGCCAAAGAATGACGGGCTGACGCTCGCTCACACTCACCCAAACCTGATTCGGCAACCCAAGCGTCACCTGCACTGAATCAAGTTCAGGATAGTTGAGCCTCAAACGCGTTGCCAACTCATCAGGAGATAATGTAAACACTGGCTGATTTGTCACCGCTAAGGCGGCATTTAAATCATCACTGTTAATCCGCGCATTGCCAAACACCTGTGGGGCGCCGACACGAAAGAAAGGGGTAGATAAAAGCAAATAGATAGCAAGAGCAAACATCAGCGTAAGAAAGAGCGAAAGCATGCGATCGCCAATGCGAATATCAGGCAGAGTCATGCGCGGTGTTGTTAATCGCATGGCAGGCATGCCCATCGCAATTTGATATCGGCGCGGCTTTCTCATCGCTGTTTGCGTTTTAACTGCTTGCGCTTTATTCGTCGCCGCAATTGGGCGATGCACACGCTCTGAGGTCTGCTTCATACGCTGTTCGTTTTGTTTTGTGCGGCGCAAACGGGCAGTTTCGGCGCGAGTGGGTAGGCGTGTATCGCTCATGATTCACTCCGATACATTTTTTCTGTATGATCACGCTCACTTTTGCGTTCAAGCGCAAGTTCGATCAATCGATCGACAAGTTTTGCGTAAGGCAAACCACTTGCTTCCCAAAGCTTGGGATACATGCTAATAGAAGTAAAGCCAGGAATGGTATTTAACTCATTAAGAAAAATTCTATTAGTGTCTTTCTCAACAAAGAAATCTGCGCGTGCCATACCTGCGCAATCAATGGCTTTATAAGCGCGCACTGCGTAATCACGCACTTGATCTGTAACATCTTTTGGTAATTGAGAAGGAATTAGTAGACCCGATGTGCCATCAATATACTTTGATTCGTAAGAATAAAATTCACGGCTTGGCAACACTTCACCGCACACTGAAGCTTCAGGTAAGTCATTCCCCAACACACTCACTTCCACTTCGCGCGCATTGACTGCGCCCTGCTCAACGATCACACGGCGGTCAAAACGCGCGGCTTCCATGATGCCTTCGCCCAAATCAGAACGCGATGAACATTTACTAACGCCCACAGAAGAACCTAAATTTGCAGGCTTGGTGAAAAATGGATACGCGCCCATCTGCTCTACTTTTTCAATGACAGCATTCATGTCTTTTTCAATCTCAGAGCGCAAAACAAGCACCGATTCAACAATTGGGATGTTATTAGCGCGCATCACATCTTTGAAGACACCCTTATCCATGCCCACTGATGAACCCACCACACCCGCGCCAACATAAGCAACATCCGCCAATTCCAGCAAGCCTTGTATCGTGCCATCTTCGCCAAAAGGTCCGTGCAAAACGGGGAAGAAGACATCCACAGGTGTCAGCGTTTCAAATTTAGCGCCCATTTTTGTAGGGCGCAAAACATATAACTCTGCCTGTTTCGGATTGCCAGACAAAATCACACGATCTAAATCACGCGTCTCGCCTTTTTCCATCGCTTCCAAAACATGCGCGCCCGTCACCCACTCCCCTTCACGGGTAATGCCAATGCAGGTCACTTCATAACGCGCAGGGGCCAGCACCGAAAGCACTGAACGCGCAGACATCAGGGAAACATCATGTTCTCCTGAGCGTCCGCCAAATAAAATTGCCACGCGAATTTTTTTATTCATATCGTTTTTTCGTTTGAACGTTTGCATGTTCAAACGTTGTTCCATTCTCCAATTAATTCCACTTCCAATTCAAGTTGTATTGCAAACTTTTCTTTCACAGTCTTTTGTGCAAGCTCGATTAATACACGAACATCGCTTGCTTTTGTCTGACCATGATTGATGAAAAAATTTCCATGCACAGGGCTGATCTCTGCATTGCCAATTCGTTTGCCTTTCAAACCAGCGGCTTCAATCAATCTGCCTGCATAATCGCCTGCTGGATTTTTGAACATCGAACCCATACTCGCACCCGGCGGTTGTGTTGCCTTGCGCTTCTCACCGAATTGCTCAATTTTAACAGCGACTTCCTCTTTCGTAGAATTTTTTAACATAAGCTCAGCCGAAAGAACTATTGCTTTTATCTCACTTCTTTTAAAAATGCTGGTGCGATACCCATAGCCCATTTTTTCAACAGACCATTTTTCGCGTCCATGTTCCGTCAACAACTCAGCCCAAATCAAGTTACCAGACATATCACCATCAAACGCGCCTGCGTTACCAAACACTGCGCCGCCAATCGAACCCGGAACTGTGCACGCCCATTCGAGTCCTGCTAATCCTTTGGATGCACAGCGGTTTGCGAGATTGCTAAACACCACACCCGCTTCACACCAGACCTTCGGCTGGATACCGCTTTCGAAGCGCGTTTCCTTCGCCCGATTCAAAACCACGATCCCGCGCACACCTTGATCACTCACCAAGACATTTGAACCGCCGCCGAGAATAACATAAGGCAAGTTTTGTTCCCAAATAAAAGAAACCATCTCAGCCAGTTCATCTGCTGAATTTGCTGTTAGTAAATAATCCGCGGGTCCACCAATACGAGCAGAGGTGTAAGCAGTAAGCGAAACATTCTGCTTCGCATTACGTCCAAATTTGGATTGTAAAACTTCAAAAGAAAGCGCGTTTATCATCATATATTTATCAGGAAAACGATTTTATGGGCATGGATGTGATGACCAATTAAATCGTCCACTAAATTACCAGCTTTGCAAAAACATCCGCGCTCACTTTATCGGCGTCGCCAGCAGAAAGCACCAGCACAACATCACCAGCACGCAGATTGTTAATCAAATAAGATGTGGTTTCCTCCAGCGTTTCAATATATCTCGCTGAAGAATGCGGCATGGAACTCACTATCTCCGCAGATGAAAAATCCTGCTTGGGCTCGCGCGAAGCGTACACTTCGGTCACAATCACTTGATCGGCATCGCCAAAGGCTCGCGAAAATTCCTGAAACAAGGTTTGTGTACGGGAATATGTATGCGGCTGCCAGACAGCCCAAATTCTTTTTTGAGGATAACGCGCGCGCGCCGCTGCCAGTGTCGCTTTAATTTCAGTGGGATGATGAGCATAATCATCCACCACAATAATGCCCCGCGCTTCGCCTTTGACCTCAAAGCGGCGCCCCGTACCGGTAAACTGACTCAACGCCTCAGCCGCTTCTTGCAAAGAGATACCCAGTGTACCGATGACACACAGCACCGCCAACGCATTGCGCACATTATGTTCACCCGGCACTTGCAAAGCAACATTAACTTTTTCGGTAGTTCCGCCCGCGTTGGTAATGAGATTAAAAGAGAAGCCACCTAATTCATTTGGCTTCAATCCGCCAGCCTGCATCCAATTAGGGCTGTTGATAGTCATGTCACTTTTTACATTGAAAGAAATAACATTAATTCCCTTGCGGCGCGCATGGCTTAACAAGTTCAAGGAATTTTTGTCTTCTGCATTTACGATCAATGTGCCGTCCACAGGCAAGAGGTTTACAAAACTTTGAAAGGCAGAATACATGTCGTCAAACGTGGGGTAGCAATCCGGGTGATCATGCTCCAGATTGGTGATGACCGCAATGTGCGGCTTAAGCCCAAGGAACATACGATCGTACTCATCCGCCTCGATCACAAAAGTATTGCCCTGCCCAAAATGCGCGTTGACCTTGAGGTTGTTCATGACACTGCCAACAATGAAGGAAGGGTCACGCTGTAGGGCATGTAAGGTCCAGGCGAGCATGGCTGTGGTGGTAGTCTTGCCATGCGTACCGGCAATTGCAATACCCATTTTTTCTTCCATCAACTTGCCGAGAAAATCTGCGCGTTTATAAACGGGGATATTCAAACTCTGGGCGGCAATCACTTCCACATTGTCATCAGCAATCGCAGAGGAACGTACTACCCAATCTGCTCCTTGAATATGATCGGCGTGATGTCCAATAAAAATAAGGATGCCTATTTTTTGCAAATCTTCAGCAAAGGGAGATAAAGCACGGTCTGAACCCGCAACTTCATAGCCGCTTTCTTTCAAGAGGCGGGCAATGGCTGATAAGCCAGACCCTCCGATGCCGACGAAATGAACTTTTGTCATAAAAATCTTTAGATGTACACCACAATAATAAATACAAACGCCAAAATAACAGCAAAATAAATACCGGGTTCACCCAATAAATTGGGCGGCATATATTGCATGACGTAGGCGATTGATTCTGCTTGAGGGCTGCCTAATGCGGGCGGCGAAACAATATTAGGGTAAGGATAATTCGCCTGCACTAGATAAAAAGCAAGCGAGCCGGCAATCAGGTATCCATTGACACCGCCAAGCACAGCGCCAAACAATGAATCCTGTAATTTGTCACGCCCTGCCTTTGAAGCAAGCCGCGCAATAGAAATCACAGTTTGATAGCCAAAGTACACCAAGACCACCAGAATCAAACCGCGGATCCAAAAGAGGGAACTGCTATCATCTGGCAGGCTATTAATTAATGGAATGTAGCGCTTGAGCACGTGATTCACTGCCAAAGCAAGAATCACGCTAAAGCCAACTAACAACTCCTTTGCCCAGCCGCGCAATGCGCCGATAATGGCAAACACAATCACATACATCCAAACAACATAAACAAGGCTCATCATAGGCGGTACTCTCCAGCATTTTTTGCAATTTCAATTAATTGACCCGCGATTACAGATGCGGCATTAGGCAGTGATAACGTATTCATTGCGGCGCTCATTGCGGTGCGCTTTTCTGGTTTGGTTATTAAATCTTTGATCACAGAATAAAGCTCGCTTTCCAATCTTTCATCTTTCAACAATAAAGCCGCGCCGTGCGAAACAAGATACTCTGCGTTCACTTTTTGGTAGCGCCAAGCATAAGGATATGGCACAAGCACAGCGGGCAAACCAAACAATGGGTATTCACCTATTGTAGACGCACCTGCACGCGAAAGCACAAGGTCTGTTATGCGATACGCCGCGCCCATTTCGTGCAAGTATGGCATAGCACGATAACGTGCCGATAAGTTGTCAGGTAATTGTTTTGACGCGGCTTCGACTGTTTGCCAATCCAGGTTACCTGTGAGATGAATAATTTGCGTACACTCGAGCAATTCTTTTAAGTATTTAAGCACAGCCATATTAATGGAGCGTGCGCCTTTACTTCCGCCGGTGATTAATAGGACGGGCAAGTCTGGAGAAAGGTTGAAGCGGCGAAACGCATCGGCGCGGGACCAGGCTGAAAGGTCAGTGCGAAGCGGGTAGCCGCTGATGCGGATTCGGCTGAGGCGTGAAAAAAATTTCTTTGAGTCCTCGGCGGTCACAGCGATGGAATCAGCAAGAAAGCCTAATGCTTTTAAGGCGAGCCCGGGTTCGATATCAGGCACATATAAAAGAGAGCGCAAACGACGACCTGCAATTGCCATAGGAACGGCAACGTAACCGCCAGTGAAGAAGAGTGCATCTGGTTTAAAGTTTACCAAAATATTGCGCGAGGCAATCACGCCGCGCAATAGCTTTGTGATGTTACCTGGCAATGCGCGCAAGCCAACCCCATGCAAGCCTGCGGCTGGAATGGCACGAAATGAAATATGCTCGCGTTGTACGAGCTCAGCTTCCATGCCGCCTTCACCTCCAACCCACAGCACTTCAGCCTCGGGTTGTTGGGCGCGTAGAGCTTGCAGGACGGCGAGAGCGGGATACACGCCGCCGCCTGTCCCACCCGCGCAAATCAAATATCGCACCGTAAGACCTCCAGTCTTCATCAACTACTGTGCCTTCGCCTGTCTGCCTCGAAATATTAAAGAGAATGCCAATTGCGGCAAGCGATGTAATTAAGTTTGAGCCGCCAGAACTTATAAAGGGAAGTGCATTACCGGCAAAAGGTAATAGCCCAACCATGACTGCCATATTAATCATAGCTTCAATGCCAATCCATAAGACAAGCCCAGCGGCAATAATAGTACCGAGCATATCCGGCGCGCGCCGCGCAATGACCAAGCCGCGCCATACCAAACAGCCATATAAACCAATCAACAACGTTGAACCAACAACCCCAAGCTCTTCTGCGATCACTGCAAAAATACTATCAGTAGGCGGAACGGGTAAACCCGTTAATTTTGCTTGTCCATTTGCAAGCCCAACGCCAAACCAACCGCCATTGACAATGGCTTCAAACGAACGGCGCACATGATACGAAGCCTGCAACGGGTCTTTAATACCTGCTACAAAATCGGTCACGCGCTGCTTGCCTGTCAGGCTGATGGAGCCAACAACCCAAGCGGCAATAACAGCAACGATAAGTAAAAAACCAATCTGCTTTAAGTCGCCGCCCGCTAAAAAGAAAAGCAAGCCGCCCATAATCAAAACTGTTGCCGCCGCGCTAAGGTCTGGTTGTTGATAAATCAAGCCGCCCACTACACCCAAAATAACACCCATCGGAATGATTCCAAGTTGTATATCATTTAATTGCTGTCGTTTGGCATATAACCAGACTGCCAAATATAAAATAGTGACAAGCTTTGCCAATTCTGAGGGTTGCACAGAGCCGTCAAAAAATGAACGTTTGACACTAAAACGAATTTCGCTGACCAATAATAGTACAAACAACAAAAGGATCGTACCCAGCATGGCAGGTACTACCAGCCTGCGCCAGTGATGGTAATCAAAAAAAGTTAAGGCAGCTGCAACCACAAGCCCAATCGCAAGCCAGATTAATTGGCGGTTGAACATATAAGTTGATGAGCCATACGCGCCGAAGGAAAAGTCCCAAGACGCAGAATACAACATGATCAAACCAAAGATGATCAACACGACCATGGTGGCGAGCAAGGGCAAATCAATGCCTCGTTTTGAAACAGGAATATATTCGCTCACGAAAGCTCCAGCACCCATTGGCGAAATTTTTCGCCACGTTCTGCAAAATCAATAAACTCATCGAAACTTGTTCCGCCGGGTGATAACAAAACGACGTCACCACTTTTCGCAACTTGCGCCGCTTGTTGAATCGCTTCGCGCAAAGCGGCGCACACTTTCAGCGAGTACGGTCTTTCGCCGCTGGAAGCTGATACGGCTTTCTGAATCTTTTCCGCCGATTCCCCAAAAAGTACAAGATGATCTACGCGCTGGCGAATCAAATCTGCAAGATCATTCCATGGCAGGTCTTTATCACGCCCGCCGAGCATTAAAACAATCGGTTCTTCATATGCGCGAATGGCAGCCATAGCGCGCTCGGGCGCAGTTGCAATCGAGTCGTTGTACCAGCGTACCCCATGAAGATCACGCACCAATTCAAGTCTGTGTGCTACACCGTGAAAATCCTGCGCCGCTTGAATCATAGATTCTGTTTTAAATCCTGCTGCATGACCAATGGTAAACGCCGCCAATACATTACTGACATTATGATCGCCGCGCAATAAAATCTTTTCACGGGAGAGCAAGGGTGTTTCTGTATTACCATCACGAATGATCAACTGACCATTATGCAAGTACGCGCCATTCAGCCCATTTGCTAATTCATGCAAACTAAAGGTGGATAATTTTCCTTTGGCTTTGTCGCGCAAATTCCAAACGCCGTGATCATCACAGCCTAAGATAGTTTTATCCGCGCTGGTTTGAAACTCTAATAAACGCGCTTTGGCAGAAGTGTACGCATCCATTGTGCCGTGACGATCCAAATGATTGGGGGTGATATTTAAGATCGCGGCGATATTTGTTGAAAGGGTCATTTGCTCAAGTTGAAAAGAAGATATTTCCAAGATAGCGAGGTCGTCGGGTTTCATTTCATCTACATAATTGATGAGAGGATCCCCAATGTTGCCGCCAACAAATGCGGAGGAGAGAAGAGATGAGGTTTCATCCTTCATCCTTCTGCCTTCATCCTTATTAAGTTTCGCCATTTTTCCAACAAGGGTTGTGGTGGTTGTTTTGCCAGCAGAGCCGGTAATACCGATGGTTTTGCACGGAACGACTTCCATGAATACTTGCGTATCGTTGGTGATTGGCATTCCGCGTTTGATGGCTTCTTGAATGATGGGCAAGGTTAAGGGCACGCCGCCGGAGAGGCATAACACATCAGCGTTGTCTAGTAATTCGATCGGGTGTCCACCCAAAGCCCATTGCAGTGGAATCCCGTTTAGGGCGGCGAGAGAGGCGCTTAGTTCTGCTTCAGTGCGGTGATCGCTAAGCGTTACTTTTGCGCCGTGTTTAGACATCCAGCGTGCGAGGGCAAGACCCTGACGGGCAGCTCCAAGCACGAGAACGCGGGTGTCTTTCCAATTTCTCATGGGTTATACAATCGTAAGACCAAAGCCGAGCATGGCGGCGACCAAACCGATCAACCAAAAACGTTGCACGATCTGTGTTTCGCTCCAGCCGAGTAATTCAAAGTGTAAATGAATGGGCGTCATTTTGAAAAAGCGTTTGCCTTTGGTGGCTTTGAAATATAAAATTTGAATGACCACGCTGACAATTTCAGCAACAGGAATTATTGCTATTACAGGTAAGACGACTGCCCAATGCCCGGTCATAAAAGCGACTGTGGCAAGAGTTGCGCCTAACGCCAGAGAGCCTGCGTCACCCATAAACAATTGGGCGGGGTGTGCGTTAAACCATAAAAATGCAAACAAACTACCGACAACCAAAAAACAAAAACGCGAAACAAAAACTTGGTCTTGATATAGCGCTATTAACCCATAGGTAAGAAAGGCAGTAGCAGAGATCATGCCTGCCAGCCCATCTAGCCCATCTGTAAAGTTCACTGCGTTTGAAAAAGCAACAATCACAAAAGCGGCTAAAGGCACATAAACATACCAAGGGAATTCAATTTCAAAACGGACACCCGGCAAGTACATCATGGGCGAATCGAGTACAAACTTTAAGACCAGCGCGGTGCCAATTGCCAAAACCCATTGATAGAAAAATTTGGTGCGTGCGGGCATGCCTTCGCCTTTGCGAGGACCACGGATACCCTGCCAGTCATCTACTGCGCCTAAAATCCCAAATAAGATTAAAACCACCATTGGAACCAATACCGAGCGACCTGCGCCAGAATCCTGCGCGATGCCAAGAATATTTGCGGCATTTAACAATCCTGAAAAAAGTAGGACAGGCAAAATAAATAATACGCCGCCCATCGTAGGCGTACCCATCTTAATCCCATGCTGGCCGGGCTCTTCCACACGAATGATTTTGCCTACTTTAAAGTGACGCAAGACGCGCAATAATGGTTCACCCCAAATGACTGTCATCACAAACGAGAAAGCCGCAAGGCTAAAAGTGAATGCACTTTCTCTCATTTAGTTATCTCCATGACTGAAGTAATACGATCCATGCGCAAACCACGAGAACCCTTTAACAATACAGCATCATCTTTGGTCAGGTTTTTTTCAAGCCACGCGATCACAGGCTCAATCGCTTCAAATTCAAAAATGCGATTTGATTTAAAGTTTGCGCGGCGCGCAGATTCGGCATAGATATGTGCGCGAGTCCCGAGCGTGATCAACACATCTGCTATTTGAGCAGAACGCATCCCGACCATTTCATGTCCTTGTTTTTCATATTGACCCAGTTCTAGCATATCACCCAAAACAGCGATCTTTCTACCTGCCATTTCATCGAGCAGGTTTAATGCCGCCAGCATTGATTCGGGGGAGGCGTTATAGGTATCATCTAAAATCAAAGCGCCAACGCTGGAACGGACTGCCACGAGACGCAATTGGGAATGCCCATGCTTCAAACCTTCAATGATCTCTGTCCAACTTAATCCTTCTACTAAGCCAACCGCGGCGGCACGCAAGGCGGTATGAACAGAGTGCCTGCCGATCATAGGTACATGCACGTGCATGACCTCTTTTTTATAATGCATACGAAAGCGGATGCCATCCAAGCCAAGCCCTTCCACTTCATCAGCCCATAAATGCGATTCGGATGACAGCCCGTAGAAGAATACTTGCGCTTTGGTCTTCTCTTCCATCTGTTGAACAAATGGATCATCAAAATTTAAAATAGCAAAACCTTCGGCGGGCAAAGCCTGAACTAATTCACTTTTTCCGCGCGCAATGGCTTCTTGCGAGCCGGCGCGTTCTGCGTGAACTGTACCCACATTGGTCACAACGCCAATATAAGGCTGGGCAATTTCACATAAGAAGGCGATTTCGCCGGGCACGTAAAATCCCATTTCCAAGACTGCACGCTCATAACTATGATCGAGTTTTAGAATGGAAAGGGGTAAGCCAATTTCATTATTTAAATTGCCGGGGCTTTTCAAGGTTCGATACTTCACCCCCAAAACCTCAGCAATCATTTCTTTGGTAGTAGATTTGCCGACACTGCCAGTCACGCCAATTACGCGCAAATCTAATTTACGGCGCCAGAAGCGCGCAATTTGTTGAAGCGCCACAAGGGTATTATCAACGCGTAGGCAGAGAGGCGGGGTAAAGTCAAAGCTGGAATCAACTTGCAGATCGCCGCGCAGGTCGAGGGTGCGGAAAGAGGCGTCGACATCTTTTTGAATTAAAGCAAAAGATGCCCCCCGCTTAAAGGCGGCATCAATAAAGTCATGTCCATCTACATGCTCGCCGGGCATGGCAACAAAAAGCGAATCTGCAATCACCTGCCGAGAGTCAACTGCCGCCTCAGTGATCACTGTGGCGGCTTGCGCAAGTCGTTGTGCGGAAATGGCTTCAAGTACATCTGCAAGAGTTAACATTTATTTGGATGCCAATGATAACCGGATGCGGTCTGGAGGAATATCCATAATCACAACTGTTTGCTTCGCCATTTCTGAAAATACAGGCGCGGCAGTTTGTGAACCCCATATTGAAGCGGATGGTCTTTCAAGCCAAACATAGATCATAAAACGCGGATCATCCACAGGTCCCCAACCAATGAAGGATGCGTTTGTTTGTGTTTCGTCATAATATCCATCCACTGGAATTTGAGCCGTGCCGGTCTTACCCGCCACACGATAGCCCGGCACAAGCGCGTTAGAAGATTCTAATTCTAATGAATAGGCGAGCATATCGCTTAAGGTATCGGCTGTTTCTGCGCGAATGGGCGTGCCTGCGTATTGCGCGGGCGCGTTATATTGACGTCCATCCCGCACCATTGCATACAAGACATGCGGCGTTACCATGCGTCCATGATTTGCAACAGCAGAGGTAGCAGTGAGCAATTGAATCGGTGTGACAGCCACGCCCTGACCAAACGCATTGGTACCCAAATCCACCGGATACCAATCCGCATCGCCCGGCACCTTGAGCCTGCCTGCCGCTTCCCCAGCCATATCCACCGCTGTGAGATGTCCCAGCCCAAAATTGTTCATATATCCGTAAAATGTTTCTGGACCCATTTGAGTGGAAAGCCAAGCCATGCAAACATTAAGCGAGTGTTGCAAACAACCTGTCATATCTTGATCGCCCCAGGCATTGTTATCCCAGTTGCGAATTTCGACACCGCCAACAAGAATCGCGCCAGTGTCTAGATAACGAGTAGAACGAACAGCTGTTTGACTGTCTAAGGCAGCAGCCATGGTCAAAATCTTGATCACAGAGCCGGGTTCATAAGGCTTTGAAATAGCAGGATTAAAGTCGCTGGCATTCTCGTACACCACACCATAATCCCAAAATTTATTCAAGTCCATGCGCTTGGAGGCGGCAACCGCAAGTGTTTCGCCGTTACGCGGATCAATGATCATTATGATTCCGTTTTGCGCACCGTAAAGCGCCAAAGCGTCATCCAATGTTTGTTCGGCGGCGGCTTGTAAATCACGGTCAATGGTTAGGATTAATGTAGAACCGTCTGGAATGCGTGGAATATTGATCGCTTGGTTAGGATCAGTAGGGATAGTGACCCGCACCGGGTTACCAGCGAGAATATCATTATATTTTTCTTCGACTCCAAAATAACCACGCCCTTCACGATTCACAAAGCCAAGAATATTAGAGCCTAAAGATTCTTCTGGATAACTGCGCATGGGATGTGACTTAAATTCCAAAGCATTCAAAGCGCCCGCCACACCGTCGGGAGCTTGCTCATCCATTTTTTGTCTAATTTCCATCAAGCGCTTGGCTTTAGGTTCATCCACAAAATCTGCCAGCACAAGATAGGAAAGGTTTGGAACAGGAGGGTTGGTAATATCGTACAGTAATTGGTTATAGTCCAAGCCCAGCACCGTGCTGACCGTAGACGCAATTACATTGATATCTTTATGCATGTTCAGGTTTACGCCCACCTCAAAAACAATTTGATTTCCTGCCAGTAAACTGCCATTACGATCATAAATCTCACCGCGATCTGGGTAAAAAGTTTTGGTTTCGCTAGAGTAACTTTTTGCCTGCACGCGGAACTCAGCGGCTTCCACGCTCATTTGAATGCGGAACATTTGCGAGACGATCATTAAAGCAAAAAAAGCCAGCGCCCCCGCCAGCAGTTTAGATCGCCACGCGTACTGTTGTCTCATTGCAGTCCCCCGATATGAATCTGTTGATCAAACCAATCTAACAACGATTCAGTATATTCAGGTGCGATATTGGGCGCGCGTAAACCAAGCTGAGGCACTATAGCCAAAATCTCGGGCGCAGGTTTACGATAGCCCGCCACAAGTATGTAATCAATTTCTTGAGATTTCACAGGACGGAAGCCCAACGCTAGCGCACGCTGTTTCATCACGCGCATCGAAGTTAATCTTGCAAGCTGTGTTTCCAGATCGGCGCTGGAATGCTGACTGTTTAATGTTGCTAATTTCAAACCCTGAATTTCACGCCCGGCAATCGCGGCGCGGGCAGTCACATCCAAATATAACGCCGCGATCATCGCCACACCTACTACAACCAGCAATATGTTACCTACCCATTGACGTTGAATACGCCACGGGGCAACTCGATATGCGTGAACTAAATGAGGTAATGAGGTTACATTTTGCATTTTATTTTTCTCTTATGCCTTATGTCATTGCGAGGGCGGTTTTGCTTTTCGCCCGAAGCAATCCTTTGTATATTGGAGATTGCTTCGTCGGGAAAAGCAAGTGCCCTCCTCGCAATGACATTTCATATTTTTTCTACAACTCTCAACTTTGCGCTTCTTGCTCTTGAATTACTTTGTATTTCTTCTTCACTGGCAACAATTGGCTTTCTATTTATTTCTTTCACTACAGCCTTACGCTCTACTTCATATAATTGTTCATAAGGCGGATTGATCATGTCTTTGCTTTGTTCGCGGAAATAATCCTTGACGATTCGATCTTCCAGGGAGTGGAAGGAAATCACAGCGAGTCTGCCTCCGCGCCTGAGGCTGGCTACTGCCTGCGGAAGCACACTCTCCACTGAAGCCAGTTCCTCGTTAACCGCGATGCGAATGGCTTGGAAGGTTCGCGTTGCGGGGTGAACTCTGCTGTAGCCTGGATATACATGTTTTACAATCTCCGCTAGTTGCGCAGTGGATTGCAACGGTCGCGCACTGACAATATCGCGGGCAATCTTTCTGGCTCTCGGCTCCTCGCCATATTTGAAGAGTATGTCGGCGAGCTCGCTTTCAGTGGCGGTATTGATCAGTTCTGCCGCATCCAGCCCGCCCGTAGGATTGAAGCGCATGTCCAGCGGCGCATTGGCTTGGAAGGAGAATCCGCGTTCGGGTTGATCCAACTGCATAGAAGAGAGTCCCAAATCTAGGACCATGCCATCTATTGCATCCCAGCCCAGTTGTTTCAACGCATCTGGCAAAGTGATGTAGGAGGCTTGCACGAGATGTACGCGCGGTTCATAAGGAGCCAAGGTCTCACGAGCCAACGCCAGCGCCTGAGGGTCAAGATCAAAACCCAGCAGTTGCCCATCTGGCGCACAAGCCTCCAAAATCCCGCGAGCGTGACCGCCCGCGCCCAGTGTGCCATCTACATAACGCTTTGCGCTGGTTGGTTGTAAGGCGTGTATAATTTCTTTGTAAAGTACAGGTGTGTGTTGCATTGTTTTATTTTGTAGGGGCGGGGTTCACTCGCCCAATTAATCAACAGAGACCTAGGGCGACGAAACGTCGTCCCTACGCAGAATTGTTCTTTGAAAGATTAAGCGTGGAGAAGCGTTGGTTATTGGCTTCGACATCCTGCAGCATGTCCATTTGAGCTTTCCATGCGTCAGGCATCCACACTTCAAAATAATCGCCCTGCCCTGCTACAATAAGCTCGCCGTTTTCAATTGCAAGAAAAGCGCGCAAATTTTGCGGAACGAGGATGCGCCCAACTTTATCCACATCAATAGGATATGCATTGGAAAGGATCAAGCGGCGCAGTAAACGGGCAGTTGGATCAGTGAGGTTCATAGCATTGATTCGGTCGTATACTTCTTTGAAGTATGGCTCGGTCAAGACCATCAAGCATTTATCGAAGCCTTGCGTAATGTACGCGCCGCCTTCCAACAACTCACGGAAGCGCGCTGGAATCATCAGGCGTCCTTTATCATCGAGATTGTGTTGGAATTGACCTAAGAACATTTGTGCTAACATCCTTTTTAATCAGACGAACGCCAGGAATGACCCGGCGCTCGTCTACCACTTCTTACCACTAATTCCCACATTATACGCCTTTAAGGGTAAAAATCAAGTGGTACATTTGGTTTACCCACATTCTGCAACTATCAGGCTGGTCACTTATGCCCCCTACACATTTTTCTCTGCTCGAAGCCACCCGCTGGCAAGATTATGAATTGCTCGATTCTGGTGACGGATTAAAACTGGAACGCTTCGGCGCATACACATTCATCCGCCCGGAGGTGCAAGCCATGTGGAGCCGCAGCCTGCCCCAAAAAGATTGGGACGCCGCGCACGCGGTCTTTCAACCTACTGCCGAAGAAAGCGGCGGGCATTGGGTTGTTAAGAAAAAAATACCCGATTCATGGCAAATGAAATATTCATTGCCCCTCACCCCCAGCCCCTCTCCCACAGGGAGAGGGGAGTTAAGGTTCACCGTGATGACCACGCCCGGGCGCCACTTGGGAGTTTTCCCTGAGGTCGCTTCGCACTGGGACTTTATGGTTGATCTCGTCCAAAAAGAGAATCAGCCTCCGAACGTGCTCAACCTATTTGGGTACACTGGCTTGGCAAGTCTCGCGGCGGCGGCGGCGGGCGCAAAAGTGACCCACGTAGACGCGTCTAAAAAATCCGTCAGCTGGGCACGCGAAAATCAACAACTGTCTGGCTTAAGCGATAAACCCATCCGCTGGGTTGTGGAAGATGCCTTGAAATATGTTCAACGCGAAGAAAAACGCGGCGTAAAATATGACGGCATTATTTTAGACCCCCCCAAATTTGGACGCGGACCCAAAGGCGAGGTGTGGGAAATTTACAAGTCACTGCCCAACTTGCTGGAAACCTGCCGCGCAGTATTATCTGATTCGCCGCTCTTTCTGGCAGTGACGGTCTACGCCGTCAAAGCCTCTGCCATTCACGTTGGGCAAACCCTGGAAGAGATCATGAAAAAATATAAAGGCACTGTCGAAAGCGGGGAAATGGTCACGCGCGAAACCAGCGCGGGCAGGTTGTTATCTCAGGCTGTGTATGCAAGATGGAGTAAGTAAGAATCAAACGGAGATAAACAAAGATGTTTTAAATCTCTGTTTATCTCCGTTCATCTCTGGTTAAAATTGCCTTCATTTACTTACTACATAAGCAGATAACAAAGTCTCATAACGCGTATCTTCTCGCAGAGAATCTAGATCGGGGTCAATCTTTACCCAACTTATATCAGTCTGCTTGGCTTGCAGAGCAGTTTGCAATAGCTCTAGCGCGCGGTCGTTGTTACCACAAATGGCTTCGAGACAGGCGCGGTTGTATTCATTCTCATCATCCAAGACTGAGCTCATGGCAATATCAATATGTTTTTGGGCAAGATCATGCAAACCTACTTTGCGATAGTGACTGCCTAATGAAGCATGTGCCAAGGTATAGGTATTGTCTAATTCAAGAGTCTTTTGAAACGATTTAATCGCCTGCGATTCTAATCTTTCGGCGGCAAACACTAAGCCAAGGCGGTAATATAACGACGGCTTGTTTGAACCTTCATTGATGGCGCGTTCGTAGGCACGAATAGAGTCTGTAAACCTACCCGCTTTTTTATATACATCACCCAATTCTTCCCAGGCAATCGTGCTTTTTGGGTTCTTCTCTGTCGCGCTTTTAAATTTTTCAATATCCGTTTTTAGAGTCTCAAACTCACTTGTCTCCACCAGCGGATATTCCACCTGAGAGTATTGCACAGCTTCAGGTTCAGTGACATTCATCAGCGCTGGAATCGGAACTTCAACGCTTTCCAACACAAAAGACTGAATGGAGTCTGTCACAGATTCAAACACTCTGGAATTATCCTGATGATTCGACATTGCAAAATCCTCCAGCGCCAAAGTTTCTGTTTCGATCTGCGCAGGCTTCCATTCGCCATAGGTCAGCGGGGTCACTTCGCTTTCAGCAGAATCTTCGTCAGCGGCGGGAAATGCCCCTAAAACAGAATCAACTTCGGGGTTGGGAGGCACGAAGCCTTCTTCATCAAACCATTGCAAGGTCAGTTCACTCGCAGAAAGTTGATCTTCATCAAGCGAGTCTTCTGCAAATACAAATTCTGTATTGATCTCGTCAACAATTTTTTCTTCGCCGACATCAAAAGCGCCTTGATCTTCCATCAAGATGGATTGCAGATCAATCTCAGGCATAGAAACCGTAATAGGTCTGCGAGCTACATCTTCACGCTCTTGATCTTGAGTGCAGTCAAGGTCGTCCGCTTTTTGATAGGCAACCACTGCGCTGTGATAGTCTTTTAGCTGACGATATAAAATGCCAAGACGATTCCAGGTAACTGCCTTTTCTTTTTCATCGGCGAGCAATTCAATGCCGCGATGATACAACTCGATGGCTTCTGTATATTTCCCAGTTTGGGTAAATGCCAGCGCCATGTTGCTATAAGACCTGCCAAACTTGCGGTTTGCTGTAATCGCTCGCGCATAGGCATGGATGGCTGGCTCATAATTACCAGACATATAATACAAGTTGCCAAGTTCATTCCAAAATTCATGATCACTCATGGCTTCTCCTAGATATAAAAATCTTTTACCGCCAAGGCGCTACATTGTACTCGCAGAGTAAGAACGCCAAGTTTTTTAAAACGCCAAGAACAAAGGCTCAACAACATCTTATGAAACCAGAGCCGCCTTCTGCTCTACAATGTTGCCCAGCAAACCATAATGAGAGCGCAAAGAGATGGTTGTGTTATCGGGATCCAACTCATCCGCATTGTGATAAGAAGAGATGGCGCGGGAATAATCATTTAAGCGGCGATAGACATTGCCAAGGCGATTCCAAGTGATAGCCTTATCTTTATCTTCGGCAAACAATTCAATGCCGCGTTGATATAAGACAATGGCTTCTGTAAACAATCCTTTTTGAACATACGCCAAAGCAAGATTGCTATAGGGCCAGGCAAACTGACGATCCAACTCAATGGCTTTTCGATACGCGTCAATTGCATCTTCACACGCGCCCGAATTCAAATACACGTTGCCCAATTCATTCCAAACATGCGCGTTACGCGTGTCCATTGCAATACGCACATCCCCATTGGCGCTTACTTGCGTCTCAGGAGCCTGAGCATGTATCGCCTCAAAACGATCCGATAATGTTTGCACGGGCATGGCAGAATCTTTTAGATATTCTTCGTAAGCGGCTTCCAAATTTTGATCTTCAACATCCACGCCTGATTCAACTTCAGCAACAGATTCTTCAACTTGGAGTATTTCCTGCTCAACAATTGGCGCTTCCTCTTCAGCTTGAAGTTGAATCTCACTCACTGAATCATTCTCAGCGGCTGATTCAATTTTAGCGGCAGGCACAAATTCGGTAAAAGTTTCCACAGCTTCCATTGTCACATCTGAAGTGCTTGCAATGGTTTCTACAATATCCTGCTTTAGCGCTTCGGCTTCATCTTCAATCTCAACTTCATCTTGAGCGATCAATTCTTCTAACCAAGCAGGAGATGGCGCGGCTTCAAGTACTTGCCCTGGTTGAACAGCGGGCAATTCTTCTACCAGCCAATTGGCATAATTTTCTTCCTCTGCCAGCGCTTTAATTTCTTGAAGCTCAATCGATAATTCAACTTCTTCGCTTGCTACTGGAGCAGACTCTTCCAGCACGATCATTTCTTCATTGGGCAAAATGCCAACTTGTTCAACTTCTGCAACATCATCTGTCACAACATGGACAATTGTTACTTCATCCGTAGCAGCGGGCTGATCAACGATCATCTGGTTTAGCAGTTCTCGCGGCGCAATGGTTGAATCCACTTCGACAGTTTCGTCCAATTGATCACGGAAGCCTGTGTTCTCGCCATCCAACTCATCCGCTTTCTGAAAAGATTGAAAGGCATGTTCATAATCGTTGAGTTTGCGATATAAATTACCCAAACGATTCCATGTAATGGCTTTGTCTTTGTTATCTGCAAAGAGATCAATGCTCATCGCGTAGAGCGGAATCGCATCCTCATGCCTGCCTTGAGTTGCCAAGGTGAGGGCAAGGTTACTGAGCGGCCAGCCAGCTTTCGCGTCCAGCTCGACCGCTTTTTGGTAGGCAGAAATCGCATCATCGTAGGAGCCTGCTTTGAAGTGAGCATCTCCTAAGTCTGTCCAATTCTGCGCGCTAGCGGGATCAATATCAACAGCGTGGCGATACGCCTGCACTGCTTCTTTGTTGCGATCATCTTTATCAAAAACATTGCCCAGCCGAATCCAGGGATTAATAAAGCGGTCGTTAAATTCAGCATTCTTCTTTTGATAGTGTAAGATCGAATCAAAGATATTGCCTAAATCTTTCCAAAATTCATAGTCACTCATTTTTACCTCCGTTGGCTAGTGAGTGGATTAACCAGTGTAGCAATTGCCCAGCAGGGTTAAGCGCGTGCGTGCGAGCAATGATGGTTTTTCGTTCGAGAGTTTGAGCGCATTTTCATAAGCGGCGGCGGCACGATCAACATCGTTCAATTTGCGATAGACGTTGCCAAGCCGATTCCATGAAACAACTTTGTCTTTATCGCTAGTGAACAATTCAATGCTTTTTAAGTAAAGCGATTCGGCTTGCTTTAATTTTCCCTGAAAGACATACGCCATGGCAAGGTTACTTTGCGCCCAGCCAGAATCGGGATCAATCTCCACTGCTTTGGTGTAAGCCTGCATTGCTTCAGTATAGGAACCCGACTTGAAGAACAAATTGCCAAGCTCTGTCCACACTTGCACATTCTGCGAATTGGATTCGGAGTACGCCAGAGTGGCTTGGTCACGTCTGCCTGCATTTTGCGGGTCAAGATCATCTGCCATTTGGTAGGCTTTGACCGCATTCTCATAATCATTCATGTGACGATATAAATTACCCAAGCTGTTCCATGAAGCGGCTTTTTCAACATCATGTTCAAGCAATGTAATGCTATGTTGATAAAGAAGCACAGCTTCTGGATACTTGCTCTGTGCAAGATAAGTGAGCGCCAAATTGCTGTAGGGCCAGCCAAAAGAACGATCCAATTCAATAGCCTTGTTATAGGCACGAATGGCTTCGTCATAATTTTCATCGCGGAAATGAATGTTTCCTTTTTCATTCCACACGGCTGGGTTTTTTGAATCTGCCATTACATCCCGCCCTTCGCTATGCTCAGCCTGAGACACAGGCGCTGGGACAGTCATTTCGGCTGGGTAAGCAGTGGATACATACGAATGTGTGTTCATGAGCAAATCCTCCAATAAGTTTGCAGTCTCTTTATGTACAATTTCACTGGGCTGAACCATCCACATGGGCGTGTTTGTTTCTTCTCCCAGAATTTCCCTAGACAAAGGGTAAGGAAATAAATTATTTTTCAGCGCTGTATTTTGTTGTACGGCTACATCGCGCGAAATCAGCACATCAACATCAACTTCAACTTGCGATGCCGCAGGTTTTGTTACAGCACGCCCGCTCAGTAAATCTGAGTTCTGATAAGCGCGCAGCGCTTTTTCATAGTCATTACTTGCACGATATAAACTTGCAAGACGATCCCAGGCAACCGCTTTGTCGCCATCATCATTGAAGAGCTCAATACTGCGCAAACACAAGTTAATGGCTTTTTCATTCATGTCTTTATTGGAATAAGCAAGCGCTAGGTTTGCATAGGACCAGCCATTCCCGCGGTCCAACTCTATGGCTTTATTGAATGCATCAATCGATTCATCTAATTCGTTGATCTTCAAATACAACAAACCCAACTCATTCCAAACATGACTATTCTTAGGGTCAATATGCAAAACGCGTTGGTACGCTTTGATGGCATCACGATGGCGAGCCTGCCTGTAATAAATATCAGCAATTCTCAGCCAAGGAGTAACGAACTGACGATTACTCTCAATCGCTTTTTGATAGGCAGAAATCGCATCTACATCCCGCCCGGTGCTGGAGTAAGCATCCCCAAGCCCGTTCCACGCCTGAGCCAGAGTCGGCGCGTACTCAATCGCTTTACGAAAAGCGCCGATGGCATCGTCAATATAGCCGATCTTGAAATACACATTGCCAAGCCCATTCCACGCGACAGGGTCCTTGCTGTTATGCTCCAACGCTTTTTGAAAAGCAAGCATCGCTTCATCATTACGCATGATCTTGATACACAAATTCCCAAGATTGTTCCACGCTGAAATCTGCTGGGGCGCAAGGCGAATGGCTTGTTTATAGGCATCCACAGCTTCGTCATTTTTATTCTGGCTCGATTTGACCAGCGCCAAGGCATTGAAACATTCAGCCTCAAACCAGTTGTCTTCCAAACGAATGGCGATCTTTAGCGCGCTTTGCAATAGCTCATTTGCCTTTTCAAAATCACCTTTACGCCAGTTGAGAATGCCGAGCTTCAGGTACAAATCTGCGCGGCTGGAAGTGGATTCATCTTCTTTGGGCAAACCCGTTAGCAAAGATTCGCGGAAATCTATCTTTGCATCAGTGTCTTCAAATTGATCTGCATACTCCCCTGTGCCCTGCCAAGCAGATTCAATGGCATTCTGTAAAATCTGTTCAGGCTTGGGCGATTCATTAAACTCTATGGCGCTGTGACGGTTATTCCACAACTCTGGAGCGCAAACAGCCAATTCCAGGACTTCTTTTTGAGTCAGCCAAAAAACAATGCGAATGTTCTTATTTTTAATAATGTCAACATGCTGATTTAAGCTGGTATAGATGGGGTCTTGCTTTAACCCTTTGATGAAAAAAACTGCAGTGGATGGGTCTTCAAAATTATATAAATACGAAGCCAAACTGCCTTGCAGCTTTTCAGCTTGAAAAAAAACGATCTTTTGATCTAAGTCAATCAGAAAGTTCTCAAGCGCCGACTCTGCATCCGCGTGGACATATTCTGAGCCGTAGACAGCCAGAAGGATGCACGAACGATTCCACTGGATGGCAAGTTCAAGTTCCGTGGTAAGGCACTTGACGCGCTCATCGAATGAATCTATTTGCGGGGCAGGAGCAGGCATTAATGGGTTCATAATATTTTTCTCAAGACGGGATGAACATCACACCAATTTTCTTGATCTCGGTATTCCAAAACAGCAAGCAGCTGCAATAGCGGGCGCAGACGGTCATTGAATTCCAGGATATTGGTATCTTTTATTTTTTTCAGCAACTTGATATCTTCTTTATCCAAGATACGGCGATATTCATTGCGAATCTCAGAGGCTGACCATTCCACATCCTCAATCTGCATCTTGGCGCTATTGCCGCGGCGGGCACGTCCCAGCGAGGTGCGAATAATGCGCGCCAGTTCACGAAAGACCCCGCCGCTGTAATTGATGGCTTCATCTAAAACACCTGCCTCGATCAATTCTGGATCCATGCGGATGGTGACGAATTGCTCCAAAATCTTGTAACCATCCTCCAAGCGCAGGTTGTTATCGGACATGGGATGTAAATTAATATTTGGCAAAAAGAGCGACTGATCACGAATGGAATCAAATTCCTTGCTGTAAAACAAGGCGCTGGAGACGGTGTACACAATGGCGCAATTGGGCTGCATCATGATCTCGCGGCGGTCGTGGAAAATAGCGCGTGCTTTTTCTAAATCAGGTTTGTCCATGTCATCAATCAAAATCAACGGAATGCGATGATCGATAGAATAAATGGCAGTGACAATTTGATTGATCAGGGCGATCAAACCAGTCACATCGGTTTCTATCACTTGTCTTAATTCCACACGGGTAGCTGGTTCAAGCTTCATCTTCATGCCCGCATTGGCAAAAAAGGCGGCTAAAGATGCACTAATTTCGGTATCGTATCTGCCTTCCAAGACAGTCGTGATATGCCTTTCTACTTTGCCTTTCCAACCATCCAATTCTTTTAATAACTGGTCGGGCAGGTCACTGCCTTTGTTTTTATATTCAACGAACAAGCGGCTGGCAATGGCTAAGAGCACATCACGATAATCAATGTCGTGAATATCGGTCACTTCGCGAATGCTAAAGTTGATGGGCCAGTATTTCTTTTGGATCTTTGGGTTGCTCATCAAATGTAATAACTCGGTGGATTTACCGCAGCCTTTGTGACCTGAAAAGAAAAACTTGGGAGGGCGGTAAAAAGGCGCTAACAAAGCATCAATCAACTCGTTGATCGGATTGCCCGGGCGGTTTATATAGAACGGATTCATCTCTCCGCTGGGACCCGGCTTGAGAGGCAGATCCAGCTCAAAGTTAAGCCAGGCGCGATCAAAATCTTTTGCTTTGATATATTCAATTTGAGTCATGGTCTGGTTTTCCTTTTGTAGTCACTGTCATTTTACAAATCAAGTGCGAATGTTGTTAGCCGAGAAACTTGGCAGTATGTTCTGCTTACAAATGACCATCAACGAGTGCGTGTTGGGGCATTTATGACCACGTTGGTCTTGACCTGTGCGCGCGGACGGCGGACAATGGTCATCGTGGCAACAGGCGCGGCAGGAGTCATCTCCATATATTGAACAACAGGTTTCACCTTGACCTTAGTCTTTAGGATAGGTTCTGCAATTTCCTGGATCACATTTGATTGCGTCACCAAACCCTGACGAATGGCATACAAAGCAGCTTGGGTACGGTTGGTCAAGTGCAATTTATTCAAAACACTGCTGACATATTTTGCAATGGTCCTTTCATGCACTACAAGCTTCATGGCAATTTCTTGATTGCTGCATCCGAGCGCGATCAGCTTGAGTGTTTCCATTTCACGGCGGGTTAATTGCCCATAATTAATTTCTTCATCTTTGCGGCTGTTGAATTCATTGATCACTTTCACTGCAATAGATGGGTGCATGGTGGGTTCATTCTTTGCCGCTTTGCGAATCGCCTGCAGTAATTCAATGCGCGCTGTATCCTTGAGCATATATCCAACGGCTCCCAACTTAATGGCTTGATACACACTGGTATGCTCAGCAAAACTGGAAAGGATAAGAATGCGCGAATTAGGAACGCTTTCACGCAACTGAGGAATGGTTGCCAGCCCATCCTGTCTTTTCATAGACATGTCCAAAAGAATGACATCGGGCTTGGTATTGCGCGCAATTTGCACAGCATCAATCCCATCTTCTGCTTCGCCTACAATTTCAAAATCACTCTGCAGAGAAAGAATTGCAACAAGCCCATCCCGTATCAGGGTTTGATCGTCCACAACCAGAATTCGAATTTTGTTCATAGTGTATGCGCCTTTTTATATAGAGTTTTGTCGTGATCGTGTGGTAATGATTAACCCAGCAAAATGATCCGCATTTGAAGCCAGCGCGTCTACAATTTGCTGTTGCTGCATCTTCCATTGACTCGGCGACCACACTTCCATGTAATCACCCTGCCCCACTATGACAGCCTCACTGCTTAAGCCTGCATACTTCATCAAGGCTTCTGGTAATTGGATCAACTGTTTTTCGCCAACTTCCAAAAAACTTGCCGAGCCGAGAATCAGGCGTTGAAGCATTCGCGCGGCTGGGTTTGCCATATTGAGCGATACAATGCGCTCATATAATTCTTGGAACGCGGTTGCAGTAAGTACCAGTACATTCTGGTCAAATCCTTGCGTGACATATACGCCGCCTGTGATATATTCTTTGAAGTTGGTGGGAAATGGCAGGCGACCATTTTCCACTGTGCTTTGGGTTTGTCCGAGGAACAAGGCTGCTCTCCTAAAATGTATAAAGGTCATCGGATTACAATGATCATTATAGGGACCACCTTTCATTTCAGTAATCTACATTCAGGACGCATTATTGAAATATTTATGACCAGTTATTCAAGAAGTAAGGGCATAAATGACCATCGCAATTCTTTCGCCAAGTATGCAAATTTGCGACACCCCATGCGAACAAAAAGCCCCATAGAAAATTTTCTATGGGGCTTTAAATAACCGACCGTACGCAGAATTAAAATCTTTTTTACCGCCACCCTCTAAAGAGGCATAGGCGCAAAGAACGTCAAGTTTTTGATAAGACGCCAAGAAGAGCACTTGGCGACCTTTATATCCCTTGGCGTCATGGCAACTTGGCGGTTTGTCCGTATTTATTTTTTCTTTGGTCCCTTCCCCTTACCTTTGCCATCATCCTTCCCATCCGAATCATCATTTGCCAAGCCTTCGCGATGAGCATACAACGCCGCTTGAGTACGATTAGCCAAATGTAATTTATCTAAAATATTGCTTACATATTTAGCTACCGTGCGCTCAACCACATTCAAAGATGCCGCAATTTCTTGATTGCTGTAGCCGCGCGCAATTAATTTCAGCGTATCCAACTCACGCGGGGTTAGTGGATCGGCTGTGTACATTAACTCGGCTGGGTGATCTATTTCATGAATTACCTTCATCGCAATGGATGGATGCAAAATCGCATGTCCCTCTGCAACATCACGAATCGCCTGATACAGCTGATCGCGTTTTGTATCTTTTAATAAATATCCTGTCGCGCCCGCTTTAATAGCCTGATACACACGATCACTTTCTGCAAAACTTGTTAATACCAAAATTCTGGTATTTGGCAATATTTCTTTCACTTTAATAATCGTTTCCAACCCATCCTGCCGCGGCATGACCATATCTAACAACATCACATCGGGTTTGGTTTGACGCGCGACTTCAACCGCTACAATTCCATCTTCGGCTTCGCCCACAACTTTCAGGTCAGTTTGAAACGACAAAATTGTCACAATGCCATCCCGCACCACACTTTCGTTATCCACCACCACAATCTTAATGGGTTTCATTTCTTTTGTTACTCCTGACCTTTTTTGGCGAGCGTTACCACCATTTTTGTCCCAGCCCCAGGCTTGGATGTCATCTTATATTTCGCACCCATTTGCAAAGCACGTTCCTTCATCGTGTTCAGTCCCAGCCCGCCCTGCTCAACCTTCTTCATATCAAAACCCAACCCATCATCTGTAATTTCAAGAATCACGTTCTGACGTGTCTGGCGCAAATTCACCAATACATTTTTAGCCTTGGCATGTTTTAAGATATTATTCAAAGCTTCCTGCGCAATATAATATAAATCTGTTTCCTTATTTTTAGGAAGCCGAATATTATCATCATTGATCAAGCGCGCCTTCATATCTGCACGTCCTTCCACTGCATTGATCCTATGATGCAAGACAGCAACCAAGCCCTCATCCAAATTCGCGGGCTGCATTTCATAAAGGAAGAGCCGCATCTCACGTAAGGCTTGACGCGCATTCTCACCAATATGATCCAATACCTCAGACGGAATAATCTCGACTCCCGCCTCGATCGAGGCTTGGGCAGCCTCCGTCAACGTAAGCAACCCATATAGTTTTTGGCTGACCGAATCGTGTAAATCCCGTAAGAGGCGCTGCCGTTCTGATAATGAGATCGCAAACTGACGGCGGCGATCACTATCAATTAACATGGCGATCTGATTCGAGATAGTTGTCAAGCGTATCAATTCATCCTGTGTAAAAGGGTCATCTTCACTACGCCCCAGACATAAACAACCGATCGGCGTGACCTGCTGTTGAATGGTGACAGTTAATGGGACGAGCGCAATATGCGCAAAATTCAATTGACGGATGTTTATAGGGATATCAGAACGTACCTGCCCAGAACTGCTTAAGACAAGCGGATGTTCCTCGTTGATATCTTCCAACCAGCCCATCAAGGCAGCCTTGGTAACAGAATCATTCAGCAACGCAATCTGCTCTGGCTCCACACCAATATGAGACGCAAATTTCAAACGATGCTCGCTGTGCGCATGCTCATTTGGGTCTACAAGATAAATCGCAATCGCCTGACTGCGAAAAGAATAAATGATCTGATAGATAGACTCTGACAGAAACTCATCCAAGTTCATTGTATGGCTTGCCGCACTGGAAATGGCATTTAGCAAAACAAAGAGCTCATCCCTCGCGCGCTGACGCGCGTCATCTACGAGTTTGCGTTTGGTAATATCCCGCCAAACAATCAAATATCCAA
>VFJR01000197.1 GCA_009885945.1 Anaerolineaceae bacterium
GCCACCGCCACCGCCGCCAGAACCGGCATATTGCCCGGGAGGTAAGGTCACATAAATATCAATCCCGCTGATGAAAGTGCGCGCGCTTTTGGAATTTAAGGTCATTGATGGAATGGGTACTAATCCAGACAAGATGGCAGTCCATTGAGTGGAAAGTTTTACAACAACACGATCTCCGCTTTCAAGCAGAGTATCTAACGATGCGCCTAAACTATCACAGGTATCTGCCCCGTCAGAATTGTCAATGCTAGGAATGGCAATTGAAACTCCGTTCGTGTCAACGCCGCGATCATAGGTAATCTTAATGTCGGCGTCTGTGTAAGGGGATACAACGCCTGTTTTTTTGACGGCATTTCTTATGCCCGCGCAATCACGATAATAAGGTATCCCGCCTCCGTTTTGTCCTGATGTAGAGCCATAACGCACAGCTTGGCGCGTGGCAGTTACGGTAGTACCGTAAACAAATAACAAGCGACCGGATTCAATAATTCCGAATAAGAGCGAGAAGAGCAAGGGTGCAACAATCGCAAACTCCACCATCGCTTGCGCCGCTGACTTTTTATACTTCAATCTAGTTGATCGCATATTCTATAATTCCTTTGAGTTATGCCGTGGTTGGTAAAAAATAAATCCATGCAAGAGCGCCTACAACCAAAAAGGGACCATAGGGCATAAAAACCATAAAAACTTCTTTTTTGTAACGCTGTGTAATCAGCATGACGATGATAAAGACCAGCCCAAAAAGACCAGCCAAGACAATCCCTAAAAAAATACCTCGAAATACAAGTTGAGATCCAAGCGCCAGCCCAAGAATACCAGAAAGAATGACATCGCCCGCGCCCAAAGCCTCTTCGTCATCCTGCGCCTGTCCACTGACAGCCATTCTTTTTGCCCGCATGCGCGAGAACAACACTCCTAAATAGTAAAATACGAACATCAGCGCAAATCCAAATGCGCCTCCCAGCACGGTGGGCAAAATTCCATTGGCGTACCAGCCTGCGCCAAACGCCAGCAGACAACCAATGATACTGGTGGGGTGCAAGATCAACCTGTGCTCCAAGTCGATCACAAAAACGACACCCATATAGCATAACAGCAAAGCGCCAAACCAATACTCGTAGCGCGCGGGCGGCATCCACCATGTATAAATATTTAATGTCAGCAAAATGAGCACTGTCATCCACGGGCGCATGCCTCTGTTGTGTGCGCATTGCTTACACTTTTTTACAAATAAGTAATCTGTTAAAGAATATTCACTTTTGCATTGACTACAAACAGGCTTGGTCAATGCGCGGGTTGCTGGCAAAACATCTGCAAGATAATTTATCAGCATCGCAGAAGCTAAACCTACAGCTAGCGGGATAATCAGCATTAATACGTTCATATATCTTTATTATATAACAAATAAAACCATCAGTGTGCTATCTAAGTGCTATGTAAGCGAACTGTAATGTTCTTGGCGAATTAATGGAATTACCTTACAATCCTGCAATTATATTGGAGAAACATGGAAGAATTCATCATTGAAGGCGGTATCCCCCTGATGGGGGAGGTAACCCCGTCCGGTAACAAAAATGCTGCTTTACCCATTTTGGCGGCTTGTCTGCTCACGACCGAACCAGTAATTTTGCATAACCTGCCGCGCATTCGCGATGTGCAAACCATGCGAAAATTATTAGAAAGTCTAGATGCTCAGGTAGAAGAGATCGATTCAAACTCCTGGCGCATTACAGCGACAAATATTCACGCCTCTCATCTGGACCCGGAGTTGTGCCGCCAAATCCGCGCTTCCATCCTTTTGGCTGGTCCTGTGCTTGCCCGCGAAGGAGTCTTGCAATTGCCGCCTCCTGGTGGTGATGTAATAGGACGCCGCCGGCTTGACACACACATCCTTGCTCTACGCTCATTAGGCGCGATAGTTGAATATGATCGTGTCTTCAAGTTGTCTACCACAGGATTAAAAGGCGCAAATATTTTATTTGATGAAGCCAGCGTCACCGCCACTGAAAATGCAATTATGGCATCTGTGCTCGCAAAGGGACGTACCGTATTACGAAACGCCGCATCTGAACCGCATGTGCAGGAATTATGTAATTTCCTTAATCAGCTAGGTGCCCAAATAGAGGGTATCGGCTCCAACACTTTAGCTATCACTGGAGTTCCACGCCTGCATGGCGGAGAATATACGATTGGCTCAGACTACCTTGAAGTAATGAGCTTTGTCGGCGCAGCAGTCGTGACCGGCGGCGAAATTAGAATACGAAATGCCGGCGTGCAATACTTGGAGATGGTTCAGCAGGTCTTCCATCGTCTTGGCGTTCACTGGAATATCGAAGGCGACGATATCCTCGTGCCGTCCGCGCAAAAACTTGTAATGACTCCAGATTTGGATGGCGCAATCCCCGAGATCAAAACCAACATTTGGCCCGCGTACCCCACAGATTTAATGAGTATCGCCATCACTGTTGCCACACAGGCATCAGGCTCGGTGATGTTCCATGATTGGATGTTTTCCGGGCGTATGTATTTTACAGATAAATTAGTAGGTATGGGCGCGCGCATTATTCTCTGTGATCCGTACCGTTGTTTGGTGCAAGGTCCCGCTCAATTGTACGGAGAAAAATTGGAAAGCCCGGATATTCGCGCCGGCATGTCTCTTTTAATTGCCGCGCTCGCCGCAAAAGGAAAATCTGTTGTGCGCAACATCAGTCAAATTGAACGCGGCTATGAAAGAGTGGATGAAAAATTGCGCGCTCTCGGCGCTAAAATAGAAAAGGTCACTGAGTAAATAAAAAAATTAATCGTGGACAAAAGCTGGCTTTTGTCCACGATTAATTAAAGTTTAAATATTTAATTTACAGGCAGGATTTTGTTTTCCTAAAAGCCAATATTATCTGGTCTTATATCAACTGTCCAAAGCTCTGCAGGATTTCCTAAACAAAACCCACCAAAGGATTTTCCTTCGTTTTTTCCGCTGGTGATAAAAGCGCCGGCACCATAACAGCCCTTAAGCAGCTCAACTACAGGGCTGTCGTTTTTTGACAAATTAAATGCATAATAGCCGCATTCACCAAATTCAGTTGGCGCTGTGAGCCAGACAGATAAAGTCACAGCCCCGTCAGTCTTATTTACCAGTTTTACTCGGACCCTCGGTCCTGCTGCGCCGCCAGAAACTGGCGCGTTACAAGGGTCAGCAGTTGGTCCGCCTGGAACTGGGTTGACGTTTACATTACCCTGAGTTGGCAACGCCAAGGTAGGTAATGGAAGCGGGGTTGAAGTAGGCGGCAAGGTTGGGATGGGTGTTTCAGTTGGCGGGATGGGTGTTGCGGTGGGGATGGCTGCCTGCGTTAAAGCAACTACTGTCCAAGCCGCTGCAATGGCAGTGTTTTGCACATCCACAGGGTTCATGGTTGGTTCTGCGGCGGGCGCACAGGCGGAAAGCAAGAGACCCAATAGTAAAAAGATTGCTAATATTTTTTTCATTTTTTTCTCCAGAAATTATTAATAGCTTGTTACATCAACATTTTTTTTATTAAATGTTAATTTGATACCACCATTTTTTGGCAGATTAAAAGAACCTGTCATTTGCTTGCCCCCGACCCACGCGTTGAAGAAATAAGAACCGGCAGGAGCTTTTGTCTTTATGGTCTGGTTCACAGGGAATTCCAATATGGTTGTACTGCCATCAGCTAATTCCACTTGCAGCGATACATAAACATCTGCTTGTGCTTTATTAACAAGTGTTATCGTCCCGGAAGGTACGGATGGAGGCAGTGTTCCGTAGCTTAACGCTTGGGCTGTCTCGGTAAAGGTTGGGCTGCCTGTTAATTTCGCGACAGGTGTGCCTGATGTTGCCGGCAAACTTCCAGTTGGGCTTACGGCAGCCAGCCCCGTTAAGAGAACAGATATTTCAGTTAAACCGGGCGTTCCACTACCAGACGGGAGAACAGCGGGTGTATTTGTTAAAGTTACGGTTGCTGATATGGTTGCGGCGATTGTCTCTGTCAAGGTAACAACCATGGGCGTCTCGCTAGGAGAGAGTGTATCTGTAATTGGAATGAACAACTGTGGGGACGCGAGAGGCGAAAGAGTCTCTGCCGCAATGGTCGAGCCAACAGCAACAGCAGTTCCTTGAACATCTACCTGAGCTTGTGTATCGTTTTCAGCCTGCCCTCCAAAGCCGGGTAAACATGCGCTTAATGCCATGCTAATACTCAGAACAATAAACAGCAATTTTTTCATGTACGGCTCCGCTTGCGACTAATTTTTATTCGCAACCTCCATGAACTGAGTTACGATTTCACGCAACATTCGTTCTGGAAGTGCGCCAACCTGACGGTGGATGATTTTTCCATTGGACACAAATAGTACAGTAGGAATTCCTTGAATGTCGTATTTTGCCATCCATTCCTGATTGTCATCTGTGTTGATCTTTGCAACAATAAGCTTGCCGTCATATTCTTTTGCAAGTTTTTCCAGAGTTGGGGCGATCATTTTGCAAGGGTTGCACCACGGCGCCTAAAAATCAACAATGACTGGAATACTGGAATGTAGCACGGTTTGTTCAAATACTGCGTCCGTAATATGAATGGGTTCAGACATGTTTCTATTATATTCCTTTTCTAATTATTTCTTCTTTCGTAAAGGAAGAAGAGAGTTTTAAGAAGACTTTAAACCTTGTTGTGAATCGACTTTTGTTTTTAATTTTCCCTCTTGGTGTATTTGACAACACACCATGCCAACCCAACTTTGTTACCTAATTCCTTTAAACGCAAAAAGTATATCACAAGAAATACAGTGTTATTTTTTAAGCCCTTTGATTTTTTCCGACACTTTGTTTTGCAGTTCAATAGCTTCTTCAATGGTGGGGGCTACTGTAATGCACCCAAATCTGCCCAATTGAAGGGCGGTTGTGATTGTGATGACAAGCCCGTATTGTTTATTGTTGTTAATTGGGTATAAAAACTCTTTAACAAAATCAAGTAATTCGTGCGCTGTTTTTATATTTGCCGCATCCATCGACTCGTAGCTTAAAAGAGCAACTTGATCAATATAATCTTCGCCGATGACATGCTGGGCAAAATCGTGAACATGAGTTCCGCCTGTTCGACGGGAATTGATCTCCAATAAATATAAATTGCCATCTTTGTCCACGATACAGTCAAGATCAAAGTGACCTATATAGCCCATTTTCTGTAATCCCTTGCCGATGGTTAGCGCGCTGCGCTCAAGATCAGGATACCAAGGTTGTTGATACATTTGCTTACTTACTTCTATTCCGCAAAAAACACCAAAATCTTGAAATATCTGCTGGGTCATGTACATAATATAAGGTTCGCCTTCGCCAAGCTTTGGAACAAATACTTCAGGGGATGGCGAAAGCTGAGTGGGGGAGTTGATATATTTTTCCACCACAATTAATTCTTTTGCGTAAAAAGGGTTGAGCTCTAATTGTTTTTGAATCTGTTCTACTGTGAAGTGTGATTCAGGGCGAATAACATCGATGCCGATCCCGCTTTCGCCTGTATCTGCTTTTACAACACAGGCATCTCCGCGGCTGACAAACCAATATGCTGCGCGAGCCGCCTGTTGTTTGTTTTGGCAGGTTATTCCAAACGGCAGTAATCTATCGGCGTCAGACAGCCACTGAGAGGTTAACTGACGAAAGCCCGCTTTCGTATCCACAAAATCGCGCACCCATAAAAAATCTTTGGCAGGGCTTTCAGGAAGGTTTATTGTTAAATCGTGCTTTTCACGTAAAGCATCTACCAACGTCAAGAATTCCGGGGTGGTTGCGTAAGGGAGTAGAACTAATTCTCGTTTTGTGCCGGCGTGCGCTATTAAACTTTCAAGCAGATGAGGTTCTCGTAAAATATCCAAGCTTAAGTAAAACGTTGGGTCTTTTGGCGCAATATGATGTGTGCCAAAAAAACCCAACTCTTGGATTGTTTTCTCGTGCGCTATCGGGTAGCTGACAACGACCAACTTTGGATCACCGCCCCAAAGCAGGGTGCGGTCTCCGTGAAAGGCTTCTCCATTGATAAGCTCAGCTCGTTCTTTTTCATTGGTAGCGCGTGCCAGAAAATCTACAAATGTTTCTGTGATGTTGCAAATCACCACAGTTGGGACGGTATTGCGTATTGTCATTATTCCCCTTTATTTTTCTTGCGTATCTCGCTGGCTTTATCGCGAATGGCTTGGAAGAATTCAGAATCGACGATCTCTTCCACTTGTTTTTTGCGCTTCCCTTCGTCAATTTGAATCTTTAATTTTTCAACTTCTTTACGCAAATTCTGTTCACGTTTGTAAACCTTATCGATCATGCCGTTGAATACGCGTTGCAGAGTTTCGATTTCGTCTGGATATTTTTCCGATAAATTTAATTCAGAAAGATACTTAATGCCTACTTCATAATTGCCTTCACCGATCTGTTCAGCGGCTTTTGCCAGCCCAGACATTGGACGGGTAAGAGTTTGGGCTACAAAATAAACAAGGAGGATGAGGATTGCATACGTAATACCAAAAGCAAAATAGATTTTATTTAAAATCTCTCGTTGCACTTGATTCACATAGCTGGCTTTAAAATCTACCCCTAAAGCCGCGACGGTTTTACCATCAGAATTTTTGATAGGCGCATACGCAGATACCCATGAGCCATATGGATCGGTGTATAATTCTGGTGTGCAACTTGGATCCTCGTGAGTACACCAACTTTGCTCCGAGTCGTTTTGAAAGACAATTTGATTTAATCCTTCAATATTTGGGACTACGTTGTCAAATTCAATTTCTTGTTTGAAGGTTGCAAAATTATCAGATGTTGCGCCTTCTGTGCACCACCCCCAACTGGTAATAAAAATTAAGTATCCTGGCTTTTCACTGGGAATATAGGTATATAGGCTGGCGCGCGGTTCAATTCTGCGGATTGCGCATAGTGTATTAATTTGTTCCCAGTACAAAGGATCATCCGAAAGTCCATCGGCGCGAATTGTACCCTCGCTAATCAATTTTTCCATATTATCCCCATTGATGTATTGAACAGTATCTTTGTCGTTCAAGATACCCGTTTCTGTTGCGCCTTTAATGGTGTCGTAAAGGCCTTCTTTAATTTGAAACAAAGCCTCGTCGCGTGCAAAGGTGTAGAACCAATAGTACGTGGACGCGAAAACAATTGTAAAGATAAGCGTAAATCCTACAATCAACTTGGTTTGCAAACTAATAAATTTTACGGGGCGCTTAAGTGGGGTGGTGTTTACATTTACAGACATGAAAAAACTCCTATGCGGTGGTGTTTTTGATTAGTTTCTGAACAAGCCAGTGATTAGATTCTAATTGATAATGATCTACCAGCAGGGAAAGTAGCACAGTGTTAATAAGGTGGGGGTCGTTGGGGTCAAGTATACAGTCCAATGGCTGAAAAATCCCTAGATATAATTTTGTATATCCAATTTTATCAAGTTTTTGTTTTTCTGCGGTCAAATTTGCAAGATCGGGTGTGTATGGCGGCTCCTCGTACTCAACCGGCAACAATAAGTAACCATATTCAGCATATTTTTGTATTAATTGCGTATGCTCTACTTCAGCGATTAAACCTAGTGCATTATTATAACCATGTTTGACGGCGTCGTGGGTTAATTGATGTAGCGCGAGTTCAATGATCAGACTTGCAAATGTTTTATGATGTTTATATCGAATTGCGCGTAGTTCCGAGTTGATCGCAAAATCCACCATTAAGCCCACATTGCGTTTTTTGTTGTATAAAAAACCAATAATTCCAACCGCGGAGCCGTTTACCACCAGCAGCCATTGATACCAGGTTTCAATGGCGTTCTCGTCAACGGGCGTGGCGGCGCGTTGACGCATCGCGGGTGCATAGCGCATATATTGAGGCAGGAATTTTTCATACAATTCCATATACTCATCTAGGTATTTTGTATTACCCCCAATGACGTTATGAATCGTAAGTCCTAGTTCTGCTATTTCAATCATCTAGGGCATGCCTAAAATTCAATTCCATCCAGCACGCTCTTGCGCTTTGAGCGGGCAAGGCGATAATTTAACATACTTACTTCGAAATTTTTCCGTAAATAAATACTTGCTATCACCCCGCTAATAGCAGCGACTGTTGCAAATCCAAGGTATGACCAAGTTGCGACTTGTGCAGAAATTATTTCTGCGTTTTGTAAAACTTGGAGAAGGATCAATCCAATAGATCCAATAATGGTGGCGATTGTGATAAAGTAGCTGTCCATAAAAGCTGAAATGCGCCCGCGTTTTTCGTCAGGTATTAATCCCTGCAAGGCTTTGCGCGCAGGATCATCCCAGGCAACATAAAAGGTACGTGCTGTAAAACGGGCAGCCGCAACCCCCAATAAAATTGGAAGTCCAAGCGTAAGAAGGCAGGACAGAGTAAGGACGATCGGCAGAACCGCGAATGCATTTTTTAATGGAACCTTGCTTAGTACGCGGCTTGTTACCAGATATTGGAATCCCAACAGCCCTGTAGTTTGAATGGCTTTGTAGTATCCTAAAAACCTTTGAAACTCAATTGGGTCGCTATTTACAGAAGTTTCGATGAGCACGAAAAAGTGAAATTCAACAATGGTTAATACAATCCCAGCGCATAACATGATCACCCCAACAGCTTTGAGCGCCGGTACATTCTGGAAGTAATCGAGTCCAATATTTATTGTCTCGCGTATATTTGTATCTGCCTCGCGTGATTGGCGTGTTTTGCTGGTGACACCCCGAAACGTAAGACGCAAGAAGACAACACTGCCAATTAAAATAATAGACGTACCAATGAAAATTTGCGATAAGCCGAAAGAGTAGTTTTCAGCAAAATAGGTTACAAGCGTTGCCAAGCCATTCCCTAACAATCCTCCAATGACAGCTCCGGATGCGATGATCGGGAAAATACGTTTTGATTCGGTTACAGAGTACACATCGTTTGCTAACGCCCAAAAAGCTAATGGCAAGATCATTAGTTGTTGATCTGCTACAAGGTATAAAATCGGATATGAAATCCAGTCTGGTACATTAAAGGCAAACATCATTTGAAGAAATAGATAAATTACAGCCAATCCGATCATTAGCCACGAAACCAGATTTAAGCGCGGGAACTTGTCGATTAAAACAAGATAGCCGCTGGTTGCGAAAATGACAATCACAGTAGTGATGACCCAAAGCCAAGGGATGGCTGCCGCGCCGAGGTTACTAATAAAGCCCGCCGTAGCTACAACGTCTGCTAATTCCAGCACCAATGTGTTGATAGCAAGCAATATCCATAACGAAAAAGCCATACGGAATTCTTCAGGCTTTATGTTTATAAGATTAAGGAATTTATCTTTCATAACTGCCTCGTTCGAGTGGATGTAAAAATTTTTACAAAAATAATTGTATCATATAGAAAAAATTATTTTTAGGGCTGTGTGACTTCAAGTACCGCGATTTTTGTGGAGTGAGTAAATGGAGCAGGGTCGGTGATTTGCGCATTGACCTTGGCGTACCCTATTACGTCTTGCGGCACAGCTAATAATTCTTTTATTTTTAAGTAGCCATCTTTACACAGCATTTCAAGGCTGTCTATATACTCTTTACCGCTCAGAAAAAGCGCGTTGTTGATCGCTATGATTTGTCCGCCTTTTTTGACAAGCGGGCGAACTTTGTTGATTAGACGGGCGCTTTCATTTTCTAGATCAACCCTGCCTTTTGCAGTTAATGAAAAAAATGGCGGGTCGAGAATCACACAATCAAATAACTGTTTCGAGCTTTTCAGCTTGCTTATTGCAGGAAAAAAATCTGCTGTTATAAAATCTCTTTTTTGAATTGGAAACCCATTGAGCGAGTATGAATCTTTTGCTTGATTTAAATACTGGTGATTTAGGTCAATCTGGACTGTTTGACTGGCGCCTCCTGCTGTAGCGGCAGTTCCTAGGCTCCCAGTGTATGCGAAGGTATTCAAAACAGATTTGCCGCGCATATTTTCGATGAGCCATTTTCGCAAGTTCCTTGTGTCTAAATAGAAACTTGCGTCTTTGTCCATCGTTAAATTAATGGCGTGCCATATTCCGTGTTCTTTGATTTTGCGCTCAAGCCGGTCGCCGAAGAGTAAAATTCCACGCCGTTCTAGCGGGTCTGGGCTGTTTCGTGATTTAATAATTCCAGCGCGTAGCCAACTCAAGGCGGGGAAATGACTTTTTTGAAATAAGCTTGCTAGTTCGTCAACAACTTTTGCTCCCTCGGGTACGTCCGGATGGTAATTGTTAAAGAGGGCAGTACCAGCATAAATATCAATGGAGAGATGCAGATTTCCCTCTGCGAATCCATTAAACAGCCGAAATGCTGATTCGTGGTTAGTGTCAAAGTAAGGGCGTCTTGCTTCAGCCGCTTTTTCGATTAAGTCTATAATTTCAGAAATTGTCATTTGATGATGGCGCCTTATTTCGCCTGATTATTTGTAGATGAGCTATGGGTTTGGTATTATTCCAGATCTTCTGTTCCCTGTTTGAGCAGCCAGGTGTTGATGGTGCTTAATGCTTCTTGAGAAACGTTGTGCGCCATGTTGAATTCGTGATATTCGACTTGTGTTTCTAGATCAATTAATGTCTTTTGACTGCGGCGTGCCCATTCTACTGGAATTAATGGGTCTTGAATTCCATGTGTCAGAATGAAGGGTTTGTTTTTGACACCTGCCTTATTAATGGTTAATCCAGATTCATGGGGAATATAACCTGACTGCGCAATAATGCCTGTAACGCGTTGAGGTTTTGTAAGCGCATAGGACATTGAGATAATGCTTCCCTGACTGAAACCTAGTAGGTAAAATTTGTTTTTATCGACAGGGTAGTTTTCGAAAATCTCATTAATAAATGTGTCTATCGTGTTTAGTGCGTTTGCAAGTCGGACAGGATCGGGTTTGCCTATTTGAGTGATCTGAAACCATTCGAATGAATCCGGTCCAAGTGCAAATGTGCCGCGTGGACTGACCCACATGAAGTTTTGCGGTACATGCGGGGCAAGCCCTATTAGATCATTTTCGTTACTGCCGCGTCCGTGCAATGCCAAAATGGTTGGGTAGCCAGTTGTGGGTTGGCTTGATGAATCCGGTATTTTCGCTATGTGTTGAAGCGAAAGTACTTTTGGTTTCAACTTTCAACTCCGGTTGCTGCTGGCTTCCATAGGCAAAGGATGCGTAATAATAAATAGAAGACTGATAAGCCGACGGACATATATAAAGTGAAGGACCATCCGCCAAAGGCAGTTGCAGTAACAAATGTAGCTCCAATTTGGAGTACATCGCCAAGGGCTAATGCTTGTAAGGCGAGTTTTAACGGTGCGCCGCGTAAGCGCAGACCTTGCAGCAATAAATATACCAAGACAAAAAGCACAACGCCATACCAGCGGGTCATTTCTAGCGCGACGACTGATGCTGGTCCTTGGTTGAACTGCTGAAGAAACATTGCTGGGACGAACAGCGCTTGTACCCCGCTAAAAATTGAAATTAGCGATTCTATGTAAAAAATATAAAGAATATACTTCATTAGTTTTCTCCTTCTTTTATTTACATTTCACTACCGTACAAATAAGAGTAATTTTCAAAAAAGTATGTCGTTGCGAGGGCGCTCTTGGTTTTCGCCTGAAGCAATCCCTGTTTTAGGGGGAGATTGCTTCGCCGCCCAAGAACAAAATCGGCGGCTCGCAACGACATTCAGTAGTAGGATGTACGGTAGAGAGTATTTTAATTGACTTTATCAGAAATAACGCACAAGCACCATCCAGAAGGGTTTATTGTGAGTAATTTGAGTCTTTGGCGGAAACCTTCGGGACGTTTTTTCTAATTACCGATACTGTCTAATATTTTTGGGATTAAAAACTGAAATTATTTTCACGTTCAATTTTTTTTGCGATTCACTGCTTAACTCTACCCAGTAAAAACTGCGATGGTCTGAATAAGGATCTATTTTAATAATAACACCATCATACCAGCCCTCTTTTTCCCCAAATTTTGAGTCGAAATATACCTGCACGAGATCGCCAATTTTAGTTTGATCGCTCATGAGCGCGGATTGCGTTTCCCTAGCCAAAAGATAATTGCGCCAATTAACATTGTGATCGAGCCATTGATTGCCCATTGAGGATTGCCGGACATGTAACTGCCAGGCAAAACACTAATTCCTTGCAGGAACCAAATGACGCCTGAAAGGAATAGCAGAATCCCAAAAACCATCAGTATTTTCTTTAGCATAATATCTCCTTGTTGTTTAGTTTGGATTAAATTTAGTTTAATGGGCGGTTTTCTACGGTAAAGAAACTTCAATCGAGGCTGATACAGGTTGAGGAGTAGTGCGATGCGGTTCTTTATCGAAAAAGATGTTGGATATAAAAACTCCGAAGCCGCAGGACTTCGGAGTTTTTATTTTAGGGGGATGCTACGCCAGCCCAGCTAAAGACTCGTTTTTCGCTGGTTGATCCGGCGGAGGCCCAAATGGGTTGACCTTGATCGTCGGTGCCAGCTTGACGGACTGGTGATATCCACCAGCGAATCACATGGGCAACGCTGTCGCCGGGGCGGAAGGAGGTTGGCACGATAAATTTTGTGTCTGTTACATATTCGGTAATGCGGCGGCCTTCATTTTGAGTGATGTCTTCAATGGTGACTTGATAGGCTTCGCCAGGGCGTAAGGTGCCAATGGATGCCCATTGTAATGTAACAACATCGTTTGCAAGGGTGAATGCCGCGCCGTCGCCGGGTAAGAGCAAGTTGGGAGCTGGGTAAGGTGGAGGAATTGTGGCTGTAGGTGTCGGTTTATTTGGATCGGGAGCACGTTCGCACAGTGGAATTTTGATCACTTGACCAACGAATACGTTATCTGTGGATAGTGAGTTGAATTCTTTAATAGAACTCATGGTGACGTTATAGTTTAATGCAATGCTGGAAAGAGTTTGATCTTGTTGCACTGTAACCAATACTTTTTCGCAGGCATCTTCTGTTTGTTGCGCTGCGGCAGGCGTGCTGGTGGGGAATGGTGCTAAGGTTGGTGTGGCATGAGGAACTTTGAGTACTTGCCCGATCACCAAATTGTTGCAGGTAGCGGACAGGTTGTTTTGAACAATAATACTTTGTACTGATACGCCAAACAAATTAGCAATACCGCCGCAGGTGTCGCCTAATACTACTGTGTAATCAATAGGCGGGAGCAAGGTTGCGGTGGGGATTGGGCTGGGTAATAAAGTTTCGGTGGGGGTGGCGCTGGGAGTTGGAGTTTCGGTTTGAGTTAAGACCAGAGTTGGGGTGATGATCGCGTTTGAAGCATTTAATGCGCCATATACTGCGCCGGCGCCAATGGCAAGCACTAAGACTAAAATACCGAATGCGATGGGCAAGCTTAAAGTGATTTCTGGAATGCGGCTGGCTTGAATAGCGCGTTCGGCTTTTTTGATTACTCTTGGCTCGGGGCGTGATGAAGACGTTGTGCCGCCGCCAAGTTCTGTTCCGCAAACGAGACAACGCACAGCGTTTTCACTTAAGCGAGTTCCACAAGTGGGGCAAATTTTTGTTTTTTGGGAGGATACGGGTTCGGGTGTCATACGGGCGGAGATTATACTTGATTTTCGCAGATGATTTTTTGAGCTATAGCGCCCAAGCCAGCATCAAGCCAAAGATGGCAACGATCAAGCCGATGTGTAAGATCAGATTTGTTGCCACCAGCCAGAAATCGGCGGGCAGTAGAAATTGCAGAATTAAATTAATTGCGATGAGCACAATTCCAACAAAGGGCAATAATCCTTTGCGGTGCGCAAAATATTCTGACATGAGGTCAAGTAATTGAGACATTAAATTTGCTCCTCTTGCAATTGCTGAACGGATTTGCTTTTTATTTGCCAAGCTTTGAACTGTGCGATCAGTCTGCCGGGGATTCTGCCTTGCATAGTTACGCCGCCGCGTTCATGTTCGATCACATCCACTTGACCCATTTCGTGAAAGAGGGAAATTAGCGCACCTTGTTGATAAGGAAGTTTGACATGAATCGGCGTGAAGGCTTCGTAAAGTTGTTCGGTTATTTTTCTTAATAGATCAGATAGACCGTTTCCCTTTAAACCCGAAACGGGGATGGCGCTCGGATAGTTTTTCAAAGTGGTGAGAGCGGCTTCTGGGTCACGCAGAAGATCCATTTTGTTGAGTGCGGTGACAACGGGAATATGTTCTGCGCCAATGTTGCGCAGAGTTTCTTGCACAGCCTCAAATTGATTTAGGGCATTAGGATGTGAAATATCCACAACGTGCAATAGTAGATCGGCTTGAGCAATTTCCTCTAGTGTAGCGTGAAAGGCTTCGATTAACCCAGTGGGTAGTTTTTGAATGAAACCGACTGTGTCTGTAAACAATGCCTGATAACTGCCCGGCAATTCAACACGGCGGGTGGTAGGATCTAGCGTGGCAAAGAGTTGATCAGCAACATATACATCAGCTTTGGTTAATTTGTTGAGCAGGGTGGATTTGCCCGCGTTGGTGTAGCCCACAAATGCCACAGTTGGAATACGCATTCGTTTGCGTTGAGCGCGGTATCTTTCGCGATGCGCGGTTACTTTTTCTAATTCCTTTTTGATATGTTCAATACGATGGCGGATGCCGCGTTTATCTACTTCTAGTTGTGTTTCGCCGGGACCGCGTAAACCAACCCCGCCAGTTGTACCTGCGCGCCCGCCGCCACCGCCAGCTTGCCGTTCTAAGTGAGTCCATGCGCGGGTAAGGCGCGGCAGATAATATTCATATTGAGCCAGTTCCACTTGCAGCATACCTTCACTGGAATGAGCATGTTGGGCAAATATATCAAGGATCAGCGCGGTACGATCGAGCACGCGGATATTTTCGCCGAGCGCCTTGCTTAATTCACGCTGATGGCGCGGTGATAGCTCGTCGTCAAAGATGACCACTTGCGTGAGCGTTTCTTCTGCCAGCGCTTTCAGTTCATTGACTTTGCCGGGTCCAATATACGTAACTACATGCGGATGATCTAGCTTTTGGGTGAGTTCACCAACCACTTCAAGCCCTGCAGTTTTTGCAAGCAAGGCAAGCTCGGTCAATGAATCTTCCAGCGGCAGGAAATCTTTTTTAGAACGTACTTCTGCGCCGACTAAGAAGGCGCGTTCACGCGGGGGATTCGTTGTTTGCGGTATCTTTTTTGCCATATGAGAGGTTTTCTATTTTTCCAAATAATTTTTCAACAGTCGCGTCTGATGCGTCTGTGCGCAGGGGCAGGAGGATGTGGAAAGAGGAGCCGGGGCATTTATCTTCATCATATCCTTCTGATTCTACCCAAATGGTACCGCCATGCGCTTCGATAATCCCGCGTGTGATCGGCAAGCCCAGCCCGGGTCCGCCGCCTTTGAATTTTGTCTTGCCGCTGGAGTGTAGATTAACTTTGCCCAATTGCGCAAACTTTTCAAAAATCAAAGTTTGATTTTCGTGAGATATCCCAATGCCTGTATCTGTAACAATGATCTCAACGAACCCAGGTAAAGTTCGGCCGTCTAATGTGATTGTGCCTTTATCGGGCGTGTATTTAATGGCGTTTGTTAGGATGTTTTTCAGAGCTTGATACAAGCGTTCTGAATCTGCGTAAATCCATGCGTCATCGCCAGAAAACTTTTGGATAATCAGCCTTTGCTGTCTTAGTTTGATAATTTCTGTCAGCTCACTTTTTAGAAAGGTTAATAAGTGACTAATTGCAGTGGGTTGAAAATTAAGCGAGAGCAGTTTATTATCTATCAAAGAGACATCGATCATGTCATCTACGATTGCCCGCATGCGAGCAATACCAGTGTTCATACCACGCAGGAATTGATCTGCGCCGCTGCTTTTTGTGCTGTCTACCGTGTCGCGCAGCATGGAAGAATAGCCTTCAATTAAAGTCAAAGGGGTCTTAAGTTCATGCGCCGCGACAGAAATGAAATTGGATTTTGTGCGGTCTAGATGTTCCAGCTTATCTTTCATTTCAGTAATTTCATTATTCATATAATTGATACGCGCTTCAGTTTCAAGGCGCGCAACGCGTTCTAAGGCATAAGTGTAAAAAGGCAAAATAGCGGTTAATAGATCGAGCGTTTCTGTGTCGGACAATGTATCGCGTGCGGTGGCGCTTGTAATGGAAATAACCTGATTGATGATCTTAGATACACCTTGAGCGCCTTCGTGTAGTTGAGTTAACGTTGGGGCATTGATCCAATCCAGCAAAATAGAATCCAACCAGGCAGGGTTGCCAGTTTGCAAGGCTTCTTCTAATAGTTCAAAGAAGCGTTCAAATTGTCCTTGAATCGACTCGCGCAAATTCGTCCCTTGTGCAAGGGTTTGCGTGACTTGTTTTAGCCACGGCTCACGGATTTTTGCAAGTAATTTGGATGGATTCATTCTGTGGATAAGTTTAACTCAATTCTTCTTAAATATCATTTTCGTTCCATTACCCAAACTCTCAGCGTTTCGCCCACTGCTTCCAAACTTTGTGCAGAAACTTTATCGGGCGTATCTTGCGTAGTGTGCCAATAGGGATAATCAAAGTCAATAATATCTACGGCTGGAATTCCCTTTTCTAAAAATGGGGTGTGATCATCCAGCATACTAAATTTTTCATTCGCAATAAACTGTGAATATCCTAATTGATTTGCCGTTGCCCATATCTCTTCGCGCAATTTTATATTTGAGTTGCGTTCGTAATGAATATTTAGATCTGCGTCGCCGATCATATCTACAATGATGACGGCTTCTGGCGCAATGGCGTATTCATTGGCAAATGCGCGCGAGCCAAGAATCCAATCCCAGCCCTCAATGCGTCCGTTATCTTCTGCGTCAAAAAATACAAGCCAAACAGAAGGCGAATCCTTTGAAAGTGTTCGCGCTAATTCCAGTAACACAGCCACGCCAGAAGCGCCGTCGTTGGCGCCCGGGACTGGACTGTGCTGGTTTGCAGGATCAGGATCGTTATCGGCAAAGAAGCGCGTATCATAATGCGCGCCGATAATAATTTGAGGCGGCTCATCGTTTCGCTTGGCGATCAAATTTTGAATCGGATAACCCAGCGCGTTTGTTTTATGAATTTCAACATCCCAGCCTGCGCGAATCAATTCGGTACGCATCCATGCCCGCGCCTCAGCCTGCCCCGCCGACCCGGGCGTTCTCGGACCGAAAGCGACTTGAGTCTGCACATCCAGTAACGCGCGTTCACCATTGAACTCGCGTTCCTGCTGAGTAAATGAATAACTGTACCAGCCGATGACAACGGCAAGTAAAACGCTGATGAAGATTAAATAAAGTGTAATTTTTTTGTTTGACATTGTTTAAACCCGTTCAGCTAGCGTTACGATTCCAGATGTTAGATAACTTTCCAAATCGCTTTGTGCCCTGTCAGCGTGCAGTTGACCGCGCTCGCGTTTGCCTATTTTGCCTTTTGTAACCAAGGCAGGCAATATACCGAAGTTGGCTTTCATTGGTTGAAAATCTTTCAAGTCTGCATGAGTCACATAATGACAAAGCGCGCCGAGCATTGTGCTTTGCGGCAAAGTGAGCGGCTCTTCGTTGTTTTGCAAACGCGCCATATTGATACCCGCCAACAAACCTGTGGCAATGTTGCCCATATAGCCTTCTACGCCTGTTAGTTGACCCGCAAAAAATAGATCAGCGCGGGTGATGTGCTGTAAGGTGGGGCGCAAAAGTTTTGGAGACGCGATAAAAGTATTGCGGTGCATTTGACCATAGCGCATGATCTCGGCATTTTCTAAGCCTGGGATTAAATGAAAGACACGTTTTTGCTCGGGGAATTTTAGGTTGGTTTGAAAGCCGACCATGTTATATAAACTACCTGCCAAGTTATCCTGCCGCAATTGCACCACGCCGTAAGGACGTTTGCCTGTGCGCGGGTCTTTTAACCCAACTGGGCGCATGGGACCAAACGCCAGCGAATCTTTTCCGCGTTCGGCGATAATTTCTACGGGCAAACAGCCTTCAAAGAATTGACCCGCTTTCACGCCCGAGCGAATTGCTTCTTCAAAGGAACGCAATTCAATTTTTTCAGCGCTCATCAGAGCAGAGACAAATTGATAATATTCTTCTTCTGTGAAAGGGCAATTAATATAATCGCCTTCATCGGTTTCGCTTTTATCGTAGCGAGATGCACGAAAGGCGATTTCCATATTAATAGAATCGGCGGCGATGATGGGCGCGATGGCGTCGAAGAAAAATAAATTATCTGCGCCGCTGAGTTGCGCAATGGATTGTGAAAGACTCGGGGATGTGAGCGGACCCGATGCCACGATGACAGGTGTGGACGGAATCTCTTTGACCTCTGCTCGAATCAGTTCAATGTTTTCGTGCGCCGAGATTCTTTCTGTTACCAGCCGCGCAAAACCTTCGCGGTCGACTGCCAACGCCGCGCCTGCGGGCAGGGCGTTGGCTTCGGCACATTCTAATAACATAGAGCCAAGCCTGCGTAATTCATTTTTGAGCACGCCCGAAGCGCGGTCTGCTAAATTGGAACCGAGCGAGTTGGAGCAAACCAATTCTGCTAAGTCTGTGGTTTCATGCGCGCCTGTTTGTAAGCTGGGGCGCATTTCGTATAAACGGACTTTGAATCCGCGCTGGGCAATTTGCCACGCGGCTTCACTGCCCGCTAGCCCGCCGCCAATGATGGTGATTTCGCTGGAAGCCTTCGAGTCAGGTGTATATTTCATAGTGTGATTTTATCTGTTTACTTTCTTGGTTAACTTATTCATACAACCCCCCATACGTTATACTGTGAGCCACCGATGAGAGTCGAACCCATGACCTACGCATTACGAGTGCGTCGCTCTACCAACTGAGCTACGGCGGCTTATAGATGCGAGATTATAAAGGATTATATTTCATCATGCAAGTTGCAATGCTTTCTTATCATACTTGTCCGCTGGCAACATTGGGCGGCAAAGACACGGGCGGCATGAATGTGTATGTGCGCGACCTCACTCGCGCGCTCGGTCATTTGGGCATTCATGTGGATGTCTTCACACGCTCGCAGGATGATCACGTGCCGCATATTTTGCACGATCTTGGGTATGGAAATCGCGTGGTGCATATTCCCGCGGGTCCAGAATCCCCGTTAAGCAAGCGCGAGATGGTAGATCACATTCCGCAGTTTGTAAGCGGCGTTAATGAATTTGCCAAAGAAAAAAATATTAAATATGATCTGATTCACAGCCATTATTGGATGTCTGGAATTGCCGCCGCTTCATTATCTGACCTGTGGCTGGGTACGCCCATCGTGCATATGTTCCACACCTTGGGCGAGATGAAGAACCGTATCGCGCGCGCTGATAGCGAACGTGAAGGCGAGTATCGGCTCAATGGGGAGAGGCAGGTTCTCGGGCGTGCGAAGCGCATCATCGCCGCCACAATTGCCGAACAGACTCAACTTCGATTTTTGTATCACGCGGACGATTCTAAATTATCCATTATTCCGCCGGGCGTGGATGTCAGTCATTTTTATCCTATCCCCCCAGATGAAGCAAAACAATATATTGGGCTTAAAGCGGAAGATCGTATGATTCTTTTTGTTGGACGTATTGAACCGCTTAAGGGCATTGATACTTTGATCGAAGCGATGAGTTGTTTGCACGTCAAAGATTTGCATCAACCTGTGCATCTTGCCATTATCGGCGGCGAGCCTGTGGTGGGTGAGCAGGATCTGGATTCTGAAATGGCGCGTTTGCAAAAAATGTGTGATGAGATGGGTATGGGGCAAACGGTTATCTTTCTTGGCAAGCGCGGGCAGGACACTTTGCCTTATTATTATTCTGCGGCAGAGGTAGTAGTAATGCCATCGCTGTATGAATCATTTGGCATGGTGGCTTTGGAGGCAATGGCTTGCGGCACGCCCGTAGTCGCCTCTGAAGTGGGCGGGCTGGGCTTTCTTGTGCGCAGTGGGGAAACAGGTTTTACCGTTCCAGACCGAGACCCTGCTATTTTGTGCGAGAAACTTTCAATATTACTGGGAGATGATGATTTGCGTCATCAAATGGGCAAGCGCGCCTCAGAACATGCGCGCAATTATGCATGGGAAAATATTGCTGGTCAAATGGGGAAGTTGTACGAAAGTATATTAAGGTAAGTCAGTTAATCTGTAATCAAAAAGACGAGAGATGCATCTCTCGTCTTTTTGATTAAGTAAATTTTATTTTCACGTGATGAGCATCGCGATGCTCATCACGTGACTTTCGTAATTCTTAAGGGGGACCAAAGGGACACCCAATTTGATCCACACCATAGCCTTCATCGCCTTGGGTTGGGCATTCATCTGTTTCGTCTGGAAAGCCATCTTCGTCCGAATCAGGCAAGGATGGAGATATTGGACAACCGCGGGCGTTTACAGGTCCATCGGTTTTCTCGTTACAATTATCACGCGAATCTGGCACACCATCGCCGTCAGAATCTGTATCGCTAGTTTCTTCTTCTGTGGGCGGCGGCGCTGTTTCAGTAAGTTCAATTAGCCATTCGGGCGTTTCGCCATCAAAATATTCTAGCGCATCAGGATTTTCATCAAGCCATTCCTGAAACTCGTCCAACGACATTGTCTCTGTAATTATTGTGTTTCCATCTTCGTCAATTCCTGTTGCTTCGCCATTCGTGAGATCTTTTTCTTCATCGTCTTTTGAGTTGTGCAGTTTGCAATGACCTTCCAGACAGGTAACGCGCACAGTTTTTGTATCGGGGTCATAATCCACGCTGAGCAAACTGCCGCGCACAGAAGCCACGCCTAATTCTGTTTCTACGTCTAGGTCTCCGCCTGCCAACAGTATCCATATTTTGCCAAGTGTTAGTTGAAGTTTTGTCTTTGGGCTTCCGTCCACGCTTTCAATGATCGAAATTGTAAAGGTAGAATTTGGCGCGACCCTCACAATGGTGCCTTCTGGTAAAAGGGTTAAGCTGGCACGGCTATTGTCGCCGGTCTGCAGGCTGGCGCCAACAGGCAGAGTCATGCCGGCCTTAGCCGACGAAAATTCAGCATCATTGCTCAAGCGTACTTGAACATCGTTCTCAAGTTCTGAAATAACCGCCTGGCGGGGAGCTTCGGGGGTATTTACAGTAGTTGGTATTTCTGATGGAATGGGAGATGTAATTGCATCCGTTGGCAGCTCGGTCACAGCAGATGCGGGGGTTGGTTGGGGCTGGTTTGTGCTGCAAGCAGAAACCAATAAGCTGAACAATACAATCAGAGTGAAACTTTTTTTCATTACAATCTTTCCTTATTTAATGCTGACTTTTTTTGATTCGGTAAGTGTTGCTATTCCTTAATTTTTACAAACAACACAGCCGCGCCGTCAATTTCTTGTGAGCGCATTTCAAATGAATCTTTCAGGCTTTTTACTAGGCGTGAAAGCTGTTTGTGCCCGTATGTGCGTGGGTCAAAGCCGGGGTCAAGCCTATAAAGCGCGTTGCCTAAAGAGCTGAGCTGTGCCCAGCCGTCCTGCCCGATGGTCATTTCAAATGCCTGCTCCAGTAATGGCATGGGGTCTGCCTCTGAGCGCGGCTTTTCGTTTGGTTTGCTCTTGGATGGTTTAACTACTTTTTTGGCTGCAATTAAATTTTCAGTATACACAAACACATCACAGGCGTTGACGAATGGTTTGGGGGTCTTCTTTTCGCCGATGCCCATCACGAAGATGCCTGTTTCGCGAATGCGGGTAGCAAGGCGGGTGTAGTCGCTGTCAGAGGATACTAGGCAAAAACCCTCAACTGTGCCAGAATGCAGGATGTCCATTGCATCAATGATCATGGCGCTGTCTGTCGCATTTTTTCCGATGGTATAGCGGAATTGTTGTATGGGCTGGAAAGCATGAAAGTTTAATGTTTCTTTCCAGGAGTTCATGTTATTGGTTGTCCAGTCGCCATATATACGGCGTACGGTGACCAATCCATATTTACCAGCCTCCACTAACATTTGCGAAAGCAGGGAGGCTTGGGCGTTATCACCATCAATTAGCATGGCGATTTTATTTCGGGATGAAGAAAGTTTTTCGTCTGTCATACTTTCGATTATACTGTAACAAATCAATATAAATTGGAGACTACTATGGAAATTGACCCTGTTTGTAAAATGGACGTAGACCCTGCCGCCGCTCAGTGGAAATCTGAATTTAATGGCAAGACATATTACTTTTGTGCGCCCGGATGCAAAGCCTCATTTGATAAAGACCCTGAGAAATATATCGCGCCTAAACCTTTGATTTCTGCATAAATTTTGATTTGCATTAATCAAAAAAGACGATTCGGGTAAACCGAATCGTCTTTTTTGTTGATGTACTATCCTTAAGGAGTTGCTTCAGGTTCAGGCTCGTCTGTTGGGGCAGGCTCTTCAGTTGTGTACGGCTCTTCGGTTGCGTATGGCTCTTCAGTTATGTACGGCTCTTCGGTTGCATACGGATCGTAATAATATTCAGGATCGTATAGTTCATCCGGGTATATAAATTCATCAGGATCGGTCCAGCCATCAAAGGGTTCGTAATCATCGTCTGGCTCAGGCACCCAATCGGGCACTTCGCCGTCAAAAAATTCATCGTATTCTGGGTTTTCGTTAACCCATTCTTCCAGCTCGTCTTCAGGAATATCTTCAACTTCAGAGTAATCCCCGTCATCACCTACCGAAACATATTCTCCTTCGGTTAAGTCAACTTCGTCCTCTACTCCATCACCATCTTCGTCGTCGCCATCACTTACACCACAATGACCTTCAAGGCAAGAGACATTAAATTCATCTGTCTCTGGGTCATATTCAACGCTGAGTAAACTGCCGCGCACAGATGCAACACCAGACTCGGTTTCAACTGCTAGTTCTCCGCCTGCCAATAGTACCCAAATCTTTCCAGCTAATAAAGAAAGTGTTGTCTTTGGCTTTCCATCCACAATTTCTACGGATGTAACTATAAAAGTTGAATTTGACCCAACGCGCACAATCGTGCCTTCCGGTAATAAATCCAGCCTTGCGCGGCTGTCGTTACCGGTTTGTACTGTTCCGCCAACAGGAACAAACAAGCCAATTTCAGCGGTTGTTGGATTTTCACCTGCATTCAAAATTACTTGCACATCGTTTTGTATTTCTGTAATTGCGGCACGCCTTGCAGGCGCTTGCTGATTAACGCTGCTATCTGCTGTGGATTGCGGGTTAACTTGATTGTTACCTAAAGGCGCAGAGGTAGATTGAACTGCATCTGCCGATGGCGAAGCTGATGAACAAGCGCTGATCAGTAAAGCGCATAAAAGAAGAAATGTAATATTTTTTTTCATGAAGCACCTTAATTACGGAGTTTTAAATTTTTGAAATACAGCTTTGTTAGAAAGCTCTAACGGTAATTCATTGTACATCTTGATATCCACAAAAACATTAATTTCCTGCACACCTTGCTTAAATGTAAATGTTGCCTGTCCCACTTGAGAGCCCGGCACTATACCGGGCGGAAAAGCCGTCAGGACTTTCATGCTTTGGATCATTAATCTACCAAGTTCATCTTCGTTTGTTAGGTCAGTTTCAAAAATAAAATAAAAATCGGTTTCCATCGCGCCGAAACTAGATGTGCCGTCCCCGTAAACACAATCTTCGCCATATGCTTGAGCAAAAGCTGTGGCGCTTGGGTCAATTTCTTTTATGGCTTCCTCTATTTTTTTGCTTTCCTCGGGAAGGTCATGATATGCCCACATAAAAGCACAGCCCGCGTAAGTGGGCGTTTCGCTTGGCGAATCTACAATTAAAGTTTGAGATGGTGTACCTGTTATAGGGATTATTTGTTCGTTTGTTTTTAATAATTCCTGTGCACCAACACCAGCGCCAATGATTGCGGTCAGCAGGATGTAGGGAATCGTCTTTTTAATAGCATTCATTTCGTTTTTACTTTAATAAATCCATCGCGGCGTTCGCCATCAAAGCACTGCCGCTGATTAACGCTTGTTCATCAAAGTCAAATTTTGGATGATGGTGATTGTAGTTAAGGTTTTTTTCGTTATTTGCTGAACCGATAAAGAAATAACAACCGTCCACTTTTTCCTGCATCCAGCCCATATCTTCTGCGCCCATGGTCAGGAAATTGTCTGTTTCGATTTGCGCAGCAGGGAAAACAGCTTGTGCGCTGTTGAATACGCTTATAGTCACTTCTTCATTATTGACCACCGCGGGTGTTACCTGCTTGATCTCAATCTCAACTTTACAGCCCATTGCTTCGGCAACATTGCGCACAACTTGTTCAAAACGTTCCAGCACAAGTTTGCGCACTTCCAAATCAAAAGTACGAATCGTGCCTAATAATTCAGCAGTTTGTGGAATGACGTTAAATGTCGTACCAGAGCGAATTGAGGTCACGCTGATGACTGTTGATTGAAGCGGCGGTACATTACGAGATGCAATGGTTTGTAAAGCTGTGATGATGTGTGCAGATGCAACGATCGGGTCAACGGTTGTGTCAGGCGCGGCGCCATGCCCGCCTTTGCCTGTTAAGTTGATAATAAAACTCTCTGCGCCTGCCATCACTGGTCCTTTGGCTACATTGATCCAACCCAGCGGTTTATCATTCCATAAATGAAGCGACAGTGTTTTTTCAACTTTGGGCCCATCCAGCACGCCATCGCGCATCATCATCAAATTGCCGCTGACCTCCTCACCATTAAGTCCTTCCTCAGAAGGCTGAAAGCAAAATTTGATCGAGCCTGCAATTTCATCGCGCTGCGCATGTAACATTTTTGCTACTGTCAAACCAATAGCAGTATGCCCGTCATGTCCGCAAGCGTGCATTACGCCGGGGTTGGTGGATGTATATTCTGCGCCAGTATCTTCTGTGATCGGCAGTGCGTCCATATCAAAGCGCAGTAAAATTGTCGGGCCGGGTTTAGCGCCTTCTAAATATCCAACCACGCCTGTCTTGCCAACACCTTTTGTCACTTCCAAGCCAAGGGTTTCCAGTTCTTTTGCCACGATGCCGCCTGTGCGCACTTCTTTGAAGCCAAGTTCAGGATGTTTGTGAAAATCACGGCGCATAGCTTGCGTGTAAGGGAATAATTCTTTTGCTTGTTTAAGAAAATCAATTTTTGACATATTTGTATCCTTTATGGAAATAATGTGGGGGTTGATCCCGGTGTCATGGCTGGTTCTATGCAAAAGCGGATTTCACGTGTCCAGTTAGCTTCACCAAGCGCTAGTTCTTGATAGTACGCTGGGTAAAGGTAAACATCTGTTGGGCTGTTAAAATTTCTATCTGAATAAAATGCAAGCCACCATAATAGGTGATACTGTACGCCCCATGCACCCATTTCAGAAATCGTGTTGTCTTCTGCACCGCAGGTGTGTGGAAAATTTTCGTTATGCCTTGCTTCATGTACAAACAAAACCATTAATCCTTGCAGGCCAGTGCCCAGTTTCGGATCAATCCAGCGGTTGGTCTGCAAGGCCGAAAGATTATTCGTTTGGATGTTGATGAAATTTTCAGGGTCACAACAAAAACTAAATTCAATATCCCCAGGGAAGCGTATCCCATCAATTGCGCCAACGAACCAATCGTATAGTGGTTTGTCTGTCCAAGGCAAGGGCTGGCTGAACTCTATCTTTTTCATCATTAAAATTGCCTGATATGCCCGCTCTTGCAATCGTGTTAAATCTACAGAGCCATTTGCGGATGTGCAGACCAATGTTCCTGTTGTTGGGTCGGCATCAAATTGCAGTTTGATATCTGTATCAATGGATGCAATTTCTGCGGCGCTTGGGCATTGCGCTAGTACTTCATCTATTTTAGGAGCAGTAACAACAGGAGTTGATATGACCGGCTGAACAGAGATAGCAGTTGATTTCAGCGCCTCTTTACTAGCGGATGGCTGGTTCGCCGCCAAGGAGCTTTCTTCCATCGTACAACTGGTTCCGGCCAGTATTAATGTGATGATGGCTGGAGTAATAAGGTGAGTTAATGATCTCATTGTTTAAGATTCTCCACACTTAATAAAACGGATCTTTTTTATTCGTATTTCACCACACGGAATTTTTCTTCGTAGCGCGGATTTTCCTCTGTGCTGTCTTCTGCCCTACGAGATTTCATGCGTTCGAAAAGTTTTTCGACATCTTGAATTTGGGTTTTATGTTCAAGAATTGCTTTAAGTTTAACGTCCCATGTTTCGGTAACGTCTAACGTAGTGTTGGGTTGATTGGTAAGTGAAATCCAAACTTCACGCGGCATATGAGGCTGATACCCTTCAGCAAGCAGTTCAGGAAAAAACGCAACATTGTCTGCGGCGGGGAAGACGGCGTCAATTACAACTTGACCGCAGGCGCGGTGATCAGGGTGGTTGATACCATAAACAGCAAATAAATTTTGCGGGTCACAAGTGACTAGGATGGTAGGCTTGAACTGGCGGATAATACGCACCACGTCTCGGCGTAGATTCAAGTCTGGAACGAGGTACCCGTCCTCCAGGTCGAGAAAATGAACCGCTTTTGCGCCGATCACATTTGCCGCATTTTGTTGTTCTACATGGCGGATCGTGCGCAATTTTTCAGGCGTCATTTCTGGATGCGTTGTAGGGTTATACCCTTTATCGCCGCCAGTTAAAATGGCATAGGTGACTTCATGCCCGGCGCACGCCCAGCGTGCCAGTGTTGCACCACAAAAAAATTCTGGATCATCGGGGTGAGCCAGAATAACCAGAATTTTTTGAGGAGTTTCCCAATGATCAGTTTGTTCTGTCATTCTTATTTTTTGCTTTGCCGCAGGAACAGCCGCCGCTTTCGTGACGGTCGCACGGGGCTTGAGATTTGCGGCGTAATGCTTCAAACTCGTCCCAAGGCTGAATTTCATCGCGTTCAAAAGTGGTGGTGTAGTATTTATTTTCTTCGCTGTCCAAATGCACCACTACTTTATTGCTCATTGGGATCACATCCACAACTTTGCCTTCGCCTTTAGGGGTGATTACCTTTTTGTTGCGCTTGGGTAGTTCTTTGCGGGCGGCAACATATTGTTCATATTCAAAAATGAGACAGCAGCGCAGTCTGCCGCACATGCCGGTGATTTCGTTGGGCGTAAGTGAAATGCCCTGTTCTTTCGCCATCTTGATGGAGATGGGCGAGAAGTCGGTTAGGAAGGTGGAGCAGCAGCGCGATTCGATTCCGCAGGCGCCCATGCCGCCTAGAAATTTTGCCACATCGCGCGGTCCGATCTGCCTCATCTCGATGGTGGTATCAGGGTAAATGGCTTGCATATCTTTTTTGAGGGATTTCAAATCCACTTTTTCTTCCTGTTCTGTGCTGAACAAGAAAGCCAGACGAGCACCATTGTAGTTATATTCTGCGGTGACGATCTTGATATCACGCAGTTTTAATTCGGAAGCACGTGCGCGGCAGTTGATCATGGCTTCGGTTTGTTTTGATTGCCAGGATTGTTGCAATAAGAGGTCGCGGGGGGTGGCGCGTCTTTCCACAGAGCGCCAGCCGCCTTCAGGTGCGGCAGGGGGCTCGGCTAATATTTGAATAACTTCGCCGAGATGCTGTCCGCGAGAGGTGTCTACGATAACCCGTTCGCCAGCTTTAATGTCTGGCACGGGGCTTGAGTCAAAGTGATAAATCTTGCCGATCTTGGTAAAGCGTACGCCAATAATTGTAGTTTCCATGGGCGGTATTATACCGTATTGCATTTAAATAAAAACGTACCGTGGAAATTGTTTCCACGGTACGTTGCGTTCCTTGTAAGTTACGGCACGTAATATTGAATGATCAACTTCGGGCGATCTGCGGCGGTGAGTGCATTACCGCTAAAGAGCGAAAGATAATTAGCAATTGCGTCGTTGTTGTCATCCAGCTTGAAGCGCAGACGGATCTCGGTGATGCCGCTGTTGCTGGTCAGCTTGTTGATGTAGGCATCGGGTGCGCCCAGGTTGAGTGAATAGAAATTAGAAGATAAAGCTGGTGAGAGCGGACCAACTGTCTTTATGGCTGCCGCGTTGAAATCAGTAAGCTCAAGGGCAGGCAAGCCAAAGGTGCCATTAATGATGCTGGCCATAAAACCCTGAAAGGTAGTGAGCGGATTTCCGCCGCCGACCACTGCGCTGAACTTAAGTTTAAGCGTGGCTTTGGTAACAACAGCAGTATCCGGCAAGCCAGCGGTATTAAAAGAGAGGATGGCGCGATATTGTTTTTTGGCGGCATCATCACCCAGGTTAAATGTGGTTGCGCTGCTATTCATTGTGCCGCCCAAGTTACTGTTCTCAGAGGATTCAAGGATCCAGCCGTCGGTTGCGCTTTGCGATGAATAGGTCAAGGTCTTGTTAATTGTGTACGTTTCGCCTGTTGTGAAAGGACCACTTAAGGGATTCGCGGCTAGGTCAAAAATGGTGGGTGAGCTGACAATGTTCAAACGAATGGTGCCATTGCCGCTGCCAGTGTTTACTTTCACGGTATAGACATCGTCAGAACCGTTAACCGAAGAACCTGCTGCGCCCGCCACACCGCTGGTTGTCAGGTTGAAA
>VFJR01000085.1 GCA_009885945.1 Anaerolineaceae bacterium
AGAACGATACACACCCACAGGCTGACGCGTCACCGCGCCCACACCGCTGTACGCGCAGATCAATAAATATTTTTCCCACATCGCCAACATAATATCTTTCGGCACATCTACAGTAATGCCGTCAAGTTTTGCAAAAATATCTTTCAATTCATTCACACGCACACTCTTGCTATTATCCAATTCACCAAATGCAATAAATGGCTGAACGCCCACATGCGCAACATGCCCGGCATCAATCACAAATGAACTAATGCGGCACATACCGCCCAACACATGCTCACGCCCAAACGCAGAGATCAATGCTTCAAGATGTTCAACGCCATTCATCAATGGCAAAATCATGGTCTGCGCGCCAATCAACGGCTTCATTTCTCGAATCGCTTCATCTAACTGCCATGATTTCACAGCCAATACTATTACATCTACATTTCCAATCGAACGCGGCGACTCAAACACTGAGGCGGGTTTCACCACGAAATCGCCGCCGATCGAATCTACCCGTAAGCCTGATTCAGCAATCGCGGCTTTATGCTTCCCCCGCGCAACGAACGAGACATCATCTCCATTCTGCGCCAGCTTCCCGCCAAAATACCCGCCCACGCCGCCTGTAGCAAAGATTGCAAATTTCATAAATGAACTCCTATTGGTAAGAGAGTAATAAATAGAAAGTAGGTAAAATTATATAATGGAGAGACAACATGGACTTTGATATTCCTACAATTAAAACAGCAAGGCTGACATTACGCCCGATATCCAAAGATGATACTCAAACTTTACATCGAATTATCAACGAGCCAGATATCTTAAAATATTTTCCTAACCCCGGACCGCGCCCAATGGAGCGCGTAGAAAAGCTGGTAGAGAATCAATTAAACCATTGGCGCGAATATAAATGCGGATGGTGGGTTATCATTCCGCATGGGCAAAGTGAATTGATCGGCTGGAACGGATTATATTATTTAGCTGAGACGAATGAAACAGAAGTAGGATATTTATTGAGCAGAGATTTTTGGGGCAAGGGTATGCCACTGAAGCCACCCGCGCTTCTTTAGAGTATGGCTTCAACACTTTAGGCTTAAATGAAATCATCGGCTTAACTCATCCTGAGAACAGCGCCTCTCAAAGTGTATTATTGAAATGCGGCATGACCTTTACACATCACGCAGAATATTTTGGAATGGAGATGACGAGGTATGTGATATCTAAACGCTAGTTATGTCATTGCGAGCCGCGTTCTTGGTTTAAGCGGCGAAGCAATCCCATCATGACTGGAGATTGCTTACTCTGCGAGTACGATGTCGGGCAAAGAACAAAACCGCCCTCGCAATGACATAGGTTATTTATATCTTCTCGCCTTTTCAATTCTCTCGCCCAAAGGCGGATGCGAGTAGAACATGAAGACCACCCATTTTTCGGGGTCAACATCGCCAAGGTTTTGGTTTGCCAATCTTGTAAAGCCCGAGGCAAACGCTTCGCCCTTGCCTGTAGATTGCAAAGCATAATCATCCGCCATATTTTCGCGCCAGCGCGAGACGGCATTTTCGAGCGGCATGGTCAAAGTGCTATATAAACTTAAGATAAATGCCAAAGCGGGGAATGCGGCAACATCATTTACACCTGCAAAGCCAAAATAAACCACAGCCCAATTCATGCCAAGAGACGCAAGATAAAAACCAATGGCAGTAGTAATGCTGCCAAAGATGATTAAGAATGGAATATCACGATGCACGTGATGTCCTAATTCGTGCGCGAGTACGGTTTCAATTTCATCGAGCGTAAACTCGTTGATCAATGTATCACCGAGGATGATGCGGCGCGTGTTGCCCAGCCCCGTTAGAGCGGCATTGGCAGATTTTGTACGCTTGGACATATCAAATTTGAAGACGCCGCGAACTTTTGTATTGGCTTTCTCTGCAAGTTTGAGCAATCGTTCTTGTAATTCTTTATGCTCATCGCCCAGCGGAATGAATTTATTGAACAAGGGCAAAATTAACACAGGTGCAAGATTGACCAGCAAAACATTCACCACCAACAATCCGCCTGCCGCCCACAACCACCACAGGTCGCCAAACGCGCCGAGGGCTAGATATAGCAACTCGAGCAGAATCAAGCCGAGGGGTAGTCCGACCGCCATTCCTTTCATCAGATCCATAATCCAGTCTTTGAGCGTCTGATTCGATTGATCAAAACGATGCGGTAAAACAAATCCGCTATAAAACATTAAAGGGGAATTTAAAATGGAATATATGCCACCAAAAACCAGCAAATAAAGTGGAACGAGAAGCCATTGATTGTTCGTGAATGTAGTCAGATAGGCGCGCAAAGAAACTGCCCAGCCAGTGAATAGCCAAGCAAAAATATAAATTGCGCCGAAGAGGTTATCTACCAGCCACAAGCGGCGTTTGATGCGCGCGTATTGTTTGGCTTGAATTTGTTTTTGTGGGTCGAGGGTTGTCATGAGGCTCCGATTGATGAGGTGAGTGCAAAAATATTTTAAACACAAAGGACACAAAGGGTCACAAAGGAAGAGCAAAAGAAAAGTCATGGCTTTATTGGTGGTTGAGTAGGCGCGTTCTTGTTCTTTGCGCCGTATCGAAACCACCAGTCATTGAAAGTGATTTGTGTGAGTGGTGGTTTCGATACGCCCCGCCAAATGCGCGGGGCTACTCAACCACCGAGGTTATATTAATTCCCCAGCCAGCTTTGCGATGATTTCTTCACTCTTCATTACTTCACCATAAGCCTTGAGCGCGGCGAGGAAGGCTTTATGCACATGCTCGGCGGGGATAACTGTCTCACCAAATTTCAAATCGCGCGAAGCACACGCATCTTCTGCCACCCACACCTGAAAACCAAAATCGGAGGCGGCGCGCGCAGTGGCATCTATACACATATGAGTCATCATGCCAGTGATGACCACGCGTTCAATGCCCCAGCCTTTTAACATCTCTAATAAATTGGTGTTGAGAAATGAATTAGGCTCGTGTTTATAGACGATAGGCTCACCTTCAAAGTGCGCCGTTGCGTCGTGAATATCGGAGCCGCTATCTCCTTTAATGAAGAAGGATGCGTCAGGCTCAAGTGATATATGTTGAATGTGAACATGATGTCCTTTATGCTCACGGAAACACTGTAAGATCATGTACGCTTTTTGCGCGGCTTCTAATGGGTTCACCAGCGGGTATTTGCCGCCGGGGAAGTAGTCTTTTTGAATATCTATGACAAGCAATGCTGTTTTCATTATGATTTATTTCCTTCCAAAATCCGCAGGATTTTCACCCCACTCGCCTGTTTCCCATTTCAAGACACTTTCGTCCATCAATTCATTTTCTGTCAGCCAATTCTCCGCGCTGTGAATCAATGCGAACAGGATAGCATTTTTAGAGGTATGTTTTAATTTTGTTTTACAAACACCCGTCATCGCCCACGCAATACCATTTTCAGAATCAGAGTAAAGGGGCATGCGTTGATCATGTTTTACCAACCAGCTTAGTCCATGTACAATCGCCAAAAATTCGCCGACATTATTCGTGCCCTGCGCGTAAGGACCTGCGTGAAAGATCTGTTCACCCGTTTTCAATAATATGCCGCGATATTCCAAAGTGCCAGGCGAACCGTTGCAAGCCGCATCCACACAAATGGAAGGAAGATGAGGTGGCGTCTCTGCTGTCTTCCAATTTCCAAGAGAAGCGGGCTTGCCTTTATATTCAACGTATTCTGAAGCAAACGCATCCTCTGCTTGAACCTTACTATCAAAGGCTTTATATTGCGCACCTTGATAACCCTTCACTTGTTTCTCACACTCCACCCATGAAGTGAAGATGCCCGTTTTACTTCCCTTCCAGACTACATAAAACTTTTGCTTTGCCATAACGCGCCTCTATAAATTAATACTAAGAGAGTGTTTCATAAGTCAAAATAACCATGATACCCAGAAGGGCACAATGTAAACGGAGATAAACAGAGATTTTTAAACTTTCTTTCAAAAAAAGCTAACTAGTTCTAGATTTTTTTAAGGGTTTTCCTTTATGCTCTTAGTGTCCTTTGTAGTAAAAACATTTTAGAAACCGTCTGTAAAAGAAGGTCGAGCAGGAGGCGGCAGGGTTTAAAAGCAATCTGGTCTATTAATTTATCCACCGCCCACTTTGCGCACCACATGAAAATTAAAAAAGCCAGGAATAAAGTAACTTAAAGAATAATCTACAATTTTTCCCTTTGCGTTATACAAATGGCTGGTAAATTTCAACAAGACATCATTACGCTGAATGTACAAGGGCTTGGCAACCTCTGCTGTTGCGACAACAGCGCTGATCGCCGCCCGCGAAACGGTAAGATCATCACCGCGCTCCAGCAAAAAATCCAGCACAGAGCCGCCAAAGGACTCTGGCAGGTCTGCGGATTTTAAAATATCAACAGGCAATACGTCCACCAAAAAAGCCACGGTTAATTTATCTTCTCGAATCACACGCTGAACCCGCGTCACTTTTACTCCGCGCTCCAGACCCAGCACATTTGCTTCTTCCTCTGTGGGGCTCGATTCGCTAACCTGTAAATCACTGACTGAAACATTCAAACCCAGTCGGCTTGCCATTTTGTCAATACTTTCCAATTCTTCCAACCCAGAATCCATGACCGGCACTTTGCCGATCACATACGTGCCAGAGCCCTGTCTGCGGCGAATCAAGCCCTGCGCTTCAAATGTGCGCATTGCCTCTCGCAAAGTCGTGCGCGAAACACCCAATTGCTTAGAAAGTTCAGGTTCGTTCAACAAACGTGTGCCTGCCGGAGTCTTTGCGATCAACTTTGCAATATCGGCCTGCAATCTTTCAAATGGAAATGTCGTCATACTGCCTCCAGCATCGAAATAAATTTAAATTTTGTCACATCCACCAACCCTTTATCAGAGATGCGCAATTCGGGAATCACCACCAAAGCCAATAAACTTAATTGCATATTGGCGTTATTCAATTGACAACCACAGGATTTAAATCCTTTAAGAATTGTAGCCGCTTCGCCAGCCACTAGATCCGCTTTTTTTATGGACATCAAGCCAGCGATCTTTAAATCCACCTGACCTATGACTTTTCCATTTTTGACTATCACTTGCCCGCCTCCGCTTCGCGCCAAGCTGTTGGCGGCTACTGCCATCGAGTCATCATCGGTGCCGACAATGATCATATGATGGCTGTCATGCGCAACCGTAGAGGCAATGGCACATTTTACATTAAAACCAAAACCACTGACCAAACCAAGAGTCACCCCGCCTGTGCCTTTGTGTCTTTCGACCAATGCGATTTTGGCAATGTCACGTTTGATATCAGCTTTGATCTCGCCATTTTCGGGTTGCAGGTCAAAGGTCAAATGTCGAGTCGGCGCTTGATTTTCAATGACGCCAATCACATTCGCCCTGACTTTCGACTTATGACTCTTCGACAAGCTCAGCGCATTACTTTTAACTTTAATAAGAAAATCATCTTTATTCAACAACCGTTTAAGATGAACCGAATTCACCGCCCACTTAGGATATTTAAATTTTGCAAGTTCCACTTTCCACTTTCCACTCTCGGCAATTACTTTTCCTTTTGCAACTACTACATCCGCTTTAAAATTATGCAAATCTTTTACCAAAACAATATCAGCCCAGCGCCCGGGCGCGATCATGCCCATGTCTTTGGAAACGCCAAAATGTTCGGCGGTATTAATTGTCATCATTTGAATGGCGGTGATAGGTGCGAGTCCTTGCGCAATGGCGTGGCGCAGCACGCGATCCATGTGACCATCGCGCACCAGCGTTTCAGCGTGGGAATCGTCGGTGCATAACAGAAACCGCCTCGGGTCCAGATGATGATGCGTAATTGCGCCCACTTGAGATGCTACATCAAACCATGCTGATCCATATCGAAGCATAGGTTTCATACCTTGGCGCGCACGCTGAATTGCATCTTCGAGGTGAGTGCCCTCATGGTCATCTTCTGCGCCGCCGGCCACATAGCCATGAAATGGAAGCCCTAAATCGGGTGAGGCGTAATGCCCGCCAATGGTCTTGCCCGCTTTGCGCGTCTCGGTCATTTCATCCAGCATTTTTGAATCACCCATAAACACGCCGGGGAAATTCATCATCTCGCCTAAGCCAATGATGCCCTTCCACTTCATCGCTTGCGCCACTTCTTTTGGACCAATGGATGCGCCCGGAGTTTCCATGCCCGGTGCAGAGGGCACACAGGACGGCATTTGTACCCAGACATGAATGGGTTGTTGCTGTGCTTCATCCACCATCAACTTGACACCTTTGAGCCCAAAGACATTGGCGATCTCATGCGGGTCAATGAACATGCCGGTTGTGCCGCGCACTGCCACAGCACGCACAAACTCTGTCACTGTAACCATGCCAGACTCAACATGCATGTGCGCATCTAACAAACCCGGCACAAGGTAACGCCCCTTGGCATTGATCACCTTTGTCTTTTTGCCAATCGCATGGCGCGCATCTTCACCGACATAGGCAATATAACCATCTTTAATAGCTATATCTGTGCTGGGAATAATCTCGCCTGTTTGTACACTCACCCATTGACCATTGCGAATCACAAGATCAGCAGGCGCGCGTCCCATGGCGACATCAATTAAATTGCGGGTTGTTTTTGTAGAGGTAGGCATAGGAACTCCGGGGAACGTTTTAACGTGCAAACGTTCAAACGTTAATTAAGAAAACAACGAAGAAAAGAAAATATGCAACCACAAGGAACATGGGAACTAATAACAGCCACGCCCATAGTTTATTTTCTTCACGGACTGCGGCGGCAGAGCCGATTTGAAAAAGGGTAATAGCAAACCAAATCCATGAATGGAAGGGGAGCCATTTATGTAATAAGAAATAGGAAAAAGCAATATTGCGCCGATGAATACTAGCCAGTATTTGTTTTTTACTACGCCGAAAACAGAACTTACCAATGAAGCGGGAATGGATAGCCAAAACAAAATGGGGACTAGCATGTCACTCATCCTACACGTTGGAATGTTTCAACGTTGGCACGTTCTAACGTTCCAACAGCCTTTTAGCGGCTTTGTTATGTTTCTCGATCAATTTGCCTTGATCTACTGTCGCCAATTGACCTTCTTTGACAATAAATTTTCCATTAACCACAGTGTAATCTACATTGGCGGGTTGGCCAAAGACAATCGCAGAAACAGGGTCGTGCATACCTGCGTACCCAAGGCGATTTAAGTTAATAGCGAAGAAGTCTGCGCATTTGCCTGCTTCTAAACTGCCGATGTCTTTTCGTCCGATCACTGCCGCGCCGCCGCGTGTGCCGAGATGTAAGGCTTCTCTGGCAGTCATCAATTTTCTATTAGGATCAGCGGATAATGAATAACCAGTAATGCCCTCTTTGAGTCGTGATAACAACATAGCGTTGCGGACTTCCGCCAACAAGTGTGAGCCATCATTGGAAGCAGAGCCATCGACACCCAAGCCAACGTTGACGCCCGCTTTTAGGTATTCTTTAATAGGTGCAATGCCAGAGGCTAGGCGCATGTTAGAAGTAGGACAATGTGCTACTCCGCAGTTGTGCTTGGCGAATGTTTTAATTTCTTCGTCATTAACCCAGACCGCATGGGCAAACCAAACATCGTCCCCTACCCAGCCCACTTCCTGCATATACCCTACGGGGCGATGCCCAAATTTTTGCAAACAAAATTGTTCTTCATCTTCTGTTTCAGCCAAGTGTGTATGAAGATGTACACCATACTCGCGCGCAAGTATGGCAGATTGTTTCATGAGGTCGCTGGTGACGCTAAAGGGAGAACAAGGCGCGAGCACAATTTGCGTCATTGCACCGGGTTTGGCGTTATGATATTTTTCGATGAGGCGTTGAGAATCTTTGAGGATGTTTTCTTCGGTGTCTACAACTGAATCAGGTGGGAGCCCGCCTTTGGATTCACCGAGGCTCATGGAACCGCGCGAGGCTTGCAGGCGCAGACCAAGCTCGGAGGCAGAATCAATTTCATCGTCAAGTTTTGAACCGTTTGGAAAAAGGTAGAGATGGTCGGAAGCGGTGGTACATCCCGAAAGGGCAAGTTCTGCCAAGGCGGTGGAAGTCGAAATAAAAATATCATCAGGATTCATGCGTGCCCAAATGGGATAAAGGGTTTTGAGCCAGTTGAAGAGGTTGGCATCCTGCGCGGCGGGCACTGCACGCGTTAGTGTTTGATAAAAATGATGGTGGGTATTGACCAGCCCCGGCAAAACAACATGACCTTTAAGATCAAGAACTTCATCAGCAGTTTGCGGCAATTCACTCATTGCGCCAACTTGTTGAATAAATCCATCTCGTATTAACAAGCCGCCATCCGCTATTTCATTCTGATGGTTGTCCATGGTAACAATGTATGCGTTTTTTATAAGGAGAGTTGTCATAGGATTAAAGTTTGGGCTATAAATTGAGTGTAGCAAAAAAGAAAAGCCCTGTCAATTCAAGAGTATCTGAATCAAAGTGAATTTAGTAGTGTGTTACACTAAATTGAGAGAATTAAGGGGATACCTTGTCAACATCAAGGCAGTCAATTGAAATATGAGAGAACGACTTAATGATCAATATTGAATCAACTATATTTATCCATCGCCCAATCCAGCAAGTTTTTGACTTTGTCAGTACGCCAGAAAACGATTTTCAATGGCAATATGGCACTTTGGCTTCCATCCGCATCGCTGAAAGTATTCCGGGCAAAGGGGTTTCGTTCAAAAGCACCAGTAATTTTATGGGGCACCGCACCCAAAGCACATTTGAAGTAGTTGAATACGAAACCAATAAGATGTATCAGTTCAAATCGCTGACTGGTCCGCTCAGTTCGCTTACGTCTTATTCGTTTGAAAATGTCAATGATGGTACTCAAGTTAACATATTGATTCGAATCAATTTAATTACGCTTCCGCACTTAAGTGAAATCATTATTGGAAAGACAATCAAAAAACAACTGAGGGAAAATTTGGCGTTACTTAAAAACATCATGGAGATCGGCTAATCACTGACATTACACCAAGGCAGGTAAATAAATGTGAAGTAGAATAGACTTTATCGGTAAGTAAATTTTCCGCTTATTTTATCCGCAGATTACATAGAATATCGTAGATTTTTCTCTAAAAAATTTATAATCGGCGAAATACACTGCGAGCACGGTGTCTGCGGATTATTTTGGATAATGTCTACTATTAAATTTCAACTTTATTAATTACGAGGTGTGCGCATGACCAATTTACTCATTCATAATGGTACGCTTATAGATGGTACGGGGAATACGCCCTCGCCCAAGGCTGCTATATTTATTAAAGAAAACCGTATTCAAGCCGTTGGGCGGGAAAAGATCAATTCATCGGAAGGTCCTGTAACAGAAATTGACGCTCAAGGTGGATATATTTTGCCTGGCTTTATTGATACGCATGTGCATCTCATGCTGGAAGGCGTTAACCTGGTACGCGAAATGACCACGCCATTTTCGATGCGTTTCTATAATTCTACAAAATATATGAGGAATACCATTGAGGCTGGGATTACCAGTGTGCGCGATGCAGGCGGCGCAGACGCCGGCGTGAAACAGGCGGTCGAATCTGGCGTTGTAGTTGGTCCACGGATGCAGATCAGCATAAGCGTGTTGGGCATTACAGGCGGTCATGCTGATGGCTGGATGCTTTCGGGGATGAATTTTGAACTGTTTCCCTCTTACCCGGGCTTCCCCGCTTCGACCACAGACGGTGTAGATGGGTGCCGTCAAAAGGTACGCGAGGTGCTGCGAGCAGGCGCAGAGGTGATCAAGATCTGCGCGACTGGCGGCGTGCTTAGCCCAACAGATCATCCTGAATTTACACAATTCTCGCCGGAAGAGTTGGATGTGATCGTGCGTGAGGCTGCTTACCGGCGCGGCATAAAAGTAATGGCGCACGCCCAAGGCTCAGAGGGAATTAAAAATGCGGTGCGGGCTGGTATTCATTCGATTGAACATGGAATTTATCTTGACAATGAAGCCATAGAGTTAATGCTCAAGCACGGCACTTTCCTTGTACCTACTTTGCTCGCGCCATTAGCGGTGTTGGAAATTGGAGCAAAGGGCGGAATGCCAGATTATGGCATTCGCAAAGCGCAAGAGACGATCGAAGCGCATAGTGAAAGCATTGCCCGCGCACATAAGGCGGGTGTAAAAATTGCAATGGGCACAGACGCGGGCGTGATGCCTCATGGAACCAACTTGCGTGAGCTTGGATTAATGTGCAATATCGGCATGAGCCCAATGGAAGCCATTGTTGCCACTACGAAAACAGCGGCAGAATGTTTAGGTTGGGAAGATCGAGTAGGCACCATTCAACCCGGCAAACTAGCTGATATTGTGATTGTAAAATCAGACCCATTGCAAAATATTCGCACTCTGGAAGACCCAAACAATATTACACTTGTGATGAAAGACGGCAAAATCATCAAAGATATCCGCACGAAGAAAAATTAAACTCAACTTTACAGGAATTTATCATGCCATTTAATTTCAGACGCAATCCATTGCAAATAAAAGTACCCAAGGTGTTAGTGATGAATTTTCG